>DAORUY010000139.1:0-7729 GCA_035433445.1 Paracoccaceae bacterium
GCGCCAGTTCATGACATCGACGTCATAACCGGATTCCTTCAGCGTCGGCGCATCGGTGTTGGCCCAACGCTCTGCGGTCGAGACGGCCAGAATACGCATCGTGCCAGCTTCAACCTGGGGCAGGAATTCACCCACGCCCGAGATACCCGCCGTCACCTGACCGCCAAGAATTGCCGCCAGCGCCTCGCCCCCGCCCGAAAAGGCAACATAGTTGATCTTGGTCGGATCAACACCCGCCGCCTTGGCCAGAAGCCCCACGGTGATATGATCGACACCGCCGGCCGAACCGCCGGCCCAGCTGACAGCACCCGGATCAGCCTTCATCTGGTCGACCAGTTCGGTGATCGACTGAATGGGCGAATTCGCAGGAACCGCGATTGCCACCGCCTCGCCCGTCAGCCGGGCGATGGGGGTCACGTCCTTCAACGACACTGGCGAGGCATTGGTCAGAATTGCCCCGACCATCACATACCCACCAACAATCAACTGCGACGGATCACCCGCCGTGGTCGAGGCAAACTGTGCAAGGCCAACGGTCCCACCCGCGCCTGCGACGTTCTGGACCTGCACGCTGGCCGACACGCCTTCGGCCTGCATGACTTCTTGCATCGTGCGAGCGGTCGAATCCCAGCCGCCGCCCGGCGCAGCGGGCGCCATGATCATATAGTCGTTGGCAAAGGCCGGCAGGGCAAAGGCCGCCGCCAGGGCAAAGCCCAGTGCGAAATGTTTCATGTTTTTCCTCCCAAGGCGCAGTGTGCGCCACAACAAGCCCGCGCCTCCCGCGCGGCCTTGATGGCAGCTAATCACAAAAAGCTGACGGGAAGCTGACAGGGCACAGGTGGATGTTAGTCACGCCCCAGCGCGGTGCGCCACTGCCGGATCAGGCGCTGTCGTTTGGCCTGATCCAGATAGACAAGAAGCCCGGGACTGACCGACACCGGGCGCAGGCTGTCGCCCAGTGCTTCTTGCATCGCTTGCGCACTATTGTCGCCCGACACCTCCAGACTGATGGCTGCAAGCCGCAGCCTGTCGGACAGAATTTCCTGCCCTTCCCTGCTCATCAGAAACGACAGGAAGGCGGCGCCACTGTCGGGATTGCCCGCGGCGCGCGGCACGAGCGCCACGCGGGAAACGACAACGGTGTAGTCCTTCAAAAGCACCAGACCCAGATCGGGTTTCGCCCGCGCCTGATCGGCGGCATAAGACCCCAGAATGTTATAGCCAAGCGCCAGGCGTCCATCGGCCACACGGTCGATGATCTCCTGGCTGGTGGCGAAGGTCTGAAGACCGGACACGGCCATCAGCGCGACCAGCGACCAGACATCGGCAAAATGTTCGGTGTCGCGCGCCAGAAACAGATACCCTACTGCCGATCGTTCAATGTCATAGGTGCCGATCCGGCCAGGCATCGTACGCCCCTCGCCGCGTAGCCATGCCATGAGATCTCGCCGCGTCTGGGGCGGCCCGTCGGGGAATGTCGGCTTGTGATAGACCAGCACGCCCGGCTCGAACGTCAGGGCATAGGCCATGTCGCGCCAGTTCGCCCAGCGCGGCCATGTCGCACTGCCCGCCAGATGCAACGCCATCGCATAACCGTCATTGGCCAGCTTGACCTGCGCATCCATGGCAGAGGAGAAGGCGAAATCGGCGGTCGCCTCGCCCTTGTCGGTCTCTTCCACGATCCGGGCGGTCACCTCGCCGCTCAGCAACTCCTCGTAGATGACGCGGGTTTGCGGGTGGGCGGCCTGAAATCCTTCGATCAATGGCCCAGCGAGCGGCGCATCGAGGGTCGAGTAGATGCGAAGCTGGTCCGCCTCCACCCCCGGCGCGGGAAATTCGTACACCTCGGCCGCGAGCGGCGATGCCCCGAGCCAAAGTGCCATCACAAGAATTGTCCGCCACCGCATCGCCCAACGATGCCCAAACGGGCAGGCGTTCACAAGCCCGGCGAATGGCCCTAGTGTCTGCGGGGGGAGGAACGAACGGGATGCGACTTCTGCTTGTCGAAGATGACCTGCCGCTGTCGGAGGCGCTTTTCGCGCTGCTGACGGCTGCGGGCTATGCCGTCGACCGTGTGCAGGACGGCGCGTCGGCCGATGCGCTTTTGTCGGCTGAACAGTTCGATCTTGTCATCCTCGACCTCAATCTGCCGGAACGCGACGGCCTGTCGGTGCTCCGATCCATGCGCGCGCGGGGAAACGATGCGGCGGTCTTGATCCTGACCGCCCGCGCCGCGCCGCAAGAACGGGTGCGGGGCCTTGATCTTGGTGCTGACGACTATCTGGCAAAACCGTTCGACGTGGCGGAGTTCGAGGCGCGCGTGCGCTCCATCCTCAGGCGCCGCGCCGGTCTGCGATCGTCCCAGGTGCGCCTTGGCCAGATGGTCCTTGATCTGAAGACCCGCCAGTTCAGCGCCCATGACACTATCGTCGACCTGCCCCCGCGTGAACTTGCCTTGCTGGAGCTGCTGTTCCTGCGCGCAGGCAAGGTGGTGACGAAAGAGGCCATCGTTCAGTCCCTGACCAGCCTTGATGACATCTTGTCGGACAATGCGATCGAGCAATATGTCTCGCGTCTGCGCCGCCGCGTCGCGCCATTTGGGCTGACACTTAAAACCGCGCGCGGGCTGGGCTATTACATCGAACGCGGGCATGACGGCGAATGACGGGATATTCCCTGCGCCGCCGCCTTCTGCTTTGGCTGTTTCTGGCCACCGCGACCCTTGGTATCGCGGCCCTGACCGACACCTGGTTCGAAGCGCGCCGTACGGCCCAAGGCGTTTCCGACCGGGTTCTGGCCGGTTCTGCCTTGGCGATTGCTGAACGGGTTTCACTGAACGCGGCGGGTGGCCTTGACGTCGATCTGCCCTATGCCGCGCTGGAAATGCTGACCTCGACCGCGCAAGATCAGGTCTTTTACCGCGTCGATGGCCCGGCAGGCGCCCTGTTGACGGGTTATGAAAATCTGCGCCCGGCCGCACCACCCGGCGCGCATGGTGTCTTTTTCACGGATGGCTTTGTCGGCGGTTCGGCCGTGCGTATCGCCACCCTGACGCGCGAAATATCATCAGGCCAGTCACCGATTTCCTTTTCGGTGACGGTCGCGGAATCGACGCTCGCCCGCGATGCGCTGGCCAGGTCGATCCTGATCCGGTCGGCAACACGCCTGACCGCTCTGGCCTTGGCGGCGGCCGTGGTCGTGTGGGTTGCGGTGACGGTCGCGCTCAGGCCGCTCGACCGGCTTGGTGATGCCATCGCGCTGCGCTCGCCCGAGGATCTGCACCCCGTCACCGGCGCCACGCCGACCGAGGTTCAGGGCCTGATCGAAGCCATCAACAATTTTATGCAGCGGCTCGATCAGGCCCTGAACGCGCTGCGCAACTTCACCGGAAATGCCAGCCACCAGTTGCGCACACCGCTGGCGACGGTGCGGGCCGAACTGGCGATGGCGGCGCGCGCCACCGACCCACAGATCCGCGGCGCGGCCTCTGCCCGTGCCGAAACGGCGCTGGTGCGGGCGGAACGGGTGCTGGCGCAGCTTCTGGTTCTGGCGCGTGTCGATGCCCAAGCCGGGGGGGGCGATTTCGGCCCGGTCGATCTTGCGGCGCTGGCCCGCAGGCTGACGGCAGATCTGGTGCCGGTCGCCGCCCGCGCCGGAATTGACCTTGGCTACGACGGCCCGCCCGCCGCCTTCGGCACCGGCGACCCGGTTCTGGTGGAAGAAATGCTTCAAAACCTGATCGACAATGCGGTGCGCTATGCCGGGCGCGGGGCGCATGTGACGGTGCAGGTTGCCAGCGGCCCGGATCAGCCTGTCGTGCGCATCGAAGACAGTGGGCCCGGCCTGCCTCCTGACCGGCGACAGGCCCTGCAAGCGCCAACGACCGACCGGCGCCGTCCGCCCGCGCGCACGGCGGACAGCACCGGCCTTGGGCTGGGCTTGCCCATCGTGCAGGAGATTGCGGCACTGATGGGCGCGACCGTCAGTTTCGATCTGCCACCCGGCGGGCGGGGGTTGCGCGCGACCATTCGCTTCACCCCGGCGACCGGGGCGGCGCAAGGCGGGGCCGAGGCCGCACCTACGCCTTGATCCGCGCCATCTTCGGATCCCAGAGCGGCGCGAGCGTCACGTCGCATGGCAACCGCTCGGTCGCGACCTCAAGCTCATAACGGCCGGACAATACGTAGTCCGCCGTCACCCCTTCGGGATTGCGGACATAGCCCATGCCGATGGATCTGCCGACCGTATGGCCAAACCCGCCCGACGACAGCCATCCCACGCGCTGTCCGTCGCGATAAATCGTCTCGCGCCCATAAAGGATCACGTCAGGTGCTGTGGTGAACGTGGCCAGCATTTTGCGCTGGCCGCTGGCACGTTGCGCCGCCACTGCCTGTCGCCCCTTGAACGCAAGACCGCTCTTCATCTTCACAGCCCAGCCCAGGCCCGCCTCGTCGGGAGTGTGATCGGGTCCGATATCTGACCCCCAGGCGCGATAGCCCTTTTCAAGGCGCAACGTCTCGATCGCGCGATAGCCCGCGTTGCGCAATCCGAACGCTGCGCCTGCCTCTTGCAGGGCGGCATAGACCGTAGCGGCATATTCGACCGGCAAGTGCAGCTCCCACCCGAGTTCGCCCACATAGGTCACGCGCAGGGCCAGCACCGGACAGCCAGCGATCCCGATGGTTTGCGCAGTCGCGAAGGGGAAGGCCGCATTCGACAGGTCGGCCCGCGTCACTGATTGCAAGATATCGCGGGCGCGTGGCCCCATCAGTGACAAAACGGCGTTGGACGAGGTGATGTCGAACAGTTGGGCATTCATTCCCGCAGGGATATTGCGGGAAATCCAGTCGAAATCGCGGGTGGCAAAGCCGGTGCCGGTCACGATGTAATATTCGTCGCGCGCCTTGCGCACGACGGTCACGTCAGCTTCGATCCCGCCACGGTCATTCAGCATCTGGGTGTAGATCAGATGGCCCACGGGCCGCGCCACATCGTTCGCCGCGATCCAGGACAGGGCAGCTTCCGCATCCGGCCCCTTCAGCGCGAACTTGGCGAACGAGGTCTGGTCGATCAGCACCGCCGCCTCGCGGCAGATGCGATGTTCGCGCCCGACCGCCGCATGCCAGTTCGGCCGCTGATAGGTATAGCGATCTTCCTGCACCTCGCCCGCCGCCAGGTCTGCATACCAGTTCGGACGTTCCCATCCGAGCTTTTCGCCAAAGACCGCCCCGTCGGCCTTCAGCGTGTCGTATAGCGGCGACCGGCGACAGGGACGGCCTGAATGATGTTCCTCGGACGGCCAGGCGAGCGTGTAATGTTTGCCATAGGCCTCGTAGGTCCGCTTGCGGATCCAGTCCGTATCGAAATGCGGCCGCCCGAAACGACGGATGTCGGCGGGCCAAAGGTCAAACGGCGCCTCACCCTTGGCCACCCATTCGGCCAGACACATGCCCGCGCCACCGCCGGACGCGATGCCAAAGGCGTTGAAACCCGCGCCCACGAAGAAATTCCGCTGCTCGGGCGCCTCGCCCAGAATGAACATTCCGTCCGGGGTAAAGCTTTCCGGCCCGTTGATCATCTGCTTGATCCCGGCGCTTTCCAATGCGGGCACCCGGCCCAGCGCCTGTTCCATGATCGGCGTGAAATGGTCGAAGTCATTGTCCAGAAGCGTATAATGGAACCCCTCGGGCAAGGATCCGTCGCGCCAAAGCTTCGGGTTCGGTTCATAGCCGCCCATCACCAGACCGCCAACCTCCTCCTTCCAGTAGGTCAGGCGGTCGGGGTCGCGCAGCGTTGGCAGGGTGGGCGTCACACCGTCGATCCGTTCAGTCACAAGATACTGATGTTCGACCGGCACCAGGGGCACATTCACGCCGTAACGCGCCGCAAAGGGCCGCGTCCACATGCCTGCACAGACCACCACCTTTTCGCAGGCGATCCGCCCATCCGCCGTGACCACGCCACGGATCACTCCGTCCTGAATGTCGACCGACAGAACCTTCGTATCCTCAAAAATCTTCGCGCCCGCCATCCGCGCGCCCTTGGCCAGCGACAGTGTGATGTCCGAAGGGTTGGCCTGACCATCGGTCGGCAGAAAGGCGGCGCCAACCACATCGCCTATGTCCATCAGCGGCCACAGATCCTGCGCCTCTTTCGGGGTCAGAAGCTGCATGTCGAGGCCGAAAGAATGCGCGGTCGTCGCCTGTCGTTTCACTTCGGTCCAGCGTTCCGCGTTACACGCCAGTCGCAGCCCCCCGTTCATCTTCCAGCCGGTCGCCTGACCCGTCTCGCTTTCCAGTCGTTTGTAAAGATCGACCGAATAGCCCAGAAGCTGCGTCACATTCGCGCTGGTCCGAAGCTGACCCACCAGACCTGCCGCATGAAACGTCGTGCCCGAGGTCAGTTTCTTACGCTCCAGCAGCACCACCTCGATCCCCATCCGGGCAAGATGATAGGCGGTCGAACAGCCGACGATGCCGCCACCGATGATCACAACTTTGGAAGAAGAGGGCAGGTCTTTCATACGGTCCTCACAAGGATTGAAGCTCTTGCCGGGCCGCGCGGTAGGCGGCCAGATTGCTGGCGGTATAGTCCGCATAGTTAAAGTCGATGGCCGAGGTCAGTTCGGACACCATGCTCCACAACGTCTCGCGCAGAAGCGAGGCGCATTTCATCGCCGCATATTGGCGCCACCGGGCGGCGTCGGGCGCGACACCGTCATAAGCCGCCAGCAGCACACGCTCCTGATCGGGGCTGAAAGCATTGTTACTGGCCAGCCCGCCCAGATCAAAAAGCGGACTGCCGAAGCCCGCATATTCCCAGTCGATCAGCCAGAACCGGCCATCGCCCTGCAAGATATTGCCGGGCAGAAGATCATTGTGGCCCAGCACCACCGGCGTCGGGCCAATCAGTGTCTCCAACCGTTCCGCGTCTGCAAGAAGGGCGTGCAGAAGCGAGGCATGGGGCGATCCGCGCACGGTCAGAAACCGCACGTAATCGCGCACGATGTGGAAGACCCAGAAACAAAGCACCGGCCCCCCCAGATGGCGCGGCACCTCGTGATGAATGCGACGCAAAAGCTGCGCCAGCTCCTCCACCGCGCCGGGGCGGGCAATGTCGGCCGCGACAATCGGTTGCGCCTCGACATATTCCATGACCAGAACGCCCGGCTCCGCATGGATCACCGCCGGCCCCAACCCCGCGGCATGCGCGGCACGGCTGACCGCCAGTTCGTTCCAGCGCAGGATGCCATGTTCGGGAATGTCCTGTCCGAACCGGACAACATATTTCCGCCCCCCGTCGGCGATGAGAACATTATGATTCGTCTTGCCGCCGCCGAGAAGGCTTGGGGTTCCAGGCGCCGTCCAGCAGGACAGCCGTGCTGCGCGCTCCAGAATATCACCTGTGGTTTCGCGCATCCGCCCCCCCTTTGCCCGTCGCATCTTGGAAAGGCGGCTGGCCCCCAATGATTGTCCTGAAACTAAACTTATGAAAAGCCCCATTAAGAAATTTTTATTACAGAAAAGCCGTGCAGCCGGACCGCAAGCGCCCCCTCAGGCAAACGGTGGTCCTAGCGCTGCGATTGATCACAGAGCGGACTTGGTCGCTACTGTGGTCGGTGGCCGCCGTCGTCGGGCTGGAAAGTCGATTGCGGGGTGCGCGCTTGTCGTGGCTTTTGCGGTCGTCTGGCCAGCTGTCTTGCTTCGGCTAATATCTCCCTTGATACCGC
>DAORUY010000140.1:0-7674 GCA_035433445.1 Paracoccaceae bacterium
TGCATACCGTGATTTGCGGAATGACGTCGGCAAGTGTCAGCAAATTTTTGCAAACAGAGCATGCTTGCAGGGTCGATCAGGTCGGGCGGCGCAGCTTTGCAAAACCTCTCAGCCCCGCACGGCAGGACGATTCTCAGCTGTAGTGCGTGACCGGCGTTCCGGCGATGGCCGACATGTTCAGAAGGCCGCGCGCCGTTATCGACGGCGTACAGACATGCGCGCGGTTGCCCATGCCCATCAGGATCGGCCCGACCTCCAGCCCGCCCGCCTTCATCTTCAGCATGTTGCGGGCGGTGTTGGCGGCGTCGGTATAGGCGAAGACGAGGATGTTGGCCGGTTCGGCAAAGCGCGCATTGGGGAAGATGCGGGCGCGCAGTTCGGGGTCAAGGGCCGCATCCGCCGACATTTCGCCCTCATAGGCGAAATCCACACCGCGCGCGTCTAGTATCTCCATCGCGGCGCGCATCCGGCGGCCGGAATCGTTTTCCAGATTGCCGAAGTTCGAATGCGAGCAGAGCGCGACCCGCGGCGTCACGCCAAAGCGACGGGCGTGGCGGGCGGCGCCGATGATGGTGGTGGCCACCTGTTCCGGTGTGGGGATCGCATTCACATGGGTGTCGGCGACGAACAGGGGGCCATCCTCCTGGATCATCAGGCTGAGCGCGCCATGCGGATAAAGCCCGTCGCGCCCCAGCACCTGATTCACATAGTTCAGATGCCACAGATACTGGCCGAACGTGCCACAGATCATGCTGTCGGCCTCGCCCCGGTGGACGGCGACGGCGGCGATGGCGGTGGCGTTGGTGCGCATCACCGCGCGGGCAATGTCGGGCGTGACCCCGCGCCGTTCCATCAGCGCGTGATAGGTCTGCCAGTAGTCGCGATAGCGGGGATCATTTTCGGGGTTAACGATTTCAAAATCGCGCCCCGGTCGGATCGGCAGGCCCGCACGTTCGCAGCGCCGCTCGATCACTTCCGGTCGACCGATCAGCAGCGGCTTGTCCGTCATCTCCTCCAGCATGGCATTCGCGCAGCGCAGGACCCGCTCATCCTCACCCTCGGCGAAGATGATCTTGCGGCTGACCGAACGCGCCGCCTCGAACACCGGGCGCATGATCAGCGCGGATTTGTAGACCGAGCCGTTCAGTTTTTCGCGGTAGGTCTCCAGATCGGCGATCGGTCGGGTGGCGACACCGGTTTCCATCGCGGCCCGTGCCACGGCACTGGCCACGACACCAATCAGGCGCGGGTCAAAGGGTTTGGGGATCAGATAGTCTGCCCCGAAGGTCAGTTTTTCACCGCGATAGGCCGCGGCCGCTTCCGCACTGGTCGTGGCGCGGGCCAGTGCCGCAATCCCCTCGATACAGGCCAGTTCCATCGCGTCGTTGATCGTGGTCGCACCCACGTCCAGCGCGCCGCGAAAGATGAAGGGAAAACACAGGACGTTGTTGACCTGATTGGGAAAATCGCTGCGACCCGTGGCGATGATCGCATCGGGTGCCACGGCGCGGACCTGATCGGGCAGGATTTCCGGAGAGGGATTGGCCAGCGCAAAAACGATGGGCCGGGGGGCCATCTTCGCAACCATCTCGGCTGTCAGAACCCCAGGCCCTGAAAGACCAAGGAACAGGTCCGCCCCTTCGATCACCTCAGCAAGCGTTGCGGGCCGATTGCCTTGCGCATAGTCGGCCTTCTGCGGCGTCATCTGTGCAGCCCGACCGCGATAGACCAGCCCTTCCAGATCGCAGAGCCAGACATTTTCGCGCTTCACGCCCAGCTTCAAAAGCATGTTGAGACAAGCAATGCCCGCCGCGCCGCCGCCGGTCGATACGACCTTGATTTCGCTGAACTTCCTGTCCGTCACATGCAGTGCATTGGTGGCTGCCGCGCCGACCACGATGGCGGTGCCATGCTGGTCATCATGAAAGACCGGGATGTTCATGCGCTTGCGGCACAGTTCCTCGACGATGAAACAATCCGGCGCCTTGATGTCTTCCAGGTTGATCGCGCCGAAGGTCGGTTCCAGCGCGCAGACGATCTCGGCCAGCTTCACCGGGTCGGGTTCGTTCAGTTCGATGTCGAAACAGTCGATATTGGCGAATTTCTTGAACAGAACCGCTTTGCCCTCCATCACCGGCTTGGAAGCGAGCGCGCCGATGTTGCCAAGGCCAAGCACCGCAGTGCCGTTGGTCACGACCGCCACCAGATTGCCGCGCGCCGTATAGCGGCTGGCCGTGGCCGGGTCGGCCTTGATCTCCAGACAGGCCTCCGCGACGCCGGGCGAATAGGCGCGGCTCAGGTCGCGGCCATTGGCCAGCGGTTTGGTTGCGCGGATTTCCAGTTTTCCCGGGCGGGGAAATTCGTGATAGTCAAGCGCCGCTTGCCGCGCGCTGTCCTGTCGAATCTCTTCCATGGCCGCCCTCCCGATTGTAGTTTAATGCTAAACTAAATTTTCATCACTGCAATTCCGGCTTTAGCATGCCCAATACAAAACACATACAATAAAATCCTTGATCATAAGCTTTAAGCTTGAAGAATGGCGAACGAGATCTAACCTCCGGAAGGAAAGCCGCAATGACCGAAATTCGTGCCGAAGTGCTGCTGGCGACGGCCGACCTGCGCAAGGATCTGCCCTTCTTCACCAAGGTTTTGGGGATGCGGATGGACATGATCTATCCCGCCGACAATCCATCGGTCGCGGTCTTTTCCGGTCATGGGCTGCGGGTGCGGCTTGACCAGTCGGCAGAGACGGCCCCCGGCCATCTGCGCATCCTGACCGACGCGCCGGACACGCTGGCGGGGGGCGAACGGACGCTGACCTCCCCAGGCGGCACCCACGTGACGATTGACGAGTTGAACCCGCCCCTGGTCCTGCCCGCAACCCAGCATGCCTTCGTCGTACGCCGCCTGGCCGATCAGGCGCCCTGGGTGATCGGCCGCGCTGGCATGGCCCTACCGCGACCTCGTGCCCTCTCGCCTTGGCGGGGCGATTATCGCCAGCCATATCCGCGTGCCGGACGGCAAGGTGCCGGACATGGTCCATTTCCACAAGGTGGGTTTCCAGCTGATCTTCTGCATCAATGGCTGGGTCGATGTGCTTTATGAGGACCAAGGCGGCGTGCGGCGCCTGACGGCGGGCGATTGCTTCATCCAGCCCCCGCGCATCCGTCACCGCGTGCTTGAGGCGGGTGACGATATCGAAGTGATCGAGATCGGCGTACCTGCCGACCACGTCACCGAGATCGACCATGAGATGACCCTGCCGACCCCCGACTTGCGCCCCGACCGGGAATGGGACGGCCAGCGGTTCGTCCATAATCTGGCCAAAGGCGCGGACTGGCACCCCTTCCGCCAACCGGGCTACATCTGCCGCGACACCACGATCGGCGCCAATACCAAGGGTGTCGCGGGCGTACAGGTCGTTCGCCGGGGGGCGGGCGCGCCGGTCGCCACCCGCCATGACAGCGATATTCTATTCGGCTTTGTTATGGGCGGGCAGATGACGCTGGAGGGGGAGGACAAGGAACCCTTCCGCCTGTCGCGGGGCGACGCTTTCGTCACCCCCCCCGGTATGGTCACCTGCTGGGCCGATCCGACGACTGACTTCGAACTTCTCGAAGTCAGCCTGCCCGGCTTCTTCACAACCACGCCCGCCTGATTCCTTCCAATCCGCCCCTTCATTCTGGCCTAAGTATCCTGCGCGGGGTGCGGGGGGCGCAAAGCCCCCCGTCTTTCTTCGCGGGGCTTTCTTGTTGTGGCCGCCGGGGTTCGGCGCAATACTTGTCCAAACGGTCAAAGGACATGCCATGCCCGAAGCTGAACTGATCGCCGCCGCGCGCGCTGTGCGCGAAAACGCCCATGCACCCTATTCACGCTTCAAGGTCGGGGCCGCCGTCCGGGGGGCGTCGGGCCGGGTCTATGTCGGCTGCAATGTCGAAAATGTCGCCTATCCCGAAGGCACCTGTGCCGAAGCGGGGGCGATTGCCGCAATGGTGGCGGCGGGCGAAACCCGCCTGACCGAAGTTGCGGTGATCGCCGACAGTCCCGCCCCGGTGCCGCCTTGCGGCGGCTGCCGACAGAAGCTTGCGGAATTTGGCGCGCCGGACGTGCCAGTCACGCTGGCTACAACCGACGGGCTGACCCAAAAGACAAACATAAGCGCGCTTCTGCCCGGCAATTTCTCGGCCGCTCACATGGGCCGGGTCTGATGGACGCGCGCAGCATCATTGCAGGGGTGCGCGATGGGCACGGCCTGTCGGCCGACGCCGCGCACTGGTTCGCCAAGGGTCTTGCGGACGGGGGCGTGACCGATGCGCAGGCGGGGGCCTTTGCGATGGCGGTCCTCCTGAACGGCCTTCCCTCCGTGGACCGGGTCGGGCTGACGCTGGCGATGCGCGACAGCGGGCAGGTTCTGGACTGGGACATGCCCGGCCCGGTGATCGACAAACATTCGACGGGCGGGATCGGGGACAGTACCTCGCTGCTGCTCGCCCCGGCGCTGGCGGCCTGCGGAGCCTATGTGCCGATGATCTCGGGCAGGGGGCTTGGCCATACCGGCGGCACGCTCGACAAGCTTGAGGCAATCCCCGGCTACCGCGTCGACCAGCCGGTGGAGGCGCTACGCCGCATCACCCGCGACGTGGGCTGCGCCATTGTCGGCGCCAGCGCCGACATCGCGCCCGCCGACCGGCGTCTTTATGGGGTGCGCGATGTCACGGGAACGGTCGAGTCCGTTGATCTGATCACCGCCTCGATCCTGTCCAAGAAGCTTGCGGCGGGGCTTGAGGCGCTGATCCTCGATGTGAAGGTCGGATCGGGCGCGTTTATGAAAAGCCTGCCGCAGGCGCGAGCGCTCGCCCGGTCGCTCGTCGATACCGCGAACGGCGCGGGCTGCAAGACGGCCGCCCTGATCACCGACATGTCGCAACCGCTTGCCGCCGCTGCGGGCAATGCGCTGGAACTGGTGGAAGTGATGGAAACCCTGACGGGGCAGGCGGTTAGCCAGAACCTGTGGGATCTGACCATTGCCTTGGGTGGCGAGGCGCTGGTGCTTGCGGGTCTGGCGGGCGACGCGCTGGAGGGCGAGGATCAGCTGGCCGAAGCGCTGACCTCTGGCCGCGCAGCGGAGGTGTTCGGGCGGATGGTGACAGCGCTTGGCGGGCCGCATGATTTTGTAGAACGGTTCCCCGACCGCTTGCCAGCAGCCCCCGTGGTGCTTGAGGTCAAGGCGGATCGCGCCGGTTTTATTGCGGCGATTGACGGTCAGGCGCTGGGAAATGCGGTGGTCCATTTGGGCGGCGGGCGGCTGAAGGGCGGCGATAGGATCAACCCCGCCGTCGGCCTGTCCGACCTTGCGCCATTGGGCGAACCCATCGCCAAGGGGGAGGCATTCGCGCTTGTCCATGCGGCGAGCCAAGCGGACGCGGCGGCGGCGGCGGCGGCGGTTCTGGCCGCCTACAGCCTGTCGGAAGAGCAACCTGATGAGCCCGATCTGATCGTGGAAAGGGTGGCCTGATGACACGCGCATTCCTGATCGTGATGGATTCGGTGGGCGCGGGCGGCGCGCCCGACGCGGGATCATTCTTCAACGGCACTCACCCCGATACCAGGGCCAATACGCTGGCCCATATCGCGGAAGCCTGCGCGGCGGGCAAGGCCGAGGCGGGACGTTCCGGCCCGTTGCGGATGCCGCACCTGGATCGTCTGGGTCTGTCCGCTGCGGTGCGGCTGGCGTCCGGCGCCGCGATGCCGGGCCTCGGGGCCGAACCGACCGGCCTGTGGGGCGCGGCCACGGAACTGTCGCGCGGCAAGGATACGCCGTCAGGGCACTGGGAACTGACCGGGGTGCCCGTGCCTTGGGATTGGCACTATTTTCCAGACACTTGCCCCGCATTTCCCCAAGACCTTATGGACGAGGTCGCGCGGCTTTGTGGGGCGGGGGGGACGCTGGGAAATTGTCATGCCTCTGGCGTGCCTATCATCGAGGCGCATTGCGCCGAACATATGCGGACCGGCTGGCCGATCTGTTACACGTCGGCCGACAGCGTGTTCCAGATCGCGGCGCATGAGGAGACGTTCGGGCTCGACCGTCTGCTGAAGCTCTGCCAGGACATCGCGCCGCGCCTTCATGCGATGAAGGTGGGTCGCGTGATCGCCCGGCCGTTCGTCGGAGCGCCAGGCCATTTCAAGCGCACGGGCAACCGGCACGACTATGCCATTGCTCCGCCCGCGCCGACGCTCTTGGACTGGGTTCATGGCGCGGGGCGCAAGGTTCATGCGATCGGCAAGATCGGGGACATCTATTCGATGCAGGGCATAGACGATGTTAAGAAGGGGGCTGACCTTGCACTTTTCGAACATCTTATGGGCTGGGCTGCCAATGCCGAGCCGGGATCTTTGACTTTTGCGAACTTCGTGGAATTTGACACCCTGTTCGGCCATCCCCGCGACGTATCGGGTTATGCGCGCGCGCTCGAATGGTTTGACGGTCGGGTCGGGCAATTTCTGGCCGCACTCAGGCCGGGCGATCTGGCGATCTTCACGGCGGACCACGGCAACGATCCGACCTGGATCGGCACCGACCATACGCGCGAACGGGTGCCGGTGCTGGGCTGGGGGGCGGGGCAAAGAGCCATCGGTCAGGTCGCCTTCACCGACGTGGGCGCAAGTGTTGCGGCCCATCTGGGTGTGCCGTCGCACGGGCCGGGGCGGAGCTTCCTGTGAGGCGGACGGAAGGCCCCGGACGGTGGGCGGTCTCCGTCCCGCAGGCGTATGGCAAGCGTATGGCATCCGTCCCGACAGATGTACCGACAGAGATGGAGGCCCGATGACCGCGCACCTGCCCAAAATCGAACTGCACCTGCATCTGGAAGGCGCTGCGCCGCCCGCGTTCATCCGGGGGCTGGCGCGTGAAAAGTCGATGGATCTTTCCGGCCTCTTCGACGAACGCGGGAATTATGCCTACCGTGACTTCTGGCATTTCCTGAAGGTCTACGAGGCCGCGACCGAGACGCTCAAAAGCCCGGAGGACTATCACCGGCTGACGCTGGCGGTGCTGGAGGAAAGCGCGGCTTCGGGCGTCATCTATTGCGAAACGTTCCTGTCGCCGGATTTCTGCGGCGGACGGGATGTGAGCGCCTGGCGGGACTATCTGCACGCGATCCGCGACGCTGCCGATCTGGCCGAAAAGCGCGATGGAATCACATTGCGGGGCATCATCACCGCCATCCGGCATTTCGGACCAGACAAGGCGCGCGAAACCGCGCTTTGCGCGGCGGAAACGGCCGGGGACTGGATCGTTGGCTTCGGACTGGCGGGCGACGAGAAGATCGGCGCGCCGAAGGATTTCCGCTGGTCCTTTGATGCGGCGCGCGAGGCGGGGCTGCGGCTGACCGCGCACGCGGGCGAGTGGGGCGGGCCGGAAAGTGTGCGCGCCGCCATCCACGACCTGGGGGTGGAGCGCATCGGCCATGGCGTGCGCGCCATCGAGGATCTGGCACTGGTGGACGAGATTGCCGAAAAGGGCGTGGTGCTGGAAGTCTGTCCGGGATCAAACATTGCGCTCGGTCTTTATGAGAGTTGGCGCGCCCATCCGATCCATCGCTTGCGCGAGCGGGGGGTGAAGGTCACGATTTCCACCGACGACCCGCCGTTTTTCCATACGACGATGCGCCG
>DAORUY010000141.1:0-7652 GCA_035433445.1 Paracoccaceae bacterium
TAGGGCAGGCCCGCGCTTTCCATGCGCGTCAGGATATAGTTGCAGGTGCCGTTCATCACCCCCATCACCCGGCGGATCTGGTTGCCGGCGAGGCCTTCAGTCAGCGCCTTGATCACCGGAATGCCACCGGCCACTGCCGCCTCGAACCGGATCACGTGACCCTTCGCCTCGGCGGCTTCGGCCAGTGCCTGCCCGTGATGGGCAAGAAGCGCCTTGTTGGCGCTGACCACATCCTTGCCGCTGGCAATCGCGGCTTCGGTCGCGGCTTTGGCCGGCCCGTCATGACCGCCCATCACCTCGATAAACACATCCACATCCTTGCGCCGCGCCAGGGCCACGGGATCGTCTTCCCAGGCATAGGCCGACAGGTCCACATCGCGGTTCTTGGTGCGCGAGCGGGCAGAAACGGCGCTGATCACCACCTTGCGCCCGCTGCGCTGTTCCAGAAGATCGGCATGTTTTTGCACGATCTTGACCACGCCGGTGCCCACAGTGCCCAGCCCCGCGATGCCGAGTTTCAACGGTTGGGACATGGAAGGCTCCTGACAGGTCGGGGATTTACGCCATGGGTGTTAGCCGAAGGCGCGCGGTCATGCAACGAGGCTCACGGGGCGGTGTTGGGGTGGCTCAGGGCTGGCTGTTCTGGGCGTTTGCACGCGCAGTCAGCGCCGCGCCCTGTGCGGTCAGATCCTGCACGATGGTCGCGGGGGGCGGGGGCGGCGGGGTTACGGCGTCGAATGGCAGAAGCGGCGGATAGGGAGCGGCCAGCACAGCGGGGTCGACCTTGCGGTCGAGCTCAGGAAAATCGGTGCAGCCTGCAAGTGCGAAGGCCGCGATCAGGCCAACGAGATGTGGGGCGGGTCTGAGGCGGATCATCGGCTGGCCTTTCGTTCGGGGCACAGGATAAGCGCCCGATGCCTCTGGCCGCAAGGGCGCGGGACTGGCTTGTAATGAACGAGCGTTCATATAATTTCATCCCATGGCACGGCGCACCGGATCGCATTCCGACATTACCGGGCCGCGCATCCGCGCGGCAGCGCTGAAACTGTTTGCGCGACACGGGTTTGCTGCCGTCTCCATGCGCCAGATCGCCGCCGAGGTCGGGCTTCAGGCGGGTGCGCTTTATCTCTACACGCCTGACAAGCAGACGCTGCTTTTCGATCTTCTGCGCACGCATATGGAGGAGTTGATCGCGGCCTATACCGCAGCATCCACGCCTGAGGAACCGCAGGCCGCGCTTGACCATTTCGTGCGCTTCCACATGGGGCGCAATCTGGACCATGCCGAGGGGGTCTTCCTGTCCTACATGGAGCTGCGCAATCTGGACGCGGAGAATTTCGCCCGTATCGAGGCGCTGCGGAGGGGCTATGAGGACCGGCTCGCGCATATTCTGGCGGCGGGGCAGGCGGCAGGGCATTTCCGGCTGGCCGACGTGCGGCTGGCCACAATGGCGATCATCGCGATGATCAACGGTGTCAACACCTGGTTTCGCGAGGGCGGGCGCCTGTCGCGAACGGCGGTGGGGGACATTTACGTCGACATGGTGCGCAAGGCCGTCGCGTCATAGGCGGCGGCCTTGCGTCTCTTCTCAGTGCGCCGGGCGGATGAACGTACCGTTCCTGAGGTCGGACATCGCCTGACGGAGTTCGTCTTGCGTGTTCATCACGATCGGCCCGTGCCAGGCGACCGGCTCTTCGATGGGCGCGCCGGAAATGAGAAGGAACCGTACGCCCAGGGCACCGGCCGTCACCGTCACCTCGTCGCCCGAGCCGAAGCGGATCAGGGTGCGGTTGCCGGACAGGTCACGGATGTTCACTTCCTCGCCCATCACTTCCTTTTCCAAGCGCACACCGGCAGGGCGGCTTGCATCGACGAACTGGCCCGCCCCCGCAAAAACATAGGCGAAAGCCCGGCGGTAGGTATCGACCTTGAAGGTTTTCGTGCGCCCGGCGGGAACCGAGATGTCCAGATATTGAGGATCGGCGGCAATGCCGTCGACCGGGCTTTTCTTGCCCCAGAAGCTGCCGATCACCACCCGCACCACCGTTCCATCATCGTCGATGATCTCTGGCAGGTCCGCGCTCTTGATATCCTGATAGCGCGGCGCGGTCATCTTCAGATGGCCGGGCAGGTTGGCCCAAAGCTGGAAGCCATGCATCTGGCCCTTGGCATTCCCCTGCGGCATTTCCTGATGCAAAATGCCCGATCCGGCGGTCATCAATTGCAGATCACCCGCACCAAGCGTGCCGCGGTTGCCCAGGCTGTCGCCATGTTCGACCGTGCCGGCCAGCACATAGGTGATCGTCTCGATCCCGCGATGGGGGTGCCAGGGAAAGCCGCGCAGATAATCTTCGGGCCGCTCATTGCGGAAATCGTCGAACAGAAGGAACGGGTCCAGCTCCTTCGGATCGTGAAAACCAAATGCACGGTGAAGTTTGACGCCGGCCCCCTCGATGGCGGGCTGGGCGCGGCGCTGTTCAAGAACGGGTCTGATCGACATGATGAACTCCGGCTGGAGGCACGCAAGAGCGCGTGCCGTTGACGGAGATATGGGCCTGTGCCCCGCTGCACTCAACTGCGCGAATGGGCGGATGGCGTGACAGGATCTGTTCAGCCCTGCACAACCGCCCGCCCGCTTAGGATGCGATCAGGTGCCGTCGACAGGTGTGCCCTCTTCCGGGGGTACGTCTGTGATGTCCGGATTGCTCCAGCTCCCATCCGCTTGGATCCCGCAGCCATTCGATTCCCACGGCAGACAGGAGGCAAAACGCGGACGGGTCGGGATGAAGGTCGTGAACTGGTTTTCATCCAGCCAGTAGCCCAGGAAGGGTTTGTAATCCATGAACGTCTCGACGATGATCACAGTGTCGCCGGTCGGCAGAACCGGGATATGCTCCTTGTAGCTTTGCAGCTTCGGAGTGGTCATCGCATCGTGACCCGTGCCCGACGTTCTGGACCAGTCCACACGATATTTGCTGGCGTCTTCGTCCCAATAGACCGAACTGACCCTGATCCAGGTCGGCTCCTGCGAAAAGGTCATGTAGTCGAACATCGTGTTCAGGCCGTTGATGTAGGCCTGGTTCACAGTAGCCGCATTGGCGTCGCCGGAAATCGGGCCGGTTTCGCGCGACAGCATGTCGGCCAGCGTGTAGGAGGCTTTCAGGTTGATGTTCTTCTGACGGTAGGCATCGAAAAACTGAAACGACGCAGCGAACCACCAGATGAGGAACGTCGCGCCGATGACGCCTTCGACAGGAACCGCCGCACGTTCTTCACCCCGGAAACCGGACAGGCGCAGGCGAAATGATCTCAACATGGTCATGATTACGTCCCCGGACGCGGTTCGTTAACGAACGCGGTGGAAGAAACCAACGCATAGGCGCCGGTGCTGTCTTTGGGCAGTTGCGCGCCCATGGCGGTGGTCGGAAAGACCGGGTCGAACTTCGCGCAGGCCCGGATCAACATGATATCGTTGCTGGTTCCGAAGGTCGGAAGCGGGTTCGCATAAACCGGCTGCGAACGGTCGACGCAGGTCGGACCCGCGGAGAGCGGCGACCAGGTCGTTTTCGAAACCGGCCGCAGTTCGACCAGAAGCGTCTTCTTGCAGTCGGAAATCAGGCCGACCTGCGCGCAGATCCGGCCGCGCAATTCGTCACCGGCATTGGCCGGGTCGGACGGTGTCCACAGACCCAGACGCAGGTCGCGCACCACCAGATCCAGTGCGCGTTCCAGCATCACATGACGGATCATCAACATGCCCATCTCGACGGAGGAGAGCAGGAAGAGGATGTAGAACGGCACGAAGATCAGGACCGGGATGGTCGCGGTTCCGTCTTCTGACCTGGCCAACTGGCGCAGGCGCGGCATTAGCCTTGCGAAAATCCTGCCCATATCAGTGCGTCAGCCTCAGCTTGTTGATGGAGTTTGCGATCTTGTCGAATGTATTTCCGATTGAGGGACCCGATGCCGGATAGTAGTGCGCGGTCGAAGACGCGCAGTTGCTCAGCAGCGCTTGCCCCGCGGTCGGCGCTTCGTAGCCGATCGTGAAGACCAGAACCCCCTTGGCCTTCGCCGCCGAGCAGACGTTGAGCGTCAGTGAGTCCTTGGAGCTGTAGATCTTGCTGGTAGCGACCGCGTTGGAGGCACTCGTCCGCCAGCTGTTGCGTGTGGTGGAGCCATAGGCCCGGAAGATCAGGTTATCCGCGAACCAGTTGACCGACATTGTCGCCCAGACTTCCGGCCAGGTCAGCTGAACGGTCGTGTCCGTGCCGCTGATATCCGTCGCTTGCGTTCCCCAAGGCTCGGACCGCCAGGTGTTGGTGTAGAAGCTGAAATATTTGTTGCTGCTGCGGGTCGAGTCATAGAGTGAGTACCGCTTGTAATAGCTGCTGCCATTATAGGCGGAGTTACTGGTGTTGTTGTAGTGAAGCCTGCTCGGATCTTGGTCGAAGGCAGGCTTGAGCTTGTATTCGGTGGTGTTTTCGCCGTCGGTCATGATCACCAGAACCTTCAGCACTTCTGTGTTCTTGCTGCCATCGGGGTTCGTATAGCTGTAGGGGCGCCCGGAGAAGTTCGACGACACGAGCCCCTCGGTGATCATGGCATCGGCGACGGGCCGCATGGACGGGTCCAGAAGGGCCGCACCCCATTTCGTGCCGAGATCAATAGAGGTGTTCCCGGACGCCACCAGCGAGTCGATCTTCGACTTCAGGTCGGACCGGTTGCCTGAAAACGCCATGATGTTGCGGTTTGTCGCGCTGTTGGGCGGACAATTCAGCAGCGTGTTGTTGGAACTGGTGTTGACCAGCGTGGTGTTGAACGGGTCGAAGTGACCGTTCAACTGATACTTGCGATCGGATACGGCCGGAGGGCTGCCGACGGGCGTCGACTTCGGCTCCATCGTGGTGTTGGCAAAGTCGCCCGAGTCGAACTCAAGGCAGGCCGAGCTTGTATGTTCAGCGGTGTGGTCGAAATATTTGATCAGGTCAGGCCCAAGTGCAACCTGCGTGGAATAGGTCACGACGGACATGGAAAGCTTGCCGGTTTCGACATTGTCGAACATCTTGTCGATGAAGGATTTTGCCGCGGGTTTCAGATAGGTCAGGCGGCTGTTGGAGTTCATCGAGCCCGACACATCGAGCACCAGCGAAATTTCCACGGAACCGATCTTTTCTTCAGCGCTGCCAGCGGATGCGGTCGCCAGCGTCGGGATGTCGATGCCATAGAGGTTCATGAACCACGTCTGCATGTTTGCATTGGCATTGACGCTGACTTCGGACCCGAACTCGTCCTTCGTGCAGCTGATGTCACTGTCGGCAGGTGCCGCCTCGCCAGCTTTGACGAACCAGTCGCGGATCACGGCCTTGCAATCGAGCGTCTGATCCATATCGGCGGCGGCCAGCACGGCCCGGTCGATGGTGGCCTGCAAGACGGTGCGGCGCTCTTCAAACCGCATCAGATCCAGCGCGACACCGGCCAGGTAGAGCATGCAGACGAACATGAAGAGGCTGTAGATGATCAAGGTGCCGTCTTCAGCGCGCCAGAACCGACTCAGACGCTGTCGTGCGTTCGCACGCAGCGCCGTGGCCTCGGTCAAACCCGACATCCCGCTACCAAACATATTGCACCTCTTTCTCGTCACTGCACATGGCTCCAAGGCCTCAGCGCGAGTCCTGAAATAAACATTTGACCAAAGTAGGCCGCGATCTGGGGCAAAAGTGTGGCGTGTGTGGTGTGCCGCCGGATTGGTGCATCTCGCAGCAATAATGCTGGTGGCTGGGCCAAACTGGTGCAGGAATGACGATTCTATTGGTCGGATCGACGAGAGGCGCTTGTTTGCGAATCGCGAAGGCTGGTTTCCGGCTGCACCTCGACCGGATGATTCGCCTGCAAAACCCAGATCGAATTGTCATTGTGGGGTTGTGAAAACGGCGTAGTTTGCTAACCAAGCGACCATAAGCTGCGCGCATCATACGCGTCTTGCCCAAATTTCGCGCAGTTTGAAAAACGGGCAGGCGCAAAGCGAATCGGGAGGGTTTCATGTCAGTCAATGGCCAGGGCGAGCCGAGTTTCCGGCAATCGGTCGATCTCATGTTCAAGCGTGCGGTGGGGTTGATGGATCTCAGCCCTGGGCTTGAGGAGAAGATCCGGGTCTGCAACTCGACCTATACGGTTCGCTTTGGTGTGCGGCTGCGCGGAAAGATCGAGACCTTCACCGGGTATCGGTCGGTCCATTCCGAACATATGGAGCCGGTGAAGGGCGGTATCCGCTATTCGCTGGGCGTGAACCAGGACGAGGTGGAAGCGCTGGCGGCGCTGATGACCTACAAATGCGCGCTGGTGGAAACGCCGTTCGGTGGCTCCAAGGGCGGGTTGTGTATCGACCCCCGTCAGTGGGACGAACATGAGCTGGAACAGATCACCCGCCGCTTTGCCTATGAGCTGATCAAGCGCGACCTGATCCACCCGGCACAGAACGTGCCCGCCCCCGACATGGGCACGGGCGAGCGCGAGATGGCCTGGATTGCCGACCAGTACGCGCGGATGAACACCACCGACATCAATGCCAAGGCCTGCGTGACCGGCAAGCCGCCGCATGCGGGCGGCATTCAGGGTCGGGTCGAGGCGACAGGCCGGGGCGTGCAGTTCGCGCTGCGCGAATTCTTCCGTCACAAGGAAGATGTGGCGATGGCCCGTCTGTCGGGCGGCATTGATGGCAAGCGCATCATCGTGCAGGGGCTGGGCAACGTGGGCTACCACGCGGCGAAGTTCCTGTCGGAAGATGACGGCGCCAAGATCATCGGCATCATCGAACGTGACGGCGCGCTGGTTGACGAGCGCGGGCTGAATGTCGAGGAGGTCCGACAGTGGATCGCGAAGACCGGCGGCGTGAAGGGATTTGCAGGCGCGACCTATGTCGAAGATGGCGTGAAAGTTCTGGAGAACGACTGCGACATCCTGATCCCGGCGGCGATGGAGGGCGTGATCCACAAGGGCAACGCCGCAAACATCAAGGCTCCCCTGATCATCGAGGCTGCGAACGGCCCGATCACCTTCGGCGCCGATGAAATCTTGCGCCAGAAAGGCATTCTGATCATTCCAGACATGTATGCCAATGCCGGCGGTGTGACCGTTTCCTATTTCGAATGGGTCAAGAACCTGTCGCATATCCGCTTTGGCCGCATGCAGCGTCGGGCCGAGGAAGGCCGGTCGCGCATTCTGGTCGAGGAACTGGAACGTCTGTCATCCGATCAGGGGCTGGGCTGGCAACTGACGCCCGATTTCAAGCAGAAATTCCTGCAAGGGTCGGATGAGCTGGCGCTGGTGCGGTCGGGTCTCGATGATACGATGCGCACAGCCTACCAGGCGATGCGCGAGATCTGGCACGGTCGTAAGGACGTGGAGGACTTGCGCGTGGCCGCCTATATCGTGGCCATCAGCCGGGTTGCAGCGACCTATCGGTCCAAAGGGCTCTGACCTCGGTTCACGCCGCAGAGACTCACCAACACGAAATCGCGGCCAGCCGACCAAATATACTGCCTCAAAGGCCCGCAGCGCAAAACGCGTTGCGGGCCTTTGTCTATCTGGCGGCGACAGTTGTTAACCGACATTCCCCAAGTGGCCTGCCGCTTGACTTCAAGATCGCCTGATTT
>DAORUY010000142.1:0-7570 GCA_035433445.1 Paracoccaceae bacterium
AGTGATGGCCCGTGTGAACAAGGTCATCATTTCTTCCATCGTTTCAAGGTAAAGCCGCTTGCGCGTGACTTCCGGGGCCTTCTGATATTCCGTCAGAACGGCCGAGAAGCGGCTCGCCTCGCCTTCAGCCTGGTTCACGACCTGGGCGCGGTAGGCTTCGGCGGCTTCCAGCACCGCCGCCGCATCGCCGCGCGCACCGGCCACGACCTTGTTGGAATAGGCGTCGGCTTCCTTCTGAAGGCGGTCGCGTTCCTGTTCGGCCGACTGCACTTCCTTGAAGGCATCGATGACTTCGCGCGGCGGGTCGGCACGGTCGAAGTTCACGCGCACGACGTTCAGCCCGCTGTTGTAGCTGTCGAGCGTGGACTGGATCAGTTCCTGCAGTCGCTGGGCAATCGCGCCGCGGTCACGGTTCAGGATCGGCGCGAGCTGGCTTTGTGCAATGATCTCGCGCATGGAGCTTTCGGCGACCGAGCGGATGGTCAGATCCGGGTCACGCAGGTTGAAGAGGAATTTTTCGGGGTCGGACACGTTCCAGACCACCTGAAAGTCGATATCGACGATATTTTCGTCGCCGGTCAGCATCAGGCCTTCGTCGCCGCCGGTGCTGCCCACGCCGATATCCTCGGTGCGTTCGGGCGTCACCGCGATGACTTCGTAGGTGTAGAAGGGCCAGGGCGCGAAATTCAGCCCCGACTCACCCACCGCCGAGCGTGTGCCCAGGAACAGTTCCACCGACTTTTCTTCGGGTTTGACGGTGTAGAAGGACGCAAAGGCCCAAAGGCCGATCGCGGCCAGCACACCCAGCCCGATAGAACGCCGGTCGAAGCCGAAGGAGGGCCCGCCGCCCTGATCACCGCCAGAGCCGCCGCCGCGAGACGACCGCCCGCCCATCAGCACCTTCAGCTGCTCGGTGCCTTTTTTCAGCATCTCGTCGATTTCGGGAAGTTGCGGCCCCTCGCCCGGGCGACGCCCGCCCCGGTTGTCACCGCGTGGCCGACGTTCTTCGTCGTCATCGCCCGAACCACCGCCCCATGGGCCTCCGCTGCCAGCCATCAGGCTCCCTTTCCCGTATTGGTCTTTCCAGACACACGAACTGGGCACTTATCGCGAATTGTCAAGTCGTTCGGACAGGTTTCCGCAAGGTGACAAGCTCCTCCGACATGGTGGGATGCACGGCGACGGTGCGGTCGAAATCCTCTTTCGTTGCGCCCATCTTCACCGCGATGGCCGCCAGCTGGATCATTTCGCCTGCATTTGGTGCGACGATATGGCAGCCCAGGACCCTGCGGGTTGACCCATCCACGACCAGCTTCATCAGCACTTTGTCGGGCCGACCGGCAAAGGCGCTTTGCATGGGGCGGAAGGTCGTCGCATAGACCTCTATCGGGCCAAGCGCGCGCGCCTCCTCCTCCGTCAGGCCGATAGTGCCAAGTTCGGGCTGCGTGAAGACGGCGGACGGCACCAGATCATGGTCGGCCTGACGCGGGCGGGCGCCAAAGACGGTGTCAGCGAAGGCATGGCCTTCGCGGATCGCGACCGGGGTCAGGTTGATCCGGTCGGTCACATCGCCCACGGCATAGATCGACGGGACCGCCGTCTGCGACCAGCCGTCCACCATCACCTCGCCCTTCGGCCCGAGCTTCACCCCCTGCTCGGCCAGACCCAGCCCGTTTGTGTTCGGCACCCGGCCGGTAGCGTAGACCACCCGTTCGAACACCCGGACTTCGCCGGTTGTGGCCCGCACCCAACTGCCGCCTTCGGCAGGCTTCATCTCGGCCACATCCGTGCCGGTCAAAAGCGTCACGCCCTGCGCCCGCATCTGATCGGCGATCAGGCCGCGCGCCTCGTCGTCGAAGCCTCTCAATATCTGCGCACCCCGGTAGAACTGCGTTACCTCCACGCCAAGACCGGTCAGAATGCAGGCGAATTCGCATGCGATGAACCCGCCGCCGACGATCAGGACCGACCGCGGCAGGCTGTCGAGCTTGAAGATGTCGTTGGAGGTCAGCGCCCCCGCCCGCGCTGCGACATCGGGGACCGAGGGGTGCCCGCCAGTGGCAATCAGGATATGTTTGGCCGTCACCTCACGTCCGTCGGACAGCCGCACACGATGGGGGTCGGCCACCGTGGCCCGCATGTCAAAAACTTTGACACCCGCGGATTTCAGCCCGCCGCGGTAAGCTGCCTCGAGCCGGTCCAGCTCGGCATCGAGCTTCGCCCGAAAGACCGACCAGTCGAAACCGCCGGGCTGAACCGACCAGCCATAAGCTGCGGCATCGGCCATCGCCCCACGATAAGAGGAGGCGAAGACCATCAGTTTCTTGGGCACACAGCCTCGGATCACGCAGGTGCCGCCCATCCGGTCTTCTTCGGCCAGCGCGACCTTTGCCCCATGCTCACCCGCCGCGATGCGCGCGGCCCTGACACCGCCCGACCCGCCGCCGATGACGAACAGATCATAGTCGAAGACTGATTTCACACTCATCTTTACGTCCTTCGCGCCGTCTGGCGCCTTTATTCCGCGATATCGGCGAATGGGGCCGCCTGACGGTCGCGCGGAGCCTGCATTGCAGCCAGCGTGCCCGGCGCGGCCTCGATCAGTTCAGACGTTCCATCCGGGTTTCCGATCACCACGAGGTCCGCCATCCGAATGAAAAGCCCGTTTTCCACCAGGCCCGGAATCTGGTTCAGGGCCACAGCCAACCGGGGCGCATCAGAGATGGCTTCAAGATGCAGATCAAGGATTGCATTGCCTTCGTCGCTGACAAAATCGTGACCTCCCGCCTGCCGCCGGGTGATCGCGCACCCGCCATAGCCCAGATCGGCCAGCACCCGTTCAAGATGCCGGATGCTGGATTTCAGGCCGAAATTCAGCACCTCCACCGGCAGCGGGAAAGCACCCAACTGCCCCACCCGCTTGCCCGCATCCGAAATCACGATCATCCGGTCCGACGCGGCGGCAACGACCTTTTCCTGAAGATGTGCCCCGCCACCGCCCTTCACCAAGGTCAGGTCCGGGTCGAACTCGTCCGCCCCGTCGATCGTGAGATCGAGCCAGCCGGCCTGATCGAGCGTGACGACCCGGATGCCTTCGGCCCGCGCCAGCGCCGCTGTGCGCGATGATGTCGGCACGCCCACGACCCTCAGCCCTTCTTGGCGGACACGTTCGCCCAGTCGCTTGACCATGAAGGCGGCGGTCGATCCGGTGCCCAGTCCAAGGCGCATGCCATCCTGCACGAAATCGACAGCGCGGTCAGCGGCGGCCTTCTTTGCCAGATCGGCGGGGGAAAGGGATAGGGTCATGATACTCTCCGTTTGGGGCAGTGTTCTTATAGGAATGCCGGCGCCCCACGATAAGAGGCAATCGCAGTTCCCCCGTTACCGGCATGAAACCGCTTGACTTCCGGCAGGCATGCCCGGTATTGAGAATTATTCTCATTTGCAAAAGACCCATGACCGAACAATTCAGCCTTTCCGCAATCGGCGCGCAGAAACCAAACTGGCGGCGCGACCGCGGCGATGCCGCACTGTCGGACGTGCACCGCTCCGTGGCGGTGCCTGCGGGCACCTGGCGCAAGCTCTCGGCCTTCCTTGGCCCAGGTTACATGGTCGCGGTCGGCTACATGGACCCCGGCAACTGGGCGACCTCGCTCGCCGGTGGCTCGAAATTCGGCTACACCCTCCTCACCGTCGCGCTCATTTCCAACATCATGGCCATCGTGCTGCAATCGCTCTGCGCCCGGTTGGCCATCGCCTCGGGCCGCGATCTTGCCCAGGCCTGCCGCGACGCATTTCCCCGCTGGGTTGCCCTGCCGCTGTGGGCGCTGGCCGAACTGGCGATCATCGCCACAGATATCGCCGAGGTCATAGGCACCGCCATCGGCCTCAACCTGCTGTTCGGTATCCCTCTGGAAATCGGCGTGATCATCACGGCGCTCGACGTCTTCCTGATCCTTTGGCTCCAGAAGAAGGGTTTCCGCTGGCTCGAAGCCTTCATCATCACGCTGCTTGGCGTTATCGCGCTCTGCTTCGGCATCCAGATCGCCATGGCCGACCCGGACTGGGGCCAGGTCATCATCGGCTTTGCCCCGACGGTGGAGATCGTGACGAACCCCGCCATGCTCTATCTGGCACTCGGCATCCTTGGCGCCACGGTGATGCCGCACAATCTCTACCTGCATTCGGCCATCGTCCAGACCCGCGCCTACGGCGATAGCTTGCCCGAAAAACGCGAGGCGCTGCGTTACGCCACCTACGATTCGACCATTGCACTGATGTTCGCGCTGATCATCAATGCCTCGATCCTCATCCTCGCCGCCGCCAGCTTCAACGCCACCGGTCGCACCGAGGTGGCCGAACTGGGTGAGGCTCACACACTGATCGGCCCGCTGCTTGGCCTGTCGATCGCGCCCGCACTTTTTGCCATCGCGCTTTTGTGCTGTGGCCTGAACTCGACCGTCACCGCGACGCTGGCCGGTCAGGCGGTGATGGAGGGCTTCCTCGAGATCCGCCTGCCCCCCTGGCTGCGCCGCCTGATCACCCGCGCCATCGCCATCGTTCCAGCGGCGGCCGTGACCATCCTTTACGGAACCGAGGGCACGGGCCGCCTGCTCATCTTGACCCAGGTGGTCCTGTCCTTGCAGCTGTCCTTCGCCGTCGTGCCGCTGGTGATGTTCACCACCGACCGGCGCAAGATGGGCGCCATGGTGGCACCGCTGTGGCTCGGTCTTTTCGCGGCGCTGATTGCCGTGGCCATTGTCGGGCTGAACCTGAAACTCCTGTGGGATTTCGCCGGTCTCGGGGCGTGATAGACGCACAAAGCCCTTTCCCGACGGACCACCGCCATCACCGGGAACGCGCGTCTGCCAACGCAAGCGCCGCAAAGGGTCGTTTTTTCCCTGTTGCCTCGCGCTTCGCCGCCCCATACTGAACGGCGCGCAGAACAGGGATCCTCCGATGTTTCTTTCCGTCTTCGACATGTTCAAGGTGGGTGTCGGCCCCTCCTCCTCCCATACGATGGGGCCGATGGTTGCGGGGGGGCGTTTTCTCGATCTCCTGCGCACCTCGCCCTTCCACGCGCACGGGCTGAAAGCGTCGCTCCACGGCTCGCTGGCCTTCACCGGCAAGGGTCATGCGACCGACCGCGCCACGATCCTCGGCTTGGCCGGTTTCCTGCCCGACAGCTACGACCATGACAAAGCGGAAGCCACGCTGAAGGCGATTGCTGAGACCGGCACGGTCACACCGCCCGGCCTGCAGGCCCTGAAATTCTCCCCCGAACGGGATCTTGTCTTCGATTATGGCCGACCGCTACCCGGGCACGCGAACGGCATGATCCTGATGGCGACCGATGCGCAAGGCGACATCATCTTGCAAGAAACCTATTATTCCATCGGCGGCGGCTTTGTGGTGACCGAAACGGAGCAGGATGCGGGCGACGCCGCCCGCCCGGAGGCAGCCTGCCCCTACCCGTTCCAAACCGCGGCAGCCATGCTCGACATGGCGCGCGCGTCCGGCAAATCCATTGCCGAAATGAAACAGGCCAACGAACTGGCCTTCCGGTCGCGCAGCGACCTCGATCAGGGCCTCGCCCGTATCTGGTCGGTGATGAACGCCTGTATCGAACGCGGCCTGACCACGGACGGCATCTTGCCTGGCGGGCTCAAGGTGCGTCGCCGCGCCATGGCCATCCATCAGGCACTCCTCGCTGAACGGGGCATGAACCAAAGCCCGCCCCATACGATCAACGACTGGATGTCGACCTATGCCATGGCGGTGAACGAAGAAAACGCCGCCGGAGGACAGGTGGTCACAGCACCGACCAACGGCGCGGCTGGGGTCTTGCCCGCTGTCATCCGCTACTGGCTTGACCATGTACCGGGCGCAAGCCAGAAGCGGATCGGCGAGTTTCTCCTGACCGCCGCCGCCATTGGTGGCATCGTGAAACACAATGCCTCGATCTCGGGCGCCGAATGCGGCTGTCAGGCCGAGGTGGGTTCCGCCGCCGCCATGGCCGCCGCCGGCCTTGCCGCCGTTCTGGGCGGCACACCGGAACAGGTGGAAAACGCCGCCGAAATCGCGCTTGAACATCACCTCGGCATGACCTGCGACCCGGTCAAGGGCCTTGTTCAGGTGCCCTGCATCGAACGCAACGGCCTTGGCGCGATCAAGGCTGTCTCGGCCGCGTCGCTCGCGCTCAGGGGCGATGGGCAGCATCTCGTGCCGCTCGATGCCGCGATCGAGACCATGCGCCAGACCGGCAAGGACATGCACGAGAAATACAAGGAAACCTCGCTCGGCGGCCTTGCCGTCAACGTCCCGAACTGCTGAACATTTTCTGTCCCCAAATATCCCCGCCGGAGGCGGACGGAGCGTCGCCGCCCTGCGGGCGGGGGCGCGACAGATGGAATGGCCCGCGTGCGGGCCGCAACCGGATCACGCCCGCTTCAGCGCACCCGCCCCATGCCAGACCAGCGCCCCCACGATCAGCGCGCCCCCGGCCAGGGTTGTCGCTGGCGGCGTCTCTGCCAGGACCACCCAAGCGAATAGGACCGCGAGCGGCACCTCCAGCCCGCCATAAAAGCCCGCCTCCGCCGCCGAGACCCGGCGCGCGCCTTCCGTGAAAAGGATGACCGCAACGGCAAAAGACAGGCCGAAAGCCACCAGCCAGAACACATCACGGGCCCCCGGCAGGATCTCCACCCCCAGGGCCAGCCCAGCCGCCATCGGCAAAAGGCCAGACCAGGCCGCCGCCGTCAGGGCCGGGGCATCGGGAAAGGCGCGGATCAAGACGATGTAAAGCGCGAAAAGCCCCATCATCAGACCCGCCATCAGATCCCCGCCCCACGACACCCCCCCAAAGCCGCCCGCAAAAATCAGCGTCACACCCAGAACTGACAACACCGCTGCCCGCAGAAGCGCGCCGTCCGGGCGCACGCCGCGGATCATCCGGTCGAGTGCGGCGGCGGCAAAGGGCGACATGGCGTAGATCAATGTCACATTCGCCACATAGGTCATGCGAAAGGCCGCGATGAAGGCGACGCTTGCCAATCCGCCGACCAACACCATGAGCCATCCCTGCCAGCCCATCGGCCGGCCCCGCTCCTGGCGGCGGGCATAAAGCAGGATGATCGCCCCCCCGATCAGCGCCCGCCAGACCAGAACTGTGCCGATCTCCGTGCCGATCAGCCGGGTGAAGATGCCCGCCAGACTGAAGGGCACGGCTGAGGCGCAGACAAGCAAGATACCCAGCCGGTGATCGGCCTCACGCGGGTTCATTCCTGCACCTTCCGGCTGCCGGTGGTGTTTCGCCTGAAACGGGGATTGGCGCTGCCGCCGCATGCGATCGGGCCACAAGGCGTGGGGGACAGGAGGTGTGTCACGAAAGCATTCATATCGACAGGCCTTTCAGCGGGAGTGCGCCCCCGGTTTGCCACCTGACTGCTGCCATCTAGCTGGCAGCAGACTTTGTCCCTAGTCTGAGGCGATGCACAAGCCCATCCGCATGCTCGATCTCATCGCGACCTTCCGCGCGGCGCACCGGCCGCTGACCGCCGCCGAAATCGGC
>DAORUY010000143.1:0-7559 GCA_035433445.1 Paracoccaceae bacterium
GGGCTCCTCGGCCGTGGCGGTGATCGGTGCGACAAGGGCGAGCGACAGGCAAAGGGCGCGCAACATCAAGGAACTCCATCGGGCGACAGGGCCGAATGGCTTCACCTTACCCGAAAGGCCTGAGGCGTAAAGGTCTGGAATTCCTGCCCTATTCGGCGGCTTCAGTCGCCGGTTCGACCAGCAGGACGATGTCGGCCATGATCCGGTTCAGCTCGAAATCCTTGGGCGTATAGACCCGCGCCACGCCGATCGAGGAGAGCGCCGCCGCATCGTCGTCGGGGATGATGCCGCCCACCACGACCGGCACATGGGCAAGGCCAGCGGCCCGCATCCGTTCCATCACCTCGGTGATGAGCGGCAGGTGGCTGCCCGAAAGGATCGAGAGGCCCACCACATGCGCCCCTTCCTCGCCCGCGCGGGCGACGATCTGTTCGGGGGTCAGGCGGATGCCTTCATAGGTAATATCCATGCCGCAATCACGGGCGCGGGCGGCAATCTGTTCGGCGCCGTTCGAATGGCCGTCCAGGCCGGGTTTGCCGACCAAGAACTTGAGCCTGCGGCCAAGCTTCTTCGACACCAGATCTACGGCTTCGCGGATCGTCTCCAACCCTTCCGTCCGGTTCGAAGGGCTGCGCGACACGCCGGTCGGGCCGCGATATTCGCCGTGGACCTTGCGCAAGACCCCGGCCCATTCGCCCGTGGTGACGCCCGCTTTCGCGGCCGCGACCGAGGCGGGCATGATGTTTGTGCCCTTCTGCGCGGCATCGCGCAGCGCGGCCAGCGCGGCCTCGACGGCGCGCGGGTCGCGGGCCTGACGCCACTGGTTCAGGCGCGCGATCTGGTCTTGCTCGACCGAAGGATCGACCGTCAGGATCGCGCCGTCGCCCGCCGTCAGTGGCGAGGCTTCGCCCTCGCGCCAGCGGTTCACGCCGACGACCACGGTTTCATGGGTCTCAATCCGGTTGATGCGGGCGGCGTTGCTGTCGACGAGCCGACCCTTCATATAGTCAATGGCGGCGATGGCGCCGCCCATGCTGTCGAGGGTTTTCAATTCCTCGCGCGCACCGATCTTGAGCGCCTCGACCTTGGCCGCGATCACGGGGCTGCCGTCGAAGAGGTCTCCATATTCCAGCAGGTCCGTCTCATAGGCCAGGATCTGCTGCATCCGCAGCGACCATTGCTGATCCCAGGGGCGCGGCAGGCCCAAAGCCTCGTTCCAGGCGGGAAGCTGGACAGCGCGGGCACGGGCGTTCTTGGACAAGGTCACCGCGAGCATTTCCAGCAAGATGCGGTAGACGTTGTTTTCGGGCTGCTGTTCGGTGAGGCCAAGGGAATTGACCTGCACGCCGTAACGGAAGCGGCGGTATTTCTCGTCGGTGATCGCGTAACGGTCGCGGCAGATTTCATCCCAAAGTTCGGTGAAGGCGCGCATCTTGCACAGTTCGGTGACGAAGCGGATGCCCGCATTCACGAAGAAGGAAATCCGCCCGACCATCGCCGGGAAATCCTTGGCCGCCACCTTGCCCTTGAGGTCGTCGAGGACCGCAATGCCCGTGGCCAGTGCGAAGGCCAGTTCCTGTTCCGGCGTCGCGCCCGCTTCCTGCAGGTGGTAGGAACAGACGTTCATCGGATTCCATTTTGGCAGATGCTCCGCCGTATAGGCCGCCACGTCAGTGATCATCCTGAGGCTGGGTTGGGGCGGGCAAATGTAGGTTCCGCGACTTAAGTACTCTTTGATGATGTCATTTTGCACGGTTCCTTGCAGTTCCGCGACATTCGCGCCCTGCTCTTCGGCGACCGCGATATAAAGCGCCAAGAGCCAGGGCGCCGTCGCATTGATCGTCATCGAGGTGTTCATCTGTTCCAGCGGAATGTCCCGAAAGAGCATCCGCATGTCGCCCAGATGGCTGACCGGCACGCCGACCTTGCCGACCTCGCCCCGCGCGAGGTCGTGGTCGCTGTCATATCCCGTCTGGGTGGGCAGATCGAAGGCCACCGACAGGCCGGTCTGGCCTTTCGCCAGATTGGCGCGGTAAAGCGCGTTCGACTTTTCGGCAGTCGAGTGGCCCGCATAGGTACGAAAGAGCCAGGGCTTTTCCTTCTGAACCTCGGTCATCGCCACCTCCAGAATCGTCTTTGCAAGAATATTTCGCGATTGCAGAGATATTCGACATTTCCTGACCCTGTCAATTCGCTGCATCGCGGCAATTTTGACCTAAAGTGCAAGAAGTAATGATTTCTTCACGATTGAGCCAAGAAACCGCCCGGATGATGCGTCACAGCATTCGGGCGGTATATGCCAGTCTGCCGCTTGCCAACTCCTGTCTGCTATGAGGAATATGATGAAGATTTTGAAGGTTCTGAGCTTCGCGCCGGTCGTTCTTGGCGCTTCGCTTGCGGCTTCTGTCGCGCTTGCTGACCATATGAATGTAAACATTCACAACACAACGGGTTATGCGATCATCCATTTCTACAGCACCAACTCGGGTGCCGACCGTTGGGGAAGCGACATTCTGCGGGATGGCTATCTGCCTAATGGCAACTACATCACCATGAACTTCGACAACAACTACGGCCATTGCCTCTACGACTTTCGCGCGGAGTTCGAGGACGGAACTGTCCTGCAACGCGGCGGCGTCAACGTTTGCGAAATTTCGGACTATTACTACGAGGAATAAGTTGCCGGGGCTGCTGCGGTCAGACCCGCAGCAGCGTTCCGTTGCCGTGGCTTGCCCGGCGCTGACGCGTCAGTTCGTGGCAAAACAATAGAGCAACCCGTCCCCACCCGTGCCGTGCAGCGCCTCAAGCCCGCAACCCCCGCGCGAACCGTGGGAAGAGTTCCACGACTTGGCCGCATCGGATTCATCAAGGCCTTTGCGGTCATGATGGCCCATCATGCCAACGGCGTCGGCCGCATCGCTTGTCCAGTCCTCGCAGGTCTGGCCGGCTGCGACCGTGCCATCGGGCATCGACCCGGTCAGAATGTCGTGGCGGTTTGGCTTGTCGCCCCGGCCATTCACAGCCTCGGCCTTTTCATTCAGCGCTGTTTGCTTGTCCAGATTGTTTTGCCCGTGAAGCTGCTCGACACTTTCGGCAATTGTCACTCCGGCGGCGTTGACCCAGGGGCCGGTGCCGATCCGGTCACGGGCATTTTCGGTGCTGCTGGACAGATAGGCATGCCAGGTTTTGCCGGTCACGCCTGCGGCTTCTGCCAAAGCAGCGCAATGCGCATCTGCCCCGGCAAGGCCGCCGAAATCCCCACCCTTGCCGGGGTTCTGGCTGGTCACGAAAAAGCTCATGGCGGCATCTTGTGCCAGGGTCGGTGTCGCGAGAAGGGCAAACGCGAAGGCCGTGATCGCAGGCAATTTGGGCATCGTGGTGCTTCCTTTCGTTGGATAGGGGCTGTTGTTCAGTCCCCGACGCTAGCATGGGCGCGACATGCAGGTTTCTCACGCGTGCGTGAGGTATGTTGTCCGCGCCACACAATCGGCGATTTACCGCCGCGCGATTTTTTGCGACGGTCGCGCCATGTTCCGAACCGTCGAACTGCCGCTGTGGATCTTCCTGCTGATCATCGCCTTTGCGCTGATTGCCTTCTTTTCGCATTTTCTCTTCCCGTCGGTGCGCTGGTTCTTCCGGCACCGGATGGAACGGCTTGTCGGGCGGTTGAACCAGCGTCTTGACCGGCCGATCCAGCCGTTCAAGCTGATGGAACGGCATGACATGATCATCCGGCTGGCGCATGACCCGAAGGTCGCCGAAGCCATCGCAGAGGAAGCGGCCCTGACCGGCGAGCCGCAGACCGTGGTGCTGGAACGCGCCCGCCGGTATGCGCGCGAAATCGTTCCGGCCTTTTCCGCGCGTTTCTACTTCACCTGGGGCATCCGTATCGCGCGCTGGTTTGCGCAACTTCTCTATCGGGTGCGGCTTGACGACCGGAATCTGGGAGAGATTGATCCGGGTTCGACGGTGGTCTTCGTGATGAACCATCGTTCGAACATGGACTATGTGCTTGTCACCTATCTGGCGGCGCAGCGGTCGGCGCTTTCCTATGCGGTCGGCGAATGGGCGCGGGTCTGGCCGCTGTCGGTGCTGATCCGGTCGATGGGGGCCTATTTCATCCGCCGCAAATCGGAACGCCCGCTCTATCGCCGGATCCTGTCGCGCTATGTGCAGATGGCGACGGCCGAGGGCGTAACCCAGGCAATCTTCCCCGAAGGCGGCTTGTCGCTTGACGGGCGCACGGCACCCGCGCGGCTGGGTATCCTCAGCTACATCGTGCAGGGCGAACGTCCGGACGGCCGTGACGTGGTTTTCGTGCCAGTGGCGCTGAACTATGACCGGATCGTCGAGGACCGCGTGCTGGTGGAGGCGCATCGCGCCGGTGTTCGGCGGTTCCGCGCCCCGATCCTGTCGATCCTGGCTTTCATCTGGCGGCATATCTGGCGGGCGCTTTTCGGGCGCTTCCGGGGGTTCGGCAATGCGGTGGTGCGGTTTGGCACGCCGATCTCGCTCGCTTCTTTTTCGGCCGGGCGCGACGGAGATGTGACCGAGGAGCTGGCTGATCGGCTGATGGGCGAGATTACCAGAACGATCCCGGTCCTGCCGGTGCCTCTGGTGTCTGCGGCCTGGGGGGCGGAGAGCGAAACAGACCGTGCGGGCCTGTTGGCACGCTCCGAAGGGCTCGCGGCGCGGCTGGCTGGGGCAGGGGCCGAACTGGCCCTGCCAGAGGGTGTCGCGGGCGCGGTCGACATGACGCTGGCCATCTTCCGGTTGCGAAAGTTTGTGACCGAGAATGGCGGCAAGGTGCAGCTTGACGAAGAGCGCCGCGATGTGGTGGACTTCTATGCCGCCTCCGCCTTGCAGCTCTTGGATGCAGGCGCAGAAACAAAAAGGCGGAAAACCCGTAGAGTCACGCCAAATCCGAGACCTTAGGGACATAAAGTTTCAAAGAAATGACTATATCCATTGCAATATTGCGCAGCCGTTTGTATTTCACCGGATAAGACCGCATTGATTCTGCGACGCGGCATTGTTTAAGGAGGCGCGCATGGCTTTGGACACTCACCCGGGGATTGCCCCCTATGACGCTCCGGTGAAGGATCTCTATGAGATCGGGGAAATGCCGCCCTTGGGACATGTGCCCAAGCAGATGTATGCTTGGGCAATCCGTCAGGACCGTCACGGCGAGCCCGTCACCGCGATGCAGGTGGAGGTGGTGGACACCTGGAAGCTCGACAGCAACGAAGTGCTGGTTCTCGTGATGGCGGCGGGCGTGAACTACAACGGCGTCTGGGCGGCGCTCGGCGTGCCGGTTAGCCCGTTTGACGGCCACAAGCAGCCCTATCATGTTGCAGGGTCCGATGCCGCCGGGATTGTCTGGGCGGTGGGCGACAAGGTGAAGCGCTGGAAAGTCGGTGACGAGGTTGTCGTTCATTGTAATCAGGACGATGGCGACGACGAAGAATGCAACGGCGGCGACCCGATGTTTTCGCCGACCCAGCGCATCTGGGGATATGAGACGCCGGATGGTTCCTTCAGCCAGTTCACGCGCGTGCAGTCCCAGCAGCTGATGCCGCGCCCGAAACATCTGACCTGGGAGGAAAGCGCCTGCTACACGCTGACGCTGGCCACCGCCTACCGGATGCTTTTCGGCCATCAGCCGCATGATCTGAAGCCGGGGCAGAATGTTCTGGTCTGGGGGTCTTCCGGGGGGCTCGGGTCCTACGCGATCCAGTTGATCAACACCGCGGGTGCGAATGCAATTGGCGTGATCAGCGACGAATCGAAGCGCGATTTCGTGATGGGGCTGGGCGCCAAGGGCGTGATCAATCGCAATGATTTCAAATGCTGGGGCCAACTGCCGAAGGTCAACAGCGAGGAATATAACATCTGGCTGAAAGAGGCGCGCAAGTTCGGCAAGGCGATCTGGGACATCACCGGCAAGGGCGTGAATGTCGACATGGTCTTCGAACATCCGGGCGAGGCGACCTTTCCGGTCTCGTCGCTCGTCTGCAAGAAGGGCGGCATGGTGGTGATCTGTGCGGGCACCAGCGGGTTCAACTGCACCTTCGACGTGCGTTACATGTGGATGCATCAGAAGCGCCTGCAGGGTTCGCACTTCGCCCATCTGAAACAGGCGGCGGCGGCGAACAAGCTGATGGTCGAGCGCCGCCTTGACCCCTGCATGTCCGAGGTCTTCCCCTGGGCCGAAATTCCGCGCGCCCATATGCTGATGCTGAAGAACCAGCACAAGCCGGGCAACATGGCCGTGCTGGTGCAGGCGCCGCGCACCGGCCTGCGCACGTTCGAAGACGCGCTGGAGGCTGGCCCGAAAGGCTGAGCCGCTCTGGTATCCCATGGCGCGGGCCGTTAGGGTCCGCGCCATGACTTTGCCGGTGATGCAATTTTCCGAAGATCAGGCCGACGCCTGGGACAGGGTGGCCGATCTTCTCGGCGCGGCCGGGATCGATCTTGCCAATGGCGTGTTGTTGCCCGAAGCGACCGGGGGCCCTGCGGTTCTGGCACTGGTCGGCAAGGCCGGGTCTGGCAAGACCATGCTGCTGGCCGGGCTGACCAAGGCGCTGGCCGAGGCGGGCGTTGATGTGATCTCCGGCGATTATGAAGGCAAGCGGCGCAAGGATCGCCGCACGCTTGCGGTTCTGGCGCCCACCAACAAGGCGGCCAGCGTTCTGAGGTCGCGCGGCGTGCCCGCGACCACAATACACCGCATCCTGTATACCCCGGTCTATGACCCGGATTATGAGCGCATAGCCGAATGGTTGGCCGGAAATGCCGACCGCCCGACGGTGGAGGGGCTGACTGATCTGGCGCTCGACCGGGCGAAGGCCCTTTACGATTCGATGAAGTCGATCCCCGGCGCTTTGGCGGCGGCGGGGTTGCGCGGGTCGGATTTCATCTTGGGCTGGAAACGGCGGGAGGAGCCGCTTGATGTGGGGTTCATCGACGAATCTTCCATGCTGGACGAAAAGCAGTTCGAGGATCTGAAGGAGATTTTTCCAACGCTCGTCCTCTTCGGCGATCCGGCGCAGTTGGCCCCGGTTGGCCAGTCGGGCGAGATGGTGTTCGACAAGCTCCCCGCCGCGCGGCGGTTGGAGTTGCATCGCATCCACCGGCAGGAAAAAGACAGCCCGATCCTGGATCTGGCCCATGCTTTGGGTGACGAAAGCCTGACTTTTGAAACTTTTGAAGCGATGGTCGCCGAGGCCGCGCGGCGGGATGACCGGGTGGTCTGGGCCGAACGGGTCGATGCGGGGCTGATGGCGCGCTCGCCCGCGCTTGTCTGGCGCAACCAGACCAGGGTCAAGCTCATCCAGGCGTTCCGCACGGCCTATGGCGCGCCCGCCGACAGCCTGCTGCCGGGCGAGCCGTTGATCTGCGACGGGATCGAACTGCCCCTGAAGCACCGCAAGAAGCGTATCGACCTGGAGGCTCGGGGCCTGATCAAGGGCGCGCAGGTCATCTATCTGGGGCCGGGCAACAAGCCGGGCTTTTCGCGCTTGCATGTAATGGGGGCCGAAGACCCGCGTGTATCGGCC
>DAORUY010000144.1:0-7544 GCA_035433445.1 Paracoccaceae bacterium
AATGCACACCCACATGAGCGAGCCCGTAGCGCCGCAGATTTTTCTTGGAACGATGTAGGAGCCATCGTTTAGATAAGGTCTGCTTTCAGGACTATCTTCTCGGCTGAGCTCGAATTTCGGCGCATTTTTTTTGTGGCCCTTTGCCACTTCGCCCTTATCTACGGCCATGCGTACGAGCTCGACCTGATCGAATACTTCTTGCAAAGCAGGCGGAAAAGCTTCCTTGCTACTGGCACGAGCCACACGCAACACTTCATAGACGCGCGAAATCCAGCTCTCGGATAGTGACATCGAAAACCCATCAACAAGAGCCTTACTCGTGTCGTTTTTTCCAAGCCTATCTAGCCGCTCTTTATCAAGTACGCGCAGAAGTAGATCGACGTAAACAGCCTGAGAGAACGGGAGTAATGGCCCCATAGCTGTATGTGCTGCCAAATTGTGCAGTGCGGTGACCCATCTTGTATGCAACTCAGAGTTATTCCATATCGCTAACTCGATAGCGACGCCTACAATGTCCTCAACTTTTCCCACGGCTTTTGACCTTGAACATAGGCGGCGAAAAATTGAAAGAAATCTCCCCGCCACAAGCTTGAACTCCTAGTCCACAACTAAATCCAACCGGCAGCTATTGCCCCCTCACCGCGTAAACTTCTTATACTTCACTCGCTTCGGCTCAATCGAATCCGGCCCCAATCTGCGCACCTTGTCTTCCTCATAAGCCTCGAAGTTGCCTTCGAACCATTCCACATGCGCGTCGCCTTCGAAGGCGAGGATGTGCGTGCAGAGACGGTCAAGGAAGAAGCGGTCGTGGGAGATGATGACGGCGCAACCGGCGAAATCTTCGATGGCGGCTTCGAGGGCTTGCAGGGTTTCCACGTCCAGATCGTTCGTCGGTTCGTCGAGCAGAAGCACGTTGCCGCCGGATTTCAGAAGCCGGGCCATGTGGACGCGGTTGCGCTCACCGCCGGACAGAAGGCCCACTTTCTTTTGCTGGTCCGCGCCCTTGAAGTTGAAGCTGGAACAATAGGCCCGGCTGTTCACCTCGGCATCGCCCAGAACCACGACGTCAAGCGCGTCGGTGATCGCCTCCCACACATTGTGGGCGGGGTTCAGATCGTCCCGCGACTGATCGACGTAGGACAGCTTGACCGTGTCGCCGATGGTGATGGCGCCCTGGTCCGGGGCCTCTTGCCCGGTGATCATGCGGAATAGCGTGGTTTTACCCGCGCCGTTCGGGCCGATGATGCCGACGATGGCCCCCGGCGGGATCGAGAAGCTGAGATTCTCGATCAGAAGCTTGTCGCCCATATGTTTCTTCAGGCCCTCGACCTCGATCACCTTGCCGCCAAGGCGGGGGCCGTTGGGGATGATGATCTGGGCGCGTCCGACGCGTTCACGCTCTGACGTGTCGGCCATTTTCTCATAGGCGTTGATACGGGCCTTTTGCTTGGCCTGCCGGGCTTTGGCACCGGCGCGGATCCATTCAAGTTCCTTTTCCATGACCTTCTGGCGCGACTTGTCTTCGCGCGCTTCCTGGGCCAGGCGCTTGGCCTTTTGCTCCAGCCAGGCGGAATAGTTGCCCTCGTACGGAAGGCCGCGACCCCGGTCGAGTTCGAGGATCCAGGAGGTGATGTCGTCCAGGAAATAGCGGTCGTGGGTGACGATCAAGATGGTGCCGGTATATTCGATCAGGTGCTTTTGCAGCCAGGCGATGGTTTCGGCGTCAAGGTGGTTGGTCGGTTCGTCGAGAAGCAGCATGTCGGGCGCTTCCAGGAGCAGTTTGCACAGCGCCACGCGGCGGCGTTCCCCGCCCGAAAGCGTGGAGATATCGGCGTCATCGGGCGGGCAGCGCAAAGCTTCCATCGCCACGTCGATCTGGCTGTCGAGATCCCACAGGTTCTGGGCGTCGATCGTATCCTGGAGGGCGGCCATTTCGTCGGCCGTTTCGTCGGAATAGTTCATGGCGAGGTCATTGTAGCGCGCCAGGATCGCGGTTTTCTCGGCCACGCCGAGCATCACATTGCCGCGGACATCGAGGGCGGGATCGAGGTGCGGTTCTTGCGGCAGGTAGCCGACCTTGGCGCCTTTGGCAGCCCAGGCTTCGCCCTGAAAGTCCTTGTCCATGCCGGCCATGATGCGCAAGAGCGTGGACTTACCCGAGCCGTTGACGCCGACAACACCGATCTTGACCCCGGGCAGGAAGTTCAGGTGGATGTTTTCAAAGCATTTCTTGCCGCCCGGATAGGTCTTGGAGACACCTTCCATGTGATAGACGTACTGATAGGATGCCATGATGTCCTCCGGGCGCCGCGTGTGTTTAGCGGTCATCCTCTAGTCGAGGCGGCGCGAAAGGGCAATCGGGCAGGTCAGTCGAAACCAAGCGCGTCAAAGCTGGTGCGCAGTTTTTGCGCGCGTGCCGGGTTGACCTGTTCGGCCCAGGCGATGCGTCCCCGAATGTGAGCGCGGAACGCTAGGTCGGCACGGCGCGGGTCCGTGGGGTCGGCAAGGCGGTGCAATGTCGCCTTGAGCTGATCGTATTCGGTGCGTGGAAGGTTGAGGTGGCTGTTGACGACGGTGCCGGTGACAATCTGTCGACCACCTCGTGGCATGAGCCTGGTTTTCGTGCGATTGAGGCGAAATCCTTCGTCGTGGGCGATTTGAGGCACTGCTCGCAGGAGGATTGGGCCGATCTGTCGATCACCAGAGAAAGTCAGGTCGTCGGCATAACGGGTATAGGCGGCACCGATACGGCGGGCGAGGCCGGCGAGTCGTCGGTCTAGGCCGAAGGCTGCAAGGTTAGCGAGAGCGGGAGAAGTGGGTGCCCCCTGCGGCAAGTGTCGGCCGAGGGCAGCGTGTCGCAGCCTTTCGTCAGGTGGTGTGATCACGGTGGCAAGTCCGCAAAGCGTGCGAGCGACGGCGGCCGGATAACCAAGTGCGCGAAAGGTGCTGTATACCCTGCTGAAGGAAATGCTTTGGAAGAAGTCCGCCAAATCGAAGCTCACGACGGTCTCTTCGCCCGCATGACGGGACGCAGCCGAAAGACAATTGCGCCGAGGAGTGAAACCATGCGCAGCCGAATGGGGGGCAACAGCATTGAGTATCCCTGAGAGTATCCTGCGCTGTAGTGTCTTGAGAAACGGTTTTGGTTCCTCGATCAGGCGAGGGGTGCCATCCTTTTTGGGAATTGTGCGGGTACGGTAGTGTCGTGCGAATTCAGAGGGGCATAGCGCCGACAGCGACCGAAGGTCAGCGAAGCGCGTCAACTGTTCGGGCGAGATGGCCAGCCAGTCGGCGAGCTCCAGCGTGTCGGCCAGTCTTGGCAGACAAAGGCCCGCCAGTGCCTGATCTGGCAAGAAAGTCGGCGCGTCAAGCACGTGGTGCGGAGGAGCCGCAAGAGAATGCGGCCGCAGCCACAGGCGCTGCAGTTCGGGCCGCTCACGGCAGAAATCGGCGATGCGACCAGCGTCGGGAGCCACGCCACCGGGAAACGCCCGCAAGAGGCCATGAGCGATCGGAGCCGACAGCCACTGGATATTTGCAGGCAGATAACGGGCAATGAGTTGGTGCAGAGGCCCGTGAGCCCAAACCGACTGGGAGAGCATGGCTGCAAGGGGTTTAAGAAATTCATCAAATGTCATCTAACTATGTTGCAGAAGCGCCGCTCAACCTCTCTTGTCCTGCATGACCGGTCCTGGGTGCAGCCCAGTTGCGGTCATGCGCCGAATGTCACAGGTCGCTGAAATTGGCCGGGGAAGCCCCGGCCCGCCGGTTTCCCGACATCTTGAGCGGCGCCCTGCCACCGGAGATTGACGCGAGATCATTCGCCAGTCAACCTTCGCGTGCAGGATGATTTGTTGTGTTCGTGCCACCGTGGCCGCCGGAGAATTGCGGCGGATTTCTGATCGTGCGGAACACCTGGAGCCGGAAAGGCGCTGACTCGGCAAGAGGCGCGCATCACCGGATATCGCGGTTATGATTGGTCGCGCCCAGATGAAATCCCGATCAGCCGGGAAGAGTTTCATTTTTCAGTTCCATTTCCCTGTCGTCGTGGGCTAGCGCTAAGCCTATGAGAGCAGGCTTTCCCATCGCAACCCCCGGCATGACCATCGGGCTTCTGGGCGGATCGTTTGATCCGGCCCACGAAGGGCATGCCCATCTGACGCGCGAGGCGTTGAAGCGGCTGGGTCTGGACCGGGTCTGGTGGTTGGTCAGTCCCGGCAATCCGCTGAAGCCCAATCCCCCCGCACCTATGGCGGAGCGGATTGCGCGGGCGCGGGTGGTGATGGATCATCCGCGGGTTATTGTCGCCGATATCGAGGCGCGGCTGGGCACCCGCTACACGGCCGAGACATTGCGGCGGCTGATGGCGCTTTATCCCGGCGTGCGCTTCGTCTGGCTGATGGGGGCCGACAATCTGGCGCAGTTTCATCGCTGGCAGAAGTGGGACTGGATCATGCGCCATGTGCCGATTGCGGTGATGGCGCGGCCGGGCACGCGGCTGGAGGGGCGCGGTTCGCGCGCGGCGGACGAATATGCCCGCTACCGCCTGCCTGCGGAAGCCGCGCGGCGATTGGCGGCGGCACCGCCGCCCGCCTGGGTTTTTCTGGATATGCCACTGATCGATCTGTCCTCCTCGGCCATCCGGGCGCGGGGCGAGTGGCGCAGCGGCAGGATGGCGAAAGCGGGGCGCGGCGGGGAATGATAAGGCTGACACGGCGCGGGTTGATTGGCGGAGTGCTGGCCGGATGGGGGGTGCGGGCTTTGGCGGAGGCGCCGGTGACCTCACCCAGGCCGCCACGACGCCCGACCGGGTTTGCGACCGCGGCAGGTGCTGCTTTGGCGGGGCCGTCGGTGGAGGCGTTGATTGCCGAAGCGAAACTGGGCGGCGAGGTTGCGTTTGTCCTGGCCGACATGAAGACCGGGGCAATATTGGCCGAGCGGCAGGGTGACCGACGCATGCCGCCCGCGTCGACCGCGAAGGCGATCACGGCGCTTTATGCGCTTGCGCATCTGGGGGCAGGCCACCGGTTCCCCACGCGCATTCTGGCGACCGGGCCGGTCAGTCAGGGGCGGGTCAAAGGGGATCTGATCCTGGCGGGCGGCGGCGATCCGACGCTGTCGACCGATCATCTGGGCGATCTGGCGGCGGCGTTGGCGGCGACGGGCGTGCGGAGCGTCGGGGGGCGGTTTTACGTCTGGGCGGGGGCCTTGCCTTATCTGACGAGGATCGATCCCGGGCAGCCGGAGTGGATGGGCTACAACCCCGCCGTGGCCGGGTTGAACCTGAACTTCAACCGCGTGAATTTCAAATGGAAACCGGCGGGTAGCGGCTACGAGACCTCTTTCGATGCCGAGGGGGAACGGTTCGTGCCGCCTGTCCATGTCGCGCGGATGAAGGTCTTGGCGCGCGATCTGCCGCTTTATACCTACAAGCAATCCGGCACGATCGAGGATTGGACCGTTGCGCAGGCGGCGCTTGGTAAGGGGGGCAGCCGCTGGTTGCCGGTGAGGCGGCCCGATCTCTATGCGGGCGATGTGTTTCAGACGCTGGTCCGGGCGCACGGGATCGATCTGCCCGGCCCGGAGGTGTTGGCAGATCTGCCGGCGGCCACGGAACTGGTGCGCCATGACAGTGATCCTTTGCCCGACATGCTGCGCGACATGCTTAAATATTCCACCAACATGACGGCGGAAACGGTGGGCATGGCGGCTTCGCAGATGCGGGATATCAAGAACTATGCCGGGTCCGCAGCGGCGATGGGCGATTGGCTGCGCGCCAGCATGGGCGGCACGGCGGCGCATTTCGTCGATCATTCCGGTCTTGGCGGTGCGTCACGGGTGAGTGCCGGCGATATGGTGGCCGCATTGCGTCAGCTTGGGCCCGGCGCGGGGTTGGGAGCCTTGCTTAAACCTGTGAAGTTCAAGGACGCGTCCGATCTTGGAGCGGACCGAGCGCCGCAGCGGGTGGTTGCCAAGACCGGGACATTGAATTTCGTGTCGGGCCTAGTGGGATATCTCACAACCGCGAGCGGTGAGGAGCGTGTGTTTGCCATCTATGCCGCCGATATCGAACGCCGGGACGCGGTGCCGATGGAAGATCGGGAACTGCCGCCCGGCGCGTCGGGCTGGTCCAAGCGGGCGCGGCGCCTGCAATTGCGGCTTCTGGGAAGCTGGGCTTAAAAGAAGGATGGGGGCTCTGCCCCCAAGCCCCCGGGATATTTACGGACAAAAAATGAGGGAAGGGCAGCCCGCCGGCTATCCGCGCATGTGGCGGGCGCGGGCGCCGCGTTCAATGGCGGCGGCATGGAGGCGGTCGATGTTGAGTTCCTCGCGCACCTCCTCGAGCAGGCGCAGTTCGCTTTGGCCAAGCCGTACGTCCGCCGCAGCCACATCGCAGGCGAGTGCATAAGCGGTTTCATAGAGCCGTTCGGGCAGGGCTTCGCGGACCATGGCAAAGAGCGTATCGAGGCCGTCTTCCTCCTCCATCAGCTTGTAGACGGTCTTGGCCACGGATTGCACCAGGTCCATGTCGTAGTTGGCGAAGATTGGCAGGTGGTTGACCTGACGTTCTATCGCGACCAGTTCGGCCGTGCGGATGGTTTCGTCAGAGACGGAAACCGTGACCATCAGCGCGATGAGGGCGTCCTGGGCGGTGAAGGCGGGAAGCGTATGAGGCACGGGTTCTGTCCTTGTGATTTGCCCTGAAATTATTGACCTATGCGCATGGGTTCAATAGGGACGGACCTTGCGGCACAAAGGGTGCCGCGTGAAGCCCTGAAAGTGTGCGACCATGACCACCTTGCGCGATGCTGCGATAAACTCCAAAGCCTGGCCTTTCGAGGAAGCGCGCCGCGTGTTGAAACGGTATGAGAAAGCGCCGCCGAAAAAGGGTTATGTGCTGTTCGAGACGGGTTATGGCCCGTCGGGGTTGCCGCACATTGGCACCTTTGGCGAGGTGCAGCGCACCACGATGATCCGACGGGCCTTCGAGATCATCAGCGATATTCCGACCCGGCTGATCTGTTTTTCCGACGATGTGGACGGAATGCGGAAGGTGCCCGAGAATGTCCCGCAGCAGGAGATGCTGCGCAAGCATATGCAAAAGCCCCTGACATCGGTGCCCGATCCCTACGAGGAATACGAGAGTTTCGGCCATCATAACAACGCGATGCTGCGGCGGTTCCTGGATACGTTCGGGTTCGAATATGAATTCATCAGCGCGACGGAATTCTACAAATCCGGCCAGTTTGACGATACGCTGAAGCTGGCGGCGGAGCGGTATGAGGCGATCATGGAGATCATGCTCGCCTCGCTGCGCGAGGAGCGTCAGCAGACCTATTCTTGTTTCCTGCCGATCCACCCGGAAACGGGGCGGGTTCTGTATGTGCCGATCAAGCATGTCGACAAGGTGAACCACACCGTCACGTTCGACGACGAAACGGGCCGGGAATGGACGCTGCCGGTGACGGGCGGGCATGTGAAGCTGCAATGGAAGCCCGATTTCGGCGCCCGCTGGGCGGCGCTGGACGTGGATTTCGAGATGT
>DAORUY010000145.1:0-7489 GCA_035433445.1 Paracoccaceae bacterium
GGCTGAACGGGCAGGTCATGCAGGACGCCACGACCGATCTGATGATGTTCCCGGTGGCCGACCAGATTGTCCACATCTCGACCTTCGTCACGCTGGAACCCGGCGATGTCATCGTCACCGGCACACCCGGCGGGGTTGGCTTCCGCCGCGATCCCAAGGTCTACATGCAGGCCGGTGACGTGGTGGAGATCGACCTTGAAGGGGTGGGCGTGCTGCGCAACCCGGTGGTGAAGGAGCGGTTGTGATGGCGCTTTCCGAGGCCACCCGCGGCAAACTGGCCCGTTGCGGTGCGGCGGCGGTGGCCAATGCGCTGCTGAAGCGCGGCTTTCGCAACACCTTCGTGCTGGGGATGAAACCCGTCGCTCCCGGCCAGCCGCCGCTGATCGGACCGGCCTTCACCTTGCGCTTCATTCCCGCGCGCGAAGATCTGGACAGCATGGCGATTTATGCCCGCAACGACAACCTGCACCGGCGTGCCATCGAGGAATGTGATCCGGGCACGGTGCTGGTGTTGGCGACAGGCGGCGATGCCCGTGCCTCGTCGATGGGCGACATGATGGCGCTACGGTTGAAGCTGCGCGGGGTGGCGGGTGCCATCACCGATGGCGGTTTCCGCGATGCGCCGGGTATCCGCGACACCGGGTTGCCCTGCTTTCAGGCGCAGGATTCCGGCCCGGCGACGCCGATCTGGTTGCACCCGGTCGAATTCAACGCTCCCGTCGGTCTGGGCGGTGTGGCGGTCTATCCCGGTGACGTGATCCTTGGCAACGAGGAAGGCGTGGTTGTGATCCCGGCCCATCTGGCCGACGAGGTTGCCGAGGAATGTATCGAAGTCGCAGGCTATGAAACCTTCGTCCAGCGCGAGTTGAAGCGCGGCCGCTCGATTTTCGGACTGTTTCCCGCGACCCCCGAAAGCCGTGCCGAATATGAAAACTGGGTGGCAAAGGGCCGCCCTGAGGAGGACAAATGACCGAACAAGATGCCAAGGCTCTGGCTGCGACGCTGGAAATCCTGATCCACTCCGACCAGCTGGACCCCGAAAAATGGGTGAACTTCCCCGAATTCGGCCTGCGCCAATATTTCTTCTGGAAAAACCCGGCCACCGGCGCCTCGATCGCGCTTCTGGAGTTCGACAAGGGCGGGCGTATTCCGGTCAAGCATACCCACGCATCGAACCAGTTCATGTATTGCCTGTCGGGCGACTATGAATACACAGACGTCGGTCTGCGGCTGAAGCCGGGCACCTTCTACATGAATCCCAAGGACCACCCGCACGGGCCCACCATCGCCCATGAAAAGTCGATCCTGATCGAGATCTATGATGGCCCGCATTATTACGAAAAGCCGGTGTTTCACACCGATGAAACCATCGGCGGCTTCATCGCCGGACAGCAGAAAGGCTAGGGCCTACCAGCCCTGATCATCACGCGGATGCAGATAGAAATCCTCCCAGCCGATCAACTCCTTCACGCGGTTGAACTCGCCGTTCTGCCAATGCGTGCGGATGCGGCTGGAGGAAATGCGCTGGCCCTTGACGCATTCGACCGGGTCCAGAAGCCGCACCGGCACCCGCGTCTCCAGCAGGTCGCGGTCGCCCTTCTGGCCTGCGCCGAAACGGAAATCGTCGCCCACCCAGGCCTCGGCCGGGTGCATCGACATCATGGCATCAAGGAAACCCTCTGCGCTCAGGGCGCGGAATTCGGCGTCAAAGCGCGTCAGGATGATGTGATCGACGCCCAGCGATGCGATACGCACCACCTTTTCGACCGGCGACATCAACAGCGGGGCGCGACCGAAAAAGACCTTGGGGGGCGGATCAAAGGTCCAGGCCACGACCGGCAGACCAAGACGACGCCCGGCCTCGATGGCGGCCCCGATCAGCGCCTGATGGCCAAGATGCACGCCATCGAAGGCGCCAATGGTCACGACCGAGCCGGCAAGTCCCTGAACCGGTCCGCGATGCAGCATGTGGCGATGCATGTCTTTTCCCCCTATTTCCGCGCCGTAACCGCCCCGATATGGCTTCGCATGGCGGTCTCGGCGCCCTGCGCATCCCCGTTGCGAATCGCCGCAAGAATGGCGTCATGATCCCGCGCAACGCCAGTGACAAAACTTTCCCGCTGTCGGTTGATGCGGAATTGATGGTGCGAGCGGATCTTCAGCGCGCTGACCAGATCGGCAAGCACCGCGTTGCCCGAGGCGCGCGCCACCGCAACATGGAAATCGAGATCCAGCAGCATAAGACCCTGCGGGTCGTTCCGTTGCGCCGCTTCAGCCCAACGTCCCTGTATTTCGTCCAGCGCCAGCAGGTCTGCCGGGCTGCGTTTTTGGGCAGCAAGGGCGGCAACGCCGGGTTCGATCACCTGGCGGGCGACGACAAGATCGCGGGCTTCGGTCTCGGACCAGGGCCGAACGAAGAAGCCGCGCCGCGGAACGATGTCGATCAACTGGTCATGACGCAAGGCAGCAAGCGCCGCGCGCACCGGGGCGCGGCCATGGCCGGTGCGATCGACGATCTCGGGTTCGGTCAGCAGCGCTCCGGCCGCAATCTGCCCCGACAGGATGCGCCAGCGCAGGTCGAGGTAAGCGGCCTTGGCCAGCGAAGGTCTGGTCTGCGCCCCGTCCTGTTCCGTCAGCATCACGCCCTTCCCTCCTGGCCTGTCGGCTTTGCGCGGCAGGCAACGGTCTTGCAAAACGTAACATTTCACGTAAACTTTCACAAGCTGGCAAAACCTGCCAGCCCGGCTGTTTGGGAGCGCCCATGATCTCGACCTTGCCGCCATTCACGATTTTGCACCCGAAGACCCTGGCAGAGGCAAGTCTGGCCCTGCACGATGGGGCGGTTCTGGTGGCAGGGGCCTGCGCCCTGATCCCCAAGCTGCGATCGGGCATCGTGACCGCAGATCGCCTTGTCAGCCTTGACCGCGTGCCAGAGTTGAACAACCTGTCGGCCCATCCGCGCAGCGGGCTGCGGATCGGTGCTTCGGTTCGGGCGGCACGGTTGCTGCCTGACATCTGGACGGGCAAGCGGTTTGCCGCGGTGCACGAAGCGGTCGAGCAGTTTGATGCCCCGCACATCGCCCGGATGTCCACGGTGGCGGGCAATCTTTGCGCCGCCCGCCCCGATCACGATCTGGCCGTGGCGCTGGTGGCCATGGGGGCCGAGGTGACGCTTCAGGGCGTCGAGGGCACCCGCCAGATCGACCTCGCGAGCTTTCTGCAAGCCCCCGACCGCCCCGCCTTGATGCGCGGCGAAATTCTGACCCAGATCGTTTGCCCCGGTCCTGGCACCGACGGGGGCAGCGCCTTCAAGAAGTTGCCTTTGGTGCGCCGGCATGCCGATGCGCCGCGCCGCCTCTCGGTCGCCGCGGCCATCCGCTATGGCACCGAACGGCACAAGATCATCGCCGCCACGCTTGTTCTTGGCGGGGTTTGCCTGCCGTGGCGCGCGCGTGTCGACGGGTTGGTGGGCGAAATCGCCGACGACTTGTTGTTTCAACGGGCCGCCGAGGCTGCCGCCGGGCTTGCGCCTGCGCTTCTGGGCGCTGATGCCCCCCTGCGCCGGCAGGCGATTGCGTTGCTGCGGGATTGTATGGCGCAGGCCAATGCGCGTGCGCTGGCCCGTCACGACCATTTCGACGATGCCGATGAACTGGCGGCGGAGAGTGCCTGAGATGACCGATCTTGTGCTGACCCTGAATGGAACCCCGCGCATTGTTCCCAATGGTGACAACCTGACGCTGATCGAGGCGCTGCGCCTGCTGGATGCCGCGCCGCCCGCGCTGTGCGGGGAAGGGGCCTGCGGGTCCTGTCTGGTTCTGGTCGGGCAACAGCCGGTCGCCGCGTGCCTGACGCTGGCCGGTCTGGTCGGCGCGGCTGCGGTGGAAACCGTCTCGGGCCTGGCTGATCCGGTGGGGCAGGCGGTCCGGAAGGCCTTTGCCGAAACCGCTGCAGACCGGTGCCCGCTGTGTTCGGCCGGCATGATGGTTGCAGCGACCCATGCGCTGCGCATTTCAGCCTGGATCACTGCAGACGAGGTGCGCGCCGCACTTCTGGGCCAGACGTGCCGCTGTTCGGGCTATGACCTGCAGGTTGGCGCCGTCATGAAGGCCGCAGCCGCCTTGCAGGAGCGCGCAACATGAGCAGGACCCTCGCAACGATGGTTGTGACCATGCCGCGCGCCGGCCAGCCGGATATGGACCTTGCGGCGGCGCTCAAAGTGCCCGGTGTCGTTGCTGCGGTCGATGTAAGCGACGGAAGTGGCGCTATCCGCGGCGGCAGGGCTTTGCCGGCCGGTCACATCGTGGCGGCGCTGGCGGCCGTCGATGACGCCGCCCTGCGCCGGGGGCTTGGCGCGCTGGCCTTGCACGTCAGACCGGTGCACCCTGTCACCGAACCCGTAATGCCCGACCTGCCCTTGACCCTGCGCGCCGCGCGTGGCGCAAGCGATCCGCTGGTTGATCTTTGCGTCCATGCCACCCCTGAAGATGCAGCGGATGGCGCGCTGTTGCAGCGGCTTGCCGCCGATCTGGCAAAGGCTGCGGGTGCGCCGCTTTGTCTGATGCTGACAGCCGCCGAGGCGCTGGCCGCGCTGCCGCAGCGCCCTGCCGTGGCGGTCGGTGCCCGGCTCGATCTGGGGCCGGACCGGCGATTGACCGGGTTGCAAATGGCGCTACGCCGGCAGGCCGCGCCGGGCGCAACGGCCATTGGCCCGCGGCTGGCGCTTGACCTGCCTTTGGCGCTGGCCGTCGATCTGGTCGAAACGGACCTGCCCGCAGCATGGGCCGACACGGCTGATGCAACCGCGCCGGCGGCCATCGCGCTTTTGGAACTGGCCATGCAGGACCATGCGATAGCCGAGGGGCTGGACCCTCTGGCGCTGCGCCTTGCAACCTTGCCACCGCTGGCGCAGGTGCCGCTGCGGGCGCTGCAATCGGGCTGGACCGGCCCTTTTGCCGGCCGACCGGCAGATCCGCAGGCGCGTTTGCGCCAAGGAGCGGGGCTTGCTGCCGGGGCTGATGCGGCGATCCATGTCGAACTGCTGGTCGATTCCGATACCGGCCATGTGCTGATGCCGGTCTGCCGGGTTGCGATGGCCGCGCCCCCTGTCGATATCGCCGCTGCAGTGGCGCGGGGCCATGGTCTGGCGCTGACAGAAGAGGTGGCGATCGACCCCGAGACCGGAGCAGTGTTGGCCGAAGGCTTTGTCGACCTGCGATTGGCCGGCAGCTTTACCCTGCCGGACATCGAAACAGTGCCCTGCGCCCCTTCCGAGGGTGCCGGGCCCACCGGCGACGAAATCGCCGCGCTGACCGCGGCCGCGATTCTGACTGCGCTGCGCGATGCGCTGGGGCAGCGTCCCTGCCATATGCCCATGACGCCCGACCGCGTGCTGGCGCTAGTCCATTCCGCCGGCGAAGGCCGGATGACCGAACTTCCATGACCTCAGGAGAGCCCATGTCCGATTCCCGCATTTCCATCGACACCCTAGCCTACACGGCGTATCAGGTCACCGACCTTGATCTGATGGAACGCTTCCTTGTCGATTTCGGCATGAAGCGTTCGGCGCGCACCGAAGGCGCGCTTTACATGCGCGGAACGGGCTCTGCACATCACATCCACGTCGCGCGGCTGGGTGAAACCAACCGTTTCCTTGGCGGCGCCTTTCGCGTTCAATCCCGCGAAGACCTTGTCAAGGCCAGCCGAATTCCCGGCGCGACAGAGATAACCCCGATCACCGATCCCGGCGGCGGAGAGCGCGTGACGCTGACCACGCCCGGCGGGCACACGCTCTGGCTGGAACATGGCGCGGCGACCCTGCCGGAACTGCCGACGCGGCGCATCTATCCGCTGAACTTCCACGGCTCGCACCTGCGGACCAACCGGCCCGTCCGCCAGAAAAAGGAAATCACCCCGATCCTGCGCATCGGCCATTACGTCCTGCGGGTGAAGGATGCACCGGCCGAGGTGAAGTGGTTCATGAAACACTTCGACGTGGTGCCCTCTGACTACATTTGCGGACGGCACGGCAAGGAGGGCGACCCCGACTCGACCGCAGGTACCTTCATGCGACTGGACCGCGGCATGGAGTTCGTGGATCACCACATCATCCTGATCAACCAGTCGCATCTGGAGGGGTGCCACCACTCCAGCTACGAGGTTCTTGATCTGGATGCGGTCACCACCGGACACTACCATCTGGTCGAGCAGGGCTGGAATCTGGATGCGGGCTACGGCCGCCATTACCTGGGGTCGCTGATCTACGATTACTGGCTTGATCCGTTCGGCAACCGGGTCGAACATTACACCGACACCGATCTGGTGAACGACGACTACAAACCCGTCTACTTTGCCGGCTCTGCCGAAGATACGACCCAATGGGGCATGGCGCCCCCACCGTCGTTCTTCGACTGATCAAGGGTAAACGGGACGTCGCCGCGCATCAGTCCGTGCGACGCCCCCCCCCGCCATGGCTTCGGGCACGGCAGCGGCACCGATGCTGCAGCATTCGGGTGCGCAATCAAGGAGTGAGAGATGTCAGCATATCTTTACGAAATCACCGGCTGGGCGGGCACACCCAAGGGCGGCCGCGCCTGGGTAGAGACCGCGCTTTTGCCGCTCTTGCCGCAGGGCAAGGGCCTGCGCGCCGACCTTTACCTGCCGGCGGACAGCCTTTACGGCGACCCGACCCCGGCTTTCATCGTCATGCTGGGCTTCCCGGATCGGGCAACGGCCGAAGCCGTCATAGGGGCCGCTGACATCGTTCGGCTTCTGGAAGCCGCGAGTATCCCATTGCAGCTCAAGGGGGATTTCATGGACGTGCGGCGCTGCGCCATCAATGGGGCGGCGGCGGAAGACCTGGTTGGAGATTTCTCTTTTGTGGTGCGCTATTATTTGCCCGCCAGCAATGTGCAGGAATTCCAAGATTATTATCAGCGCGTGCATCCTGCAATTCTTGCCGAATTCGAAGGCATCCGGAATATCCTGTGCAATATTCCCGAATGTCTCGCAATGGCGCCACGACTCCCATCATCGAACTATCTGATCGGCAATCAGGTGATGTTTGACGATGTGGCGGCGTTTGAACGCGCCAATGAAACCGAGGTTGGGGCGCGGGCGATGGCAGATGTCGCCACCTTTCCGAAATTCTCAGATCACAGCGTGCATTACGCCATGATCCGCACCCGTCTGTTGGATCGCTGACGACGCAAGAACGGCCAGAGTTTGGCCGTTCGACGCAGGCTCTGCGGATTTGAATGTTGATTTCCACCCAGAAGTGACCCGGGTAGGGGCGTAATTTTCACTGAGAACTGACCCATGTGACACCTTCCCCATGGCTGTGTTTCGGCGTGCAATTTTGACCCCCTAGGGCGGGGTATCGGCGTGCAATTTTGACCCCCCTGACGTTCTGTCAGACCGTTCGTTGCGAGGCAGCGTATCCATCCGGTGAAGACCGTCGGGGTTCAGGTCTGACGGTCGCGCTCCATGT
>DAORUY010000146.1:0-7403 GCA_035433445.1 Paracoccaceae bacterium
TGAGGACTTTCATAAGGCCGGCGACGGTGACGACTGGCTACCGGCGTTTTACAGGGCGCAGGCCGCGCTTTCCGGGGGCAGGACGGGCTATTCCTACAATGGCGGCTTCACCCTGCAGTTCCATGCGCGCGCCTATTACTTTTCCGACACCGCCCATATCACCAGCCCCATAAGCCTGATCGGTTCCGGCGCGGCAACGCACAACGGGACAGTCCTGATGTTTCCCAAAGGCAAGGGCGGGCTGGTCTTGCACGGGTCGCGGTCGCGGCGGTTTGCGAAATACGGAAACCCGCCGCCGCCTGCGCTGCCGCTTGATCAGGATTTCAGCCTGTCACAGGGCTCCTGTATCGAAAAGCTGCAGCTTCTGGCGGTGGATCCGGTGACGCGGGCACCGGCCGAAACCCATGTGATGACTGATTATCGGGAAAGCGCCGGCTGGCCAAATCAGGGCGCACACGGGATCACGCTTCTGACCCAAGCCGCGGTTCGTGATGTGACGGTGACCTATTTCGACGGGCATGGCGTTTATATCTATGGCAATGGCGACGATGATCCTTTGTCGGTCGAGCCGGGCGTGCCACTGCTGCCGGGCCAGATCAGCCATGTGTCCACGATTGCGGCATTTTGCCAGCTGACCAATGTCTATGTCAGCACGAACGGCGGGGACGGGTTGCATATCTATGGCCGGGATGCCAGCGGCACACAGGTGCACTCCTGCCAATTCATTCACAATGGCGGCTGGGGAATATGTGACCTGAGCTATCTCGGTCAATCGGTGATCATGGGCGGACAGACGGCCTATAACCTGACGGGGGGCGTTTGCCGCCCCTACGGCGTGTTGGCGCGGACCTATCATGATTATGCCGCGCTGATGGGCAGCGACCTGTCCTACGATCCCGCCGGGGCGATGGCACCCTACTACCGTCTGCTGATTGCGGCGATCCCGGGGGCCATTGTGGCGGCAGGACCGGTGCCAGCACCCGATCCGGCACTGGGCACAATTCCGGTGCAGTCGGGGGCGCCAGGCATCTTCACCCTGGTTGCGGCGAACCTGGCCCACCGGCAGGCATGGGAGGCCTATCACACCCTGATTGGCGGTGCGCTGCAGGCGGCGCTGATCGACGCTGGACTGAGTGCGAGCTACAATCTGACGCATCTGGATTTCCGCAATCCCTATACGGCGGGGTCCGACATCATCATCGGGCTTTATTCGGAGTCGAACGGCGATCCGGCCCTGACCGATACCAACGTGATGGGTGGGGTGAATTTTACCATCGCCAGTCTTGTCCAGCACAAGACCGATGCGCTGGGTTGGTCGGCCGCCGGATTTCGCCATACGCTTCATGGGTGGGGCGGGATCGGGCTTGAGGTCGAGGACAGTCCGATATTGCCCGATGGCCGTCCGGCGCGCTGGATTTCCTATTTCAACGCCAAGCCGGGCGGACGACCGGGCGAGTTCGGCGCAGTGGCACTGAACGCGGCCCCGCAGCCCGGCGGGCATGTCGGCTGGGTGAATGTCGAGACGCCGGACGGGGCGGGCGAATGGCGGCCGTTCGGGCAGATCAGCTAGCAGCGCCTTCCTGCAAGCCCCGCGCGTCAGAACCGATTGTCGCGCGGGAAGCCGTGCGGGGGGGCCTTGCCAATGCCGGCGCGTTTGGCGATCCAGTCGGCCATGTCCTCGGTCCGGGTATTGCCGTTGGGCATCGCCCAGGAAAGTCCCTTGGCGCGGGCGAATGTGGTGATGTCCGACAGGCCGCCGTCCAGTTCCAAGACACCCTGACGGCCACGCGCCATATTGTATTTCTGCAAACGCACGCCCTTGCCACGGGTCATTTCCGGCAATTCGTCGAGCGGGAAGACCAGAAGCTTGCGGTTTTTCGAGATGATCGCGACGTGGTCACCCGCGATATGCTTCACTGCGGCCATGACCGAGCCATCAGACAGGTTCATCACCTGCTTGCCGGCGCGGGTCTGGGCCAGAACCTCGTCCGTAGGCACGATGAACCCGTCGCCCGCGTCAGAGGCGACGATGAGTTTTTCGCCGGGCCGGTAGATGAGCAGATCGACGATTTCGGCGTCGTTCGGCAGATCGACCATCAGGCGCACGGGTTCGCCCATGCCGCGCGCGCCGGGCAGATTGGCGCCCAGAAGCGTGTAGAAACGCCCGTTGGCGGCGGCGAGAAGAATGCGGTCAGTGGTTTCGGCGTGGAAGAAGAAGCGCGCTTCGTCGCCGTCCTTGAACTTCACCTCGGCATCCAGCGGCTGATGGCCCTTCATCGCGCGGATCCAGCCCATTTTCGAGCAGATGATCGTGAGGGGTTCGCGTTCGATCATCGCCTCGATCGGAACCTCCTCGACCTCCTTGGCATCTGCGAAGGTGGTGCGGCGCTGGCCGCCGGGGGCGGAATGGCCGAAGGTTTTCTGCACCTCGGCCAGTTCCTGACCGATGCGTTTCCACTGTTTGCCGTCGGAGGCAAGCAGATCCTCCAGCCCCTCGCGTTCCTTCAAGAGCGCGTCATATTCGCGCTTCAACTCCATCTCCTCAAGTTTGCGCAAGCTGCGCAGGCGCATGTTGAGGATGGCTTCGGCCTGATTTTCGCTCAGCTCGCCCTCGGCCCCGTCCGCGAGGGGTTGGGGCGAGACGTAGTCCTTTTCCGACATGGCGCGCGGGTGGGGTTTGCCCCAATCCTCGGCCATCAGGGCGCGCTTGGGTTCGGCGTCATAGCGGATGATGTCGATAACGCGGTCGAGGTTCAGGAAGGCGGTGATGAACCCTTCAAGGATCTCAAGCCGCGCGTCTATCTTTTCCATCCGATGGGTGGAGCGGCGGCGCAGCACGTCGCGCCGGTGATCGAGGAAGGCGCGCAGCACTTCCTTGAGCGAACAGACCTTGGGCACGCGCCCGTCAATGAGCACGTTCATGTTCAAGGAAAAGCGCAGTTCCAGTTCGGAATTGCGGAAGAGCATGCCCATCAGCATTTCGGGGTCGATGTTTTTCGACTTCGGTTCCAGAACGATGCGCACATCATCGGCGGATTCATCGCGCACATCAGCCAGCGCGGGGACTTTCTTTGTCTGGATCAGTTCGGCGAGCCGTTCGATCAGCTTTGACTTCTGCACCTGATAGGGGATTTCGGTGACGACGATCTGCCAGGTGCCGCGACCCTGATCCTCGACCGACCAGCGCGCGCGCAGGCGGAAGGCGCCGCGCCCGGTGCGATAGGCTTCCAGAATATTCTCGCGCGGTTCAACCAGCACGCCGCCGGTGGGGAAATCGGGGCCGGGGACATGCCCGACCAAAGCCTCGTCGCTGATCGCGGGATCGCGGAGCATCGCCTGGCAGGCGTCGATCAGTTCATGCAGGTTGTGGGGCGGGATGTTGGTCGCCATGCCGACCGCGATACCCGATGCGCCATTGGCCAGAAGGTTCGGGAAGGCCGCAGGCAGCACCACGGGTTCTTCGAGCGTGCCATCATAGTTCGGGCGGAAGTCGACGGCATTTTCTGCCAGCCCTTCCATCAGCGCCTCGGCCGCCGCGGTCAGGCGGGCTTCGGTATAGCGGCTGGCGGCTGGGTTATCGCCATCAATATTGCCGAAATTGCCCTGCCCGTCCACGAGCGGATAGCGCATGGCGAAGGGCTGGGCCAAGCGCGCCATCGCATCATAGATCGCGGCATCGCCATGGGGGTGATAGTTGCCCATCACATCGCCGGAAATCTTGGCCGATTTGCGGAAACCGCCGGTGGGCGACAATTTCAGTTCGCGCATCGCGTAAAGGATGCGGCGGTGGACGGGTTTCAGCCCGTCGCGCGCATCCGGCAGCGCCCGGTGCATGATCGTGGAGAGCGCATAGGTCAGATAGCGTTCGCCGATGGCCCGCGAAAGCGGCTCGGACGTGGTGGCGGAAACCGGAAGATCGTCGCTGGTGTCAGTCATGGCCTTCCGTGTAATTCGCGCCGCCGCGCCCGTCCAGCGGCATTTGGCGAAGGGCAATGCAGCGACAATACCGGACCGCAATCAGGCAGGAGGTTCTGGCTGGCGGGGGGGTGTTGCGCCGAAGCCACAGGCGTTTGAACTACCATGGGTGGTAGGAAGTTTGCCTCGGACGGCGGGGGAGGTACTTGCTATGGATGCGCGAATGTTGCGTGCGAGTGCGGGCGGTTGAACGAAAGCAAAACGCCGGGGGGCAACAGCATGTGGACAGCGGGATCTGGGTTTAGGCTGGGCATCGCGGCAATCGCCGGGGCGATGGCGGTTGGTTGGTCGGGCCAGGCGATGGCCCTCAGTGGATTTTTCCCGCCCGCCACTTTCCCGCTGGGGTCCTGCAATGTCTCCATCGAACTGGACGACATGACCGAAACCGCCAAGGTCTTGCTCCTGGGCCCAAGCTTTGAGGCCGCGGGCGGCGCGGTCTTTGACAGTTTCACCATCGACAGCGGGACCTACGGGTCCATCAGCGCGACGACCCTGCAATCGTGCGGGCTGACGAACATCCAGAGCCTGGCCCAGGACGGGGCCAACGGCAGCTTTGCATCCGACGGCTACATCGGTTTCGATTTTCAGGCGGTCGATGGATTGGGCGGGACCAACCATTACCAATTTGCGCTGTCGGGCGCATCGGGCACATTCCCGATCTTCACCACGACAGTGATTACGCCTCCGCCTCCACCCCCTCCGCCGCCGGTCGTGACCGGGCCGACGGTGCAGCAGACGGTCCAGGTCGTCCAGTCGTCGCAAATGGCGGTGGTCAACAACGTCCTGAACAGCCAGCCCAAGGCGCCGTCGAGCAGTTTCTCTCCTCCTAACACTGATAACGCCTATACTAATTGCGCTTCCGGGTGTTCCTCAGAACTGGCATCGGCCGCGTTTTCAACCCAGATCAGAACGGAGGGCGGCTATTACGCCGGCTACGGCCAGTGGGTCGAGGTCGATCCGGACGCCTTCGATGAAGCCCTGAAACCTTCTGTCCAGCGCAATGCGGTCGAGACGGCGGGGCTGGCCTTGGCGCTCGTCAGCCGCAACACCACGCTGTCGGGGTCCGAGGCCACCGGCACGCTGAATTCGCAGCACACCTTTGGCCCGGTCTGGACCGCTTTGTCGTCAAGCTGGTCCGGCTCCGGCAGTGCCGACACGCGCTATACGCTCGCCACCATCGGCGCGCAGACCCAGGTGAATGACTTCACCGCCCTCGGCTTCATGATTCAGGCCGACAACCAGTCGTTCGAGGATGGGGCGGCGACGAACGACAGCATTGGCTGGCTTGCCGGCCCCTATGTCGCGGCCGCCCTGCCGGCCACCGGCATGCAGTTCCAGGCGCGCGCGCTTTGGGGTAAGACCGACAATGAAATCTCGCCGGACGGGTCCTATACCGACCAGTATGACGCCCGCCGCAGCCTGGCCATGGTCGACCTCAGCGGGCCGGTCCTGGCGGGCCCGACCACGATGGCGCTTCATATCGGCGCCGCCTATTCCAGCATGACTTCCGACGCCTATACCGACAATCAGGGCCAGGTGATCCCGTCGGTGGCGACAGCCATCGCGCGGTCGACCTTCGGTGTGAATTTCAGTCGCCAACTTGACCCTGCGGGCGATACCGTCCTGACGGGCAATCTGGACGGCAACTGGACCAGCACCGTCACGGGGCCTGCGGTCGACTACGAAGGCGCCAGCGCCACGGCATCGGTCGGCATCACCCACAAGTTCGAAAAGGGCCAGATCGGCGCCAGTGTCTTTCACAGCGGTATCGGCAATGGCGGCATGACGACGACCGGCGCCAGCCTGAACTTCGCCATGAAGTTCTGACCCGCTTGTCCCTTGCGTCAGTTCTGGCGCCTCTGCCGAAGCCCGTGTAAGCCGGGCTTCGGCGGCGGCAGAGCGCACGAGGCAGGCTTGGACAGAACCATTCTCATCACCGGATGTTCCTCGGGCATTGGCCATGACGCGGCGCACGGGCTGAAACGCGCGGGCTGGCGGGTCTTTGCCACCTGCCGGCGCGAGGAGGATTGCGACAGGCTGCGGGGCGAGGGGCTGGAAAGCTTCCGTCTGGATTATACCGATCCCGACAGTATCGCGGCGGCTCTGGCCGAGGCCCTGTCGCGGACCGGCGGCACGCTGGGCGCGATCTTCAACAATGGTGCTTTCGCTTGCCCCGGCGCGGTCGAAGATCTGCCGACTGAGGCGCTGAGGGCGATCTTCGAGACGAACCTTTTCGGTTATCACGAGCTGACGCGCCAGGTGATCCCGGTGATGCGGGCGCAAGGCTTTGGCCGGATCGTCAATTGTTCGTCGGTCCTGGGGCTCGTGGGCATCCGCTGGCGCGGGGCCTATGTGGCGACCAAGTTCGCGATGGAGGGCTTGAGCGATGTTCTGCGGCTGGAGATGTCGGATACGCCGATCCGCGTGGTGCTGATCGAACCGGGGCCGGTCACATCTAAGATCCGCGTGAATGCGATCCCGCATTTCGAACGCTGGATCAATTGGCGCGACAGCCCGCGGCGCGCGCAATATGAGGCGGGGCTTTTGAAGCGGCTTTACGAACATACGGGCCAGCCCGACCGGTTCGAACTGCCGGCCAGCGCGGTCACGGCGAAATTGCTGCGGGCGCTGGAAAGCCCACGTCCGAAGGCGCGCTATTATGTGACCACCCCTACTTATCTGATGGGAGCGGCGCGGCGGCTTTTGCCCGGACCACTTCTTGATTGGGTTCTGCGCAGGAGTTGAGATGGCAGACGAGAAGATACTGACAATTGCGGGCGCCCTGCGCGCGGCATCCACCAACCGGGCGCTGATCGCCGAGGCGCGGCGGCTTTACGGCCCGGCGGATTATAGCGAGGCGGACCTGCGGCTGCCCCTTTATGACGGGGATCTTGAGGCGGCAGAGGGCATTCCCGAAGGTGTTGCGCGGTTGGCAGAACAGATTGCGGCGGCGGATGGAATCGTGATCTCGACCCCGGAATACAACAAGATGATCCCCGGCGTTTTGAAAAACGCGCTCGACTGGGTCAGCCGGGTGAAGGGCAATCCCTGGGCCGACAAGCCGGTGGCGATCCTGTCGGCGGCGGCTGGGCGCGGGGGCGGCGACCGTTCGCAATATTCGCTCAGGCTGGCGCTGGCGCCCTTTCAGGTGAGGATCGTGCCGGGGCCTGAGGTCCTGATCGCCAGTTCGGGGCAGGCGTTCGATGGCGAGGGGCGTTTGATTGACGAACGCGCGGTCAAGGTGGTTCAGGGGCTGATGGCCGCCTTCCGGCGCGAGATGGCGCGCAACTGAAGGGTCAAGGGGCGGACTATCACCCTACAGGCTGTCGGCCACGCGGAAACCATCGGGGATGGTATCGTGGTTTTCGAGCAGCAGATCGGCCATCGCTTCGGCCACTTTCGGGGCCATGCCGAAGCCGATCTTGAAG
>DAORUY010000147.1:0-7377 GCA_035433445.1 Paracoccaceae bacterium
GCTGGAGCCGATAGGGACGGGGGTATCCAAGCCCCATCTCGACATCGCGCCCTGGCTGATCGTGATCTTCGCCCAGCGCTACGGGATGACGAAGGACGGCCATCGCTACAAGAATTACTACGTTCCCGAAAGCGTGGGGATCGCGACGGGTTTCCTGATTGCGGCGCTGCATCAGGCGGGGCTGAGCTGCCTGACCCATACGCCCAATCCGATGAAGTTCCTCAACAGCCTGTGCGACCGGCCGGAAAGCGAGAAGCCGGTGATGATCCTTGCGGTCGGCCATCCGGCGGCGGATGCGACCGTGCCTGCGGTGGCCAAGATGAAAAAACCGCTGGACGGAATTTTGGCTATCTGCGAGGGCTGATCCACCATTGCCCCCGCCAAGGGCTTACGGCAGGGTGCGGCCAAACAAAGCAGGAGCCGCGCCATGAAAACCCTTTCCGAAAACAAATGCTTCGGCGGCGTGCAGGGCGTCTATTCTCATGCCTCCGACGCCTGCGGCTGCGACATGACCTTCGGCCTTTTCCTGCCCAAGGAAGTCGCTGACGAACCGGTGCCGGTCCTGTGGTATCTGTCGGGCCTGACCTGCACCCATGAAAATGCCATGGTCAAGGCGGGCGCGCAGGCCTGGGCGGCCGATCACGGGATCGCGCTGGTCTTTCCCGACACGTCCCCGCGCGGGGAAGGTGTGGCCAATGACGAGGCCTATGATCTGGGCCAGGGCGCGGGCTTTTATGTGAACGCAACGGAAAAGCCCTGGGCCAGCCATTTCCGCATGTGGGACTATGTGGCCGAGGAGCTGCCCGCCATCATCACCAGCAATTTCGCGGTCGATGAGGAACGGCAGGCAATCAGCGGTCATTCGATGGGTGGTCATGGCGCGCTGACGCTGGCCATGCGCCTGCCGGGCCGGTTCCGGTCGGTTTCGGCCTTTGCCCCCATCGCCCATCCCACCCAATCCGACTGGGGGCGCAAGCAGTTCACCGCCTATCTTGGCCCGGACGAAGCCGCCTGGGCCGCGCATGATGCGACACTTCTGATGCGGCGGCGCGGGTTTGACGGGCCGGTACTGGTCGATCAGGGATCGAAGGACCAATTCCTTGACCTGCTGAAACCCGAAGCGCTGGCCCATGCGATGATGGAGCGGCGCCAGAATGGCCTCTTCCGCATGCAGGCGGGTTATGATCACAGCTATTTCTTCGTCTCAACCTTCATGGCCGATCACATCGCCTTTCATGCCGAGGCGCTTTACCAGGACTGAGTGCAATGACCCATTATGACCTGATCATCATCGGCAGCGGCCCGGCGGGGCGTGCCGCCGCCATTCAGGCGGGCAAACTCAAGCGCAAGGTCGTGGTGATCGACCGCAAAGACCGGCTGGGGGGTGTGTCGGTCCATACCGGAACGATCCCGTCGAAGACGCTGCGCGAGACGGTTCTGAACCTGTCGGGCTGGCGTGAGCGGGCCTTTTATGGCCGATCCTACCGGGTCAAGGACGACATTCATGCCGGTGATCTGAAGGCGCGGCTGCACAAGACGCTCGATCACGAGGTCGATGTTCTGGAGCATCAGTTCAACCGCAACCATGTGGCAACGATGATGGGCAGCGCCCGTTTCACCGGGCCGAACACGGTCGAGGTCGCGACCCATGCGGGCGACGCCGTGCAGATGACCGCCGACAAGTTCCTGATCGCCACCGGCACCCGCACCTATCGGCCCGACGACGTTCCCTTCAACGGCAAGACCATCGTCGACAGCGACGAGTTTCTGGAACTGGCGACGATCCCGCGCAGTCTGGTGGTGGTGGGGGCAGGCGTGATCGGCGTCGAATATGCGACGATGTTCACCGCACTGGACGTGCGGGTGACGCTGATCGAGCCGCGCGAGACGTTTCTGGATTTCATCGACCGCCAGACGATCCAGGAATTCATGCATCAGGTGCGCGAGAACGGGCTGGACCTGCGGCTAGGTTCCGCAATCGAGAAGATCGAGGATGCGGGCACCCATGTCGAAGTGACCCTGGCCAATGGCCGCCATGTCAGGACCGAGATGCTGCTTTATGCCGCCGGCCGCATGGGCGCGACGCGTCACCTGAACCTGTCTGCCGTGGGGCTGGAGACGGACAAGCGCGACCGGCTGGAGGTGGATCGCAAGACCTATCAGACGAAGGTGCCGCATATCTATGCGGCGGGCGATGTGATCGGGCACCCGTCGTTGGCCTCCACGTCCTTGCAACAGGGACGGGTCGCGGCCTGCCATGCGCTGGACACCCCCACCCTGCCGGAAAGCCCCTGGTATCCCTATGGCATTTATTCGGTGCCCGAGATTTCGACCTGCGGCATGTCCGAGGAAGAGGCGCAAGAACGCGCCATTCCCTATGAGGTTGGGGTGGCGCGGTTCCGCGAAACTTCGCGCGGACATATCATGGGGCTGGAACAGGGCATGCTGAAGATGCTCGTCAGCCTGAAGACCCGCCGCCTTCTGGGCGTGCAGATCGTGGGCGAGGGCGCGACCGAGCTGATCCATATCGCGCAGGCGGTGCTGAACCTGAAGGGCACGGTCGATTATTTCGTCGAAAACACCTTCAACTATCCGACGCTGGCCGAAGCCTACAAGATCGCGGGGCTCGATGCGTTCAACCGCATGCCGATCCCGGAGGAATACAAGGTGAAGCGGCCGGGGGCAGACAAGACGTGACCCTCTACATCGACGCCGACGCCTGCCCGGTGAAGGACGAATGCATCCGCGTCGCCGAACGGTTGCAGGTCGCCGTCAAGCTGGTCTGCAACGGCGGCATCCGCCCGCCCGTACATCCTTTGGTCGAAACCATCTACGTCACCGAAGGCCCGGACGAGGCCGACAAATGGATCGCCGAACGCGCCGGCCCCGGCGATGTCGTGGTGACAGGGGACATCCCGCTGGCGGCGAAATGTGTGGCGGCGGGGGCGCGGGTTCTCAAGCACAATGGCGAAGCGCTGACCGCCGCCAACATTGGCAATGTGCTGGCCACCCGCGATCTGATGGCCGATCTGCGCGCCGCTGATCCGTTCCGTCAGGGCGGGGGCAAGGGGTTCTCGAAGACCGACCGCTCGCGGTTTCTTGATACGCTCGACCGGACCCTGCGTTCGGCGGGACGCGCGCCATGAGCCTGACCACCCCGCGCGCGGCGCTTCTTGGTATCTTGTGCATGAGCGGGGGGGTCTTTTTCGGGACCGTCCTCGACCTTGCGATCAAATTCCTCGCGTCCGGTTATGCGCTCCATCAGATCATCCTGATCCGCACCATTGTGGCCATCGCCTTTCTGGTCGGCATGGTCCTGTGGCAGGACGGCGATTTTCACCAGTTCCGCACCCGCAAGGTGAGCGCGCATTTCTGGCGCACCATCATCGTGATGCTGTCGAACGTCCTTTTCTTCACCGGGCTGGCGGCCCTGCCCTTTGCCGATGCTCTGGCCATCGCCTATGTCTCGCCCCTGCTGATCACCGCCGCATCGGCGCTGTTTTTGGGCGAAAAGGTCGGGCCGCACCGTTGGGGGGCGGTGATCGCGGGTCTGATCGGCGTCATCATCATGCTGCGACCGGGGGCGGAGGCCGCGCGACCTGCGGCGCTTTTGATCCTCTTCTCCTCGGTCTGTTATGCCGCAAGCCAGCTGATGAGCCGCCAGATGCGCGACACCGAAAGCATGGTCACGCTGAACATCTACCTGCATGTGGGCTTCTTGCTCGTCTCGCTGGCAATGGGGCTGGTTGCGGGAGACGGCCGCTTCCTGCCCGGCGCGGGTGAAACCACAGCCTTTCTGCTGCGCCCCTGGATCTGGCCGCCCGCCGGCGACTGGCCGATCCTGATCGTGACAGGCGTGTCGGTCGCGGTGGCGGGGCTTTTCGTCAGCCAGGCCTATCGGTTGGCAGAGGCCGCCGTCATCGCACCCTTCGAATATCTGGGCATGCCGCTGGCCATTCTGGCGGGCGCGGCCGTCTTTGGCACCTGGCCCGACCTTGTGGCCTGGGTGGGCATTGTCCTGATCTGCGGCGCAGGGCTTTACATCTTGTGGCGCGAGATGCGCCACCGTGCCGTCAAGGATCCGGCCATCCCGGTGGGGGACATATGAACGCGCTTATCCGCCCCGAGACCCGCGGCATTCTTTTCGCCGCCGGAGGCGGGGCGATCCTTTCGGTGAACGATCTGGCAATCAAGAACCTGTCAGGGGACTATGCGCTGCATCAGGTGATCCTGACCCGCGCCATCATCGGGATTATCCTGGTGCTGGCGGTCATCTGGCTGTCCGGCACGGGTTTTCGCCAGCTTCTGACACGCCACCCGAAGGCGCACCTTTTCCGCGTGTCGGTGGTGATGATTTCGAACGTCACCTACTTCCTTGGCCTGGCGGCCCTGCCCCTGGCCGACGCGGTGGCCCTCGCCTTTATCGCGCCCCTGATCGTCACGCTTCTGTCCGCGGTCGTCCTGGGCGAACCTGTCGGCCCAAGGCGGTGGGCCGCGGTTGGGGTCGGGCTGCTGGGCGTCTTGATCATGCTGCGCCCCGGCGCGGGCGTGATCCGGCCCGCGTCCATTCTCGTCCTGATCTCCGCGCTTTGTTATGCCACCTCTCACATGATGACGCGACGGATGCGCGACACCGAAAGCGCGATGACGCTGGGCTTTTTCGTTCAGTGCGGCTTCGTGCTGGTCAGCAGCGCGATGGGGCTTTGGGTGGGCGACGGGCATCTGTCCGACACGCCAGACGCCTCGCTCGCCTTTCTCTTCCGGGCCTGGCACTGGCCGCCTCTTGGCGACTGGCCGTGGTTTCTGGCCACGGGGCTGGCGGTCGGCGTGGGTGGAATGATGATGAGCCAGGCCTACCGCACGACCGAAGCCGCCGTTGTCGCACCCTTCGAATATGTGGGCATGCCGATGGCGATCCTGTGGGGGGCGATCTTCTTCGGAACTTTGCCGGACCGCGTCGCCTGGGCGGGGATTGCGCTTATCTGCGGCGCGGGGCTTTATACGATCTGGCGGGAAACGGTCCACAAAAAGGTGAATGATGTCGCGGCCCCAAGCGGTGATCTTTGATATCGGCAATGTGCTGGTGGGCTGGCAACCCGAAAGCTTCTACGATGGCGTGATCGGGGCCGAGGCACGCCGGGCGCTTTTTGCCGAGGTCGATCTGCATGCGATGAACGAGCTGATCGACAAAGGCGCGCTCTTTCGCGAAACGATCTATGACTGGGCCGACCGTCATCCGCGCTGGCAGGCCGAGATCCGGCTCTGGCACGACCGCTGGACCGACATCGCCTCGCCCCTCATCGACCATTCGATCCGCCTGCAACGCACCCTGCGCGCCAAGGGCATCCCGGTCTTTGCCCTGACGAATTTCGGCAGCCATTCCTTTGCCTTTGCCGAACCGCTCTATCCGTTCCTGTCGGATTTCGACCGCCGCTATATCTCGGGTCACATGGGCGTCACCAAGCCCGACCCCCGCATCTACGAGATGGTGGAGGACGATTGCGGCCTGCCGCCCGAAAGCCTGCTGTTCACCGACGACCGCGCCGACAATATCGCCGTGGCCGCCGCGCGCGGCTGGCAGACGCATCATTTCACCGGCCCCGAGGGTTTCGCCGCGCGACTGGTGGCCGAAGGACTTCTGACAAAGGGAGAAGCACAGGCATGACTTTCACGATCATCGGCCCCGAAGCGGAAGCGAAACTCAATTGGCTCGCCCTGACCGATGCGCTTGTCGCGGGCCACTCCCTGCCCCGCGCCGAGGTTGCAGATACGCTCTTGCGGCAGGGCGGCAATACGCTTCTGACCCGTTCAGCCTGGATCAAGGGCATGGGCATCGCGGTCAAGGCCGCGACGATCTATCCCGACAATCCGAAAGCGGGGCTGGCGGCGATCCATGGTGCGGTCAATCTGCTTGCCGATCAGACCGGGGTGCTCGAAGCCCTGGTGGACTTCACGCTCGTCACCAAATGGAAAACCGCCGGCGATACGCTTCTGGCGGCGCGGCGGCTGGCGCGGCCCGATGCGGAGCGGTTCTTGATCGTCGGCGCGGGCGCGGTGGCGCGTTCGATGGTCGACGCTTATTCCGCTGCCTTCCCGAGCGCCCGGTTCCATGTCTGGACCCGCAACCCCGAGGCCGCCCATACTTTTGCTGAAAAGACCGGCGCGACGCCCGAGCCGGATCTCGAACAGGCGGTGCGCCATGCCGACGTGATCGTCACGACGACCATGGCCACCAGCCCGCTGATCAACGGCCAATGGCTGCGGCCGGGCACACATCTGGACCTGATCGGCGCCTACCGCCCCGACATGCGTGAAGCCGACGATAGCTGTTTCCGCCGCGCCCGCGTCTTTGTCGATGCCCGCGCCACGACATTGCATCACATCGGTGAACTGATGACCCCGCTGAAGGCCGGGGTGATCACCGAAGCCGATGTCATCGCGGATTTTTACGACCTGCCGTCCGGCCGCTTTGCCCGAACCTCGGACGACGAGATCACCTTGTGCAAGAACGGCGGGGGTGCCCATCTCGATCTGATGACGGCCCGCTATATCCTTCAGGCTGCGTCAGGCTGATCTTCCTCATTCTGGTCCAAGTATCCTCGGGGGGTTCGGGGGGCGGAAAGCCCCCCGGCTTACTCGGCAGGGGCCAGAGTCATCGGCCGTTCGCGGATCGGCAGATGGATCAGCGCCGAAAAGGCCCCGATGCCCACCCCGATCCACCAGACGGCGCTGTAGCTGCCATAGGCGTCATACATCCGCCCGCCGAGCCAGATGCCCAGGAAACTGCCAAGCTGGTGCGATAAGAAGACGATCCCGTAAAGCGTGCCCATGTAGCGCAGCCCATAGATATGCGCCACCAGCCCCGAGGTCAGCGGCACGGTCGCCAGCCACAGCGCGCCCATCGCGACGGAGAACAGAACCACCGTGGTCGGCGTCATCGGCAACAGGATGAACAGCCCCGACGCGATGGTGCGCCCGAGGTAGATCGACGACAGCAGATATTTCTTGGTGTAGTTCTTGCCCAGCCAGCCTGCGGTTATGGACCCAACGATATTGGCCAGACCGATCAGCGAAATCGCAACCGCCCCCAGCCGCGATGTGGTGGTGATACCCATCGACGCCAGCATTCCCGAAGGGTCGATCGCCCCGCACATCTCGGTCACGAAGGCCGGAAAATGCGCGGTGATGAACCCGAGCTGATAGCCGCAGGAGAAAAAGCCAAGGAAGATGAAGCTGTAGGACGGATCGCGGAAGGCTTTCAGAAGGACCGCCCCCATGCTTTCCTCCAGTTCCGCCCGGCTGGCGCGTTCGGGTGCGCGCATCATCGGCAGGACGGCAAGAACGGTCAGGATCGCCACGGCAAAGATCACGAAGACC
>DAORUY010000148.1:0-7310 GCA_035433445.1 Paracoccaceae bacterium
GCATCTGCACGGCGACGGTGGTGCGCGGCATCTGCATCAGCGACAGGATGCCTTCTTGCATCCGCGCGCCCCCTGAGGAGGCGAAGAGGATCAGCGGCAGTTTGCGTTTCACCGCACGTTCGGCGGCGGCAATGATTGCATTGCCAACATACATGCCCATGGACCCGGCCATGAAGGTGAAATCCTGCGCCACCGCCACGACCGGCGTGCGCGCAATCTCTCCCTCGGCCACCAGCATCGCGTCGCGCGCGCCGCTTTCCTTCTGCGCGGCCTTCAGGCGGTCGGTATATTTCTTCTGGTCGCGGAAATGCAAAGGGTCGACCGGCGGCTCTGGCACCTTCACCTCAGCAAAGACACCGCCATCGAAGAGCGCCAGAAAACGCTCATGCGGGGTGAGCGCCATGTGGTGATCGCAGTTCGTGCAGACGTTCAGATTGTCGGCCAGTTCGCGGTGAAAGAGCATGGTTCCGCATTCGGAACATTTGGTCCAGAGATTTTCCGGCACTTCACGACGCGAGAAGAGCGAGTTGATCTTGGGCCGGACATAGTTGGTGATCCAGTTCATCGTCGCCTTGCCTTCACCTCGGGATTGAACTTCCAGATAAGCCGCGCGGGGGTGAAATGCAATCCGACTGCCGCGCCGCGCGGCGCTGTCCGTGCAACTTTTGCCGTCCGCCGCCCGTATCTGCCGCAGAGGATGCAAAATGAGGGGCGGGAGGATCGAATGGGTCGGATAGTGCGCGAGGGCGCGGCACGCGGGCCGCTGATCTACCGGCAGACGCTCTGGACGCGAGTCTGTCACTGGTCCTGGGCAGTCTGCCTGTTCTTTCTGCTTTTGAGCGGGTTTCAGATCTTCAATGCCCATCCGAAGCTGTATCTGGGCGCTGAATCGGGCTTTGAGTATGACAATTCGATCTTCGAAATCGGCGCGCGGGAAGCGGCGGACGGGGCGCGGGGTTTCGTGCGGCTGGGTGGGGCGGAGATCGAGACGACCGGCTATCTGGGTCTGTCGGCGGCGGGTCCGCAGGCTTTCCCCCCAGCGCTGACCATTCCGTCCTATTACAGTCTGGCGACCGGGCGGATCGTGCATTTCCTCTTCGCCTGGGCCTTGGTCGTCACGCTGGCGATCTGGTTGGCCGCGAGCATTTGGAACGGGCATCTGGCGCGCGATCTGGTGATCGGGCGGCGCGACCTTGCCGCCCTGCCCCGCGATATCGCCGATCATGCCCGGCTGAGGTTCCACCATGGCCGCAGTTACAATGTGCTGCAAAAATGCGCCTATGCGGGGGTTCTGTTCGCGGCGCTACCCCTGATGATCGTGACCGGACTTTGCATGTCGCCGGGATTCAACGCAGTCGCGCCCTGGCTGCCCGACCTTTTCGGAGGGCGGCAAACGGCGCGGACCCTGCATTTCGCGGTGATGGTTGCGCTTTTGGCATTCTTCCTTGTCCACATGCTGATGATCCTGGCCGCTGGTCCGCTGAACGAGTTGCGTTCGATCCTGACCGGCTGGTACCGGATCGACCCCGAACAGGAAGGAGAGAGCAAATGAACCGGCGGGCTTTTCTGCGAACGGGGCTGATCGGAAGCTCGGTCGCGGCGCTTTCGGGTTGCAAGGTGCTGGACGGGCTGCGCGACGAGGAGGGCGCGTTGCGGAAAACCTTCGGTGCCGCCAACGGGCTGACCTATCGGGCGCAGCGCCTGATCGGGGGCGGCCATACGCTGGCGCGCGAATTCACCGAAAGTGACATTCGCCAATCCCAGCATCCGAACGGCAGCGTCAACCCGGACGGGGAGGACTATCTGACGCTCGCCCGCGGCGGATTTACCGACTATCGGCTGACGGTCACGGGACTGGTTGAAAGGCCGCTCAGCCTTGGGCTGGAGGAATTGAGGACGATGCCCGCGCGCACCCAGATCACCCGCCATGACTGTGTGGAAGGCTGGAGCTGTATCGCGAAATGGACCGGCGTGCCCCTGGGGCTGATCTTGACGGAAGCTAAGCCGAAACTCGCGGCACGTTATGCGGTCTTTCACTGTTACGATGCGATCGAGCGGGGGCTTTCAGGGGTCGTGACCTATTATGAAAGCATTGATCTGATTGACGCATTCCACCCCCAGACGATCCTGGCCTACGGGATGAACGGGCGACCCCTGCCGGTGGCCAATGGCGCGCCACTCAGGGTCAGGGTGGAACGGCAATTGGGATACAAGATGGCCAAGTACATCCACAGGATCGAGTTGGTGGATACGTTCGCGGGTCTTGGCGCGGGGCACGGCAGCTACTGGGCCGACCGGGGATATGACTGGTATGCGGGCATCTGACCCGACCTGCAGATAAGACCACCTTGATGAACTGGGGGCGGGCCTCTATCCCTTGGGTATGAAACACTCAGGGCAGGACAGGCCGGATCCGATCCTTCGACCGGCAAGCTGGCGGCGCGCGACGCTGCATACAGCGAGGCTTTTGCTGTGCTGGGCGTTGTTTTTGTCGGCCGGAACGACCGCGCTCCTCGCCGAAAGCACTGCCCCCGCATCGGCCGTGGTCGCCGATGGCGCGCTGACCCTTGCCGCACCGAAGGGCTTTTGCGTCGACAAGGGCGCAAGCCGGGCCGGAGACCAGGGCGCGTTCATCCTTTTTGGCAGTTGTGCCTCGCTGGCCAACTCGACCAAGGCGGCGCGCCCGAAGCAACCGGCGATCCTGACCGCCTCGGCCCTGCCCGGCGCGGCCAGTGCAGCGGACTTCAAAGCGTCGTTTCCGTCCATGGCGAAATTCCTGTCCTCCGACGTGGGGCGCGCCGCGCTCAGCCGTAGCGGCAAGGCAAAAACGGTCCGGGTGCGCCAGATCATCGCCATGCAGGATGTGCTTTACGTGAGCGCGACCGACACGTCGAAGGGCGAACGGGGCGAACAGTTCCAGCCCGACTATTGGCGGGCGCTCTTTGTGGTGAAGGGGCAGATCGTGACGCTGACCGTCCTGACATTGACCGACATGCCGCTTGACAGTGCGGCCCAGCGCGCCCTTCTGGAAAAGTTCGTGGCCAAGGTCAAATCGGTCAACCGGGGATGAGTTTGGGGCAAAGCGCGATATGCAGGTGCAGATGAGGCCGAACGGGTTTGTTCAGCGCTTGCGTTTGGCGGCCATGCTGCAGTTCTGGCGCAGGCAGGCGCAGGCGGCGGCAACATTGCCGTCGGGGGTAGTGCGTGATCTGCGCGGGCAGGCGAAGGCCCTGCGGCGCGAGCTGGACCAGTTCACCAAGGCCAGCGATCAGGGTCTGGCGATCCGGGTGGCGGCGCAGCGACCGACCGGGCCGCGCGGATCGGATCTGGCCTGGCGGCCCAACTTGTGGCAGGGGCGGCTCGATCGGGCTCATGCGCTTGGGACCGATGGATCCCTGCGGTTCGACGGCGAAACCGCGCTCTATCACGACTGCCCGCTTGGCGAGATTTCCGCCCGCCAGATCTCCGATCCCGACCCCGCCGCGCAGACCCCTGTCGCCTTGGTGCTGGAGGTCTACGGTTTTGCGGGCAGTTATCTTTCCATTTCGGTCCGACTGCCCGACAGTCTGACCACAACCACAAACCCCCGCCATATTGTGGCGCTTGAAGGAACCACCACAGGCGAAGTGCCGATTGATCTGCTGGCGCGGCTCAATATCGCGCAGGGCCCGGACGTGGCGCAGATCGCCCAGCCATTTGCGCAAAGCGGCGGGGCGGGGCGGCGGCGGGCGGAGTTTGACCTTGGCCATGCGCACCTGAGTGAAAAGCGCATCGAGAAGCTTTGGATCGACATCTTCTTTCAATCGCCCGCGCTCAACCGCATCGTCGTACATGATCTGGTGGTGTCGCGGCGCCCCCGCGCGGAACTTTAGGAGCCAGCATGGCCGAACCGAGCCTGCCCCATGCCGAGTTGATCGACGGGACCATCCGGGCCGGTGTCTGGCATGGCATCGTCCATGCCTCCGCGCCGGATGCCCCGGCCATCGAAATCCGCCATGCGGGGGGCACATTGCAACCCCGGCTTTTCGAACGGATCGCCGGGCAGGCGGACCGCTGGCGGGTCGATGTGGCGCTTCCGGCGGAGCTTCTGGAGGATGGCATGCGCAGCCTTCTGGTGGTCGATGTGACCAGCGGGCGCACCCTTCAAACCCTGACCCTGTCGGCGGGACTGCCGCTGCCTGAGGATCTGGCTGCCGAAGTGGCCAGTCTCAGGGCCGAACTGGAAGTGCTGAAGGCGGCCTTTCGCCGACATGCGCGCGAAAGCTGACGGGTGACGCAGCGTCCCGGATGACAGGGGCGCGCGACTGCCGCAGTCTGTTCCGACCGAGGGCCCGACCGGGGGGAAGGTGACGATCATGTCTGACTATCCACATTTGCTTGCACCGCTTGACCTTGGGCATGTCGTTTTGCCGAACCGGGTTCTGATGGGGTCGATGCACACGAACCTTGAAGAAACCGGCGACTGGAACCGCGTGGCCGAGTTCTATGCCGAGCGGGCGCGGGGTGGTGTCGGGCTGATGGTGACGGGGGGTATGGCCCCGAACCGCGAAGGCGGCGTATTTCCCGGTGCCGCTGGGCTGTTCGGTGCGACCGATATCGCCAATCACCGGGTGGTGACGGACCGCGTGCATGATGCAGGCGGGCGGATCGCGATGCAGGTTCTCCATGCGGGGCGCTATGCCTATGGGCCGGAATGTGTGGCGCCGTCGCCGGTCAAATCGCCCATATCGCCCTTCCCTCCGCGCGAGCTGGACGAGGCGGGGATCGAAAAGCAGATTGCCGATATCGTGACCGCCGCCGAACGGGCGCGCGAAGCCGGGTATGACGGGGTGGAGGTGATGGGGTCGGAGGGCTATTTCCTCAACCAGTTCATCGTCACCCACACCAACAAACGCACCGACCGCTGGGGCGGCTCCTATGAAAACCGGATTCGCCTGCCGGTCGAGGTGGTGGCGCGCGTGCGCCGGGCGGTGGGGGCGGATTTCATCCTGATTTACCGGCTGTCGATGATCGACCTGATCCCCGAAGGCTCCACCTGGGACGAGGTCGTAACCCTGGCCAAAGCGGTTGAGGCCGCGGGGGCGTCGATCCTGAACACCGGGATCGGTTGGCACGAAGCCCGCGTGCCGACGATTGCCACGAGCGTGCCGCGCCGCGCTTTTTCCTGGGTCACGAAAAAGCTGATGGGGCAGGTCGGAATTCCGATCATCACCTCCAACCGAATCAACCGACCCGAAGTGGCCGAGGCGGTTCTGGCCGAGGGGTGCGCCGACATGGTATCGATGGCACGCCCCTTCCTTGCCGATCCACATTTCGTGCGCAAGGCGGCGGCGGGCCGCGCGCAGGACATCGCCCCCTGCATCGCCTGCAATCAGGCTTGCCTCGATCACACATTCGCGGGGCGGCTGACCTCATGCCTTGTCAATCCGCTGGCCTGTCATGAGACCGAACTCAGAATCGAACCGGCGGCGGTGAAAAAGAAAATCGCGGTCGTGGGGGCCGGACCGGCCGGTCTGTCGGCGGCGCTGACGCTTGACCAGCGCGGGCACGAGGTTGTGCTGTTCGAGCGCGCGGCCCAGATTGGCGGCCAGCTGAACTATGCAAGGCAAGTGCCCGGCAAGGAGGAATTCCACGGGCTGGTCGAATGGTTCGCGGCGCAGCTTGCCCAAAGCCGTGTGACGCTGCGCCTGCAAACCGCAGCAACACCTGACCGCCTGACCGGTTTTGACGAGGTGATCATCGCCACCGGCGTGCGCCCGCGCGAACCGGCCATTCCGCGCTGCGATGGCGCCATCGTTGCCACTTATGCCGAGGTTCTGACAGGTCAGGTCGTACCCGGGGCGCGCGTGGTGATCATCGGCGCGGGCGGCATCGGCTTTGACGTGGCTGAATATCTGGTCGAACCCCATCCCGCCCCCACCGTTCGCCCCGAAGACTGGTTGCGCGAATGGGGGGTGGCCGACCCGGCCCGGCGGCGCGGCGGACTGGACAAGCCGCATCCGGCCAAGCCCGCCCGCCAGGTTGTGCTTTTGCAACGCAAGCCCGAACGTCCCGGCCGGGGGCTCGGCAAGACAACCGGCTGGATTCACCGCGCGACCTTGCAGGCCAAAGGGGTGGAGATGCTGGGTGGCGTGAATTACGAACGGATCGAGGTGGGCGGATTACGTGTGTCTTTTGGGGCCGAGCGCGAGAACCCGCGCCTGATTCCCGCAGATTGCGTGGTGCTGTGCGCCGGTCAGGACAGCGAACGCGCCCTGGCGGACGCCCTGATCCGCGATGGCCGCACCGTCCATGTGATCGGCGGTGCCGATGTTGCCGCCGAACTGGACGCCAAACGCGCCATTGATCAGGGCACACGCCTCGCCGCCAGATTGTAGAGTTTGCCGCTCGGTGAAGGAATGTTCACCCTTCGGAACCTGATCAGGGGTAAAATGACACATAGGTTCCGAACAATACCCAAGTGTTGACCACCCGTTTCCGCATTCTTGCCCGAATTGACCCCGATACCGTTTCAAGGCGGGCAATGTCTATTCAGGGTGCACAATGGACCGGCTAACGGAAATGGAAGCCTTCGCCACTGTCGTAGACCAGGGGGGGTTTACGGACGCGGCTAAGAAGATGGGGATCTCAAAATCTGCCGTCTCGAAACATGTCTCGGCTTTGGAGGCGCGCCTGGGGGCGCGTTTGCTGAACCGGACAACGCGGCGCGTGTCGCCGACAGAAATCGGACTGGCCTATTACGACCGGGCCCGTCGCGTCTTGAACGACGCCGGCGAAGCCGATGCGCTTGTGACCTCCATGCAGTCGGCGCCCTCTGGCCTGCTGCGTATTTCGGTCGCAACCGACTTCGGTGTGAACCTTCTTTCACCCATCTTGGGGGACTTTCTGCTCGAATACCCCGACATCACGGTGAACATGGTTCTGAACAACCGTTATGTTGAACTGATTTCGGAAGGGTTCGACATGGCCATCCGGGTCGGTGAGCTTGAGGACAGTACGCTGCGTGCCCGCAAGCTGACCGACACCGCCAAACGCATGATCGGCTCACCCGGTTATTTCGACAAGTATGGCCGCCCGCAGAAGATCGACGATCTGAACGAACACAAGCTTCTGCACTACTCGAATCAGGCATCGGGCAATGTGTGGAAGATCACCGCGCCTTCTGGTGAAAAGCGTCAGGTCCGCACGGCGGGCTGGCTGACGGTGAATGATGGCCAGTCGCTTCTGAATGCGGCCATTTCGGGTCTGGGCATCGCTTACCTGCCGTCCTTCCTTTATGCGGATGCGATGAAACAGGGGCTGGTGCAGGA
>DAORUY010000149.1:0-7266 GCA_035433445.1 Paracoccaceae bacterium
AATCCAACGGGGTCCTTCATTCTGTACCGGATCGGCGATGCCGTTGCTTCGCGCAATATCCATGCGGCGGTCTATGATGCGCTGCGCTTTGGTATCCGCTGGTAGCGGGGGGGGGGCCATATCAGGCAGGAAGCAACCCTTCGCTTATAAGGGCGCGAAAGCAGCGCTGGCCATTGACCGCCTTTTCCTCAGCACGCAAGGTTGGGCGAAACTCCGAACAGGTCGATCTCATGCAAACCCTCCGCCGCTGCGCCTTCGCCTGTGTTGCCGCCCTCTCCCTTGCCAGCGCCGCCCCGGCGCAGGAGGCCGCCACTTCTGGCCCGTCGCCCGAGCCGCCCGCTGGCACCTACTACGCCGATCCGGGCCATACACGGCTGATCTTCAGCGTGAACCATCTGGGGTTTTCCGACTATACCGCCTTTTTCCGCAAGGCCGAAGCGACGCTGACCTTCGACCCCGCAAAGCCCGAAAGCATGGTGCTGGACGCAGAGGTCGATCCCGCCTCGGTCGAGACGCTGTATACGGACCCGGCGCTTGATTTTAACGCCGTCCTGGCAGGGGAGAGCTTTCTGGATGCCGCAAAATTCCCCAAGATCACGTTCAAATCGACCCGTGTTCGTCAGACTGGGCCAAAGGAAGCCACCGTCACCGGCGATCTGACCCTGCATGGGATCACGAAGCCCATCTCTCTCAGGGTACGCTACAATGGCGGCTATGCGGGCCATCCGCTGGACCCCGGCGGCGCGCGCATCGGTTTTTCCGCCGAAGGGGCGATCTTTCGATCGGATTTCGGCATGGGCTTCGGCATACCCGCCCCCGGCACGATGATGGGGGTCGGCGATCTTGTGACCATCCGCATCGAGACGGAGCTTTTGAACCCCGATGCGCCGGGCGTTCAGGTTGGCCCCTGAGGCAAGGCTGCAACCCTCAGGCGGGTCTGATCGTTTGACCGTTGCACTTATGGTGAAAATCCCGAATCTGTGGCCAAAGCCCGGAGGATACCATGACCGACCGTCGTTCCTTTCTTGCCTGCCTGAGTGCCGCCGCACTTTTGCCCGCGACAGCACGGGCACAAGGGTTCTTCTCGACCTCCGCCGCGGTTCCGCCATTGGACCCGGCCGTTCTGGGCAGCGCCGAGGCGCCCTTGCCCGGCCTGACCATCGCGCCAGAGCTTTATCCCATGGAAGTGACCGTAAAACCGGAGTTTCTGCCCGGTTCGATTATCGTGTTGTCCTCCAAGCATCTGCTTTATTTCATTACAAAAAAAGGCCATGCAATTCGCTATGGCGTTGCCGTGGGCAAGGCCGAGCTTCAATTCCGCGGTGTGGCCCAGGTTGGCGAAAAAATTGAATGGCCAAAATGGAAACCCACGCAGGAAATGGTGGAGCGCAATCCGGCGGCCTATGCCAAATATGCTGAAAACGGCATGGAGGGTGGTCCGAAGAACCCCTTGGGGGCACGGGCCATTTATCTGCATCAGAACGGTCATGACACCGCCGTCCGCATCCACGGTACGATCGAGCCGAATTCGATCGGGAAATCGGTCTCGAACGGCTGCATCCGCATGGTTAACGAACATGTGATCGACCTTTACGGCCGTGTTCAGCTTGGTGCGCAGGTCACGGTCTATTGACCGGGCCTGCACCGACCAACGGACGGCGATACGAATGCCATTGACGCTGACTTCGCTGCGCGATCTGGCCGGTGCCGGGTTCGATATGCTGATCGACGTGCGTGCGCCGTCGGAATATGCCGACGATCACCTGCCGGGTGCGATCAACCTGCCAGTGCTGGACGATGACGAACGGGCGCGGGTCGGTACGATCTACAAGCAGCAAAGCCCGTTCCTGGCGCGCAAGATCGGCGCGGCGCTGGTGGCCCGCAACGCGGCCAAACATCTTGAAGGACCACTGGCCGAGATGCCCGGCGGATGGCGTCCGCTGGTCTATTGCTGGCGCGGCGGTCAGCGGTCGGGGTCGTTCGCCACCATCCTCGGCCAGGTCGGCTGGCGGGTCGAACTGATTGCCGGCGGGTACAAGGCCTGGCGGTCGCTGGTGGTCGCCGCCTTGAACGACAGCCCCTTTCCCGCGCCCATGGTGGTTCTGGACGGCAACACCGGAACGGCCAAGACCGAACTTCTGGCGCGGCTGGCGCTGCGCGGTCACCAGACCCTCGACCTCGAAGGGCTGGCGAACCATCGCGGGTCGCTCTTTGGTCATCGTCCGGGGGGGCAACCTTCGCAAAGGGCGTTCGAAGGGCGGCTTGCGGTCGCGATCAGCACGCTTGATCCCACCCGCCCGGTGGTGGTGGAGGCGGAAAGCTCCCGCATCGGCGGACTGATGCTGCCCAAACAGCTTTGGGCGGCAATGTGTGCAGCCCCCCGTATCCGCATTGCAGCACCGCTTGCGGCGCGCGCTACCTACCTCACCCACACCTATTCCGACATGATCGAGGATCGCGCCCGCCTGATGGAGGTTGTCGAAAGCCTTCGCCCCATCCATCCGGCAGAGCGGATCGCGGATTGGTTGTCATGGGCCGAAAGTGGCGATTTTACCGCATTGGCCGCCGGGTTGATGCAGGACCATTATGACCGGCGCTATGAAAAGCACCGTACGCGTTTCGAACAGCCGCACGACCGGTTGGTTGCGACCGACATCTTGGATGATCCTGCGCTGGACCGTCTTGCGGATCAGATCGCGACCTTGCTGGGCTGAGCCTGCATAGAAACGGTCAATGTAGAATCATACAAGGAACCCGCCGTCCGCATCATCGCCCGCTTCTTCGCTCAGCCGGTCGAAATCGGGAATCACGATCCGGCGTTTGCCTTCCAGTTCCACGATCCCGTCGCGCTTCAGCGCCGACATCTGGCGGCTGACCGTTTCTAGCGTCAGCCCCAGATAGTCTGCCATCGCTTCCCGGGTCAGGGGCAGTTCGAACGCCATCTTGCCGCGCGTCGGCCTGAGGTTCAGCGACGCATCCCGCCGCGCAATGATAGATAGGAGGCTCGCGATCTTTTCTCGGGCAGTCTTGCGACCCAAAAGCAACATCCATTCCCGCGCCGCATCCAGTTCGTCCAGCGTCATCTCCAGCAACCGCTGCGCAACATGTGGTGTGGTGCCGATCAGGTTTTCGAACGGTTTCTTGCGAAAACAACACATCATCAGATCGGTTGTTGCGGTGACGTTGTAGGGTGCCGTTTCGCGCCCCGGACGTCCGACAAAATCCGACGGAAGCAGCAGTCCGACCATCTGCGTGCGCCCATCTTCCATCGTCTGGGTCAAGGTTGCGACGCCAGTCACCACGGACGCAACAAAGTCCATTCGATCCCCAGCCCAGACCACTGTCTGTCCTGCTTCGAAGCTGCGGTAATATTTGATCTCGTCCAGGCGCACCAGTTCATCCGGCTCGCAGCGCGCGCACACGGCGCGATGACGTATCTGACACGCACCGCAATCACGTGAAAAGCTGGAGAGTTCCGGTTGTGCCATGGGCTGTTGATCTGCATCAAGGTGGGCTTGGACGCGCCCTATAACAGTAGGTGGATGGAAACGAAACCGCAACTCGCTCAGTTCGGGCTTTTTGACGCGCGCGTGCCGCGTTACACGAGCTACCCGACCGCACCCCACTTTTCCCCCGCGATCGGCGCGGAGGACATGCAAAGCTGGGTGCGCGTCATCAGGCCCGGATCGCAGATCTCACTTTACCTGCATGTGCCCTTCTGTCGGCGGCTCTGCTGGTTCTGCGCCTGTCGCACGCAGGGCACGCAGTCCGACGATCCTGTCCGTGCCTATGCACATATGCTGGTCGACGAAATCGCTATCCTGCGGGCCAACCTGCCTGCCGGTGTCAGCCTGTCGCGCCTGCATTGGGGGGGCGGCACGCCCACGCTTCTGCCGCCCGACATGATGCGCATGGTGGCAGATGCGATCCTGGACGCCGTTCCGCTTGGCCAAGGCGCCGAATTTTCGGTCGAGATCGACCCGAACGAAATCGACGAAGCGCGTCTGGATGCACTGGCCGAGGCGGGCATGAACCGCGCCTCGATCGGGGTGCAGGACTTCGACACGGACATCCAAAAGGTTATCGGTCGCGATCAGACCTTTGAAGTGACAAAAAAGGCCTGCGACATGATCCGCGCGCGTGGCGTCCGGTCGCTGAATGCCGATATCCTCTATGGACTGCCCCACCAGTCCCCGGAACGGATCGCGGACAGCGTGCAAAAGCTTCTTGCCCTGTCGCCGGACCGGGTGGCGCTTTATGGTTATGCGCATGTGCCGTGGATGGCCCGGCGCCAGCAGATGATCCCCTCCGATGCGCTGCCCACCCCGACCGAGCGATTGCGGCTTTTCGAGGTGGCGCGTGATCTGTTCGTGGCCGACGGTTATGATGAAATCGGCATCGATCATTTCGCCCGCCCCGGTGACGGGCTGGCCCAGGCGGCGCGGCAGGGACGGCTAAGACGGAACTTCCAAGGCTATACCGACGATCAGGCGCCGGTTCTGGTCGGGCTTGGCGCGTCGGCCATTTCGCGGTTCCCGCAAGGCTACACGCAAAACGCCCCCGGCACGGCGGATCACGTGAAGGCTATTCGCGCCGGACACTTTTCGGCCAGCCGTGGCCATAGGTTCAGCGACGAAGACCGCCTGCGCGCCCGGATGATCGAAGCGCTGATGTGCGATTTCGAGATCAACAGCGCCGAGATCTGCCGCGACTATTCCGTTGATGCATCCGAGGTGAACCGTCTTTACCGCGACGCGGCGGCGCCTTTTGGCGCTATGGTGCAGATCACGCCTGACGGGTTCCGCATTCCCGAACCCGCCCGCCCGCTAACGCGCATGATCGCGCGCGCGTTCGATGCGTACGATCTGTCAAAAGCGGGCCACAGCCCGGCCGTCTGACAGGTCAACGCGCCAGCCCTTCGACGAGCGCGATCTGGTTCGGCAGGCAGTGGCTTTGCAAATCATATCGGTCCAGCACCGTGGCGCGCGCCGCGGCGCGCAAACCTTCACCCGCCTGAGGGTCGGAAAGCGCACGGATCAAAGCCTTCGACCAGCCCGGTACATCGAAGAAATCCACCAGACGGCCATTCTCGCCATCGCGGATCACCTCCTCCACCGGGCCGGTGCGCGATCCGATCACCAGCGCACCCGCACTCATCGCCTCGATCATCGACCAGGACAGGACGAACGGATAGGTCAGATAAGCATGGACCCGCGTCAGCTGCATCAGTGACAGAAATTGCGCGCGCGGCACGCGGCCAAGGAAATGGACGCGGTCCGGGTCAATCCGGTCCGCCACCTCGTCCAGGAAACGCTGTCGCCAGGTGCCTTTGTCGGGCGGGCGGCCATAGCTTTGCCCGTCGCCACCGACGATGACGACCTGGGCCTGCGGTCGTGCGGCCATCACTTCGGGCAAGGCCCGCATGAAAATGTGATAGCCCCGGTAAGGTTCAAGGTTCCGGTTCACGAAACTCAGCACTTCGTCCCCGGCCCTCAGCACCTTGCCATCGGGCAGGCGCAGCTGCGCATTCGGATCGGGGCGCACTTCGGCCGTGTCGACGCCATCGTGGATGACAGTGATCTTTTCGCGCAGCGGGGATGAAAATGTTGCGGCCTGCCATTCTGTTGGTGAAATCGCCGCATCGGCATCGAGCATGGATTGCAGGATATGCGCGGCGCGCGCCCGGGTTGCGATGCGCGTCTTCAGTGTGGGCGACTGAAACTCCAGATCGAAATCGGCGTCCAAACCGCGCGTGCGATAGACCAGTTCGGCATAGTTGACGATCCTGGCTTCGGGCCAGATTTCGCGCAGGAACAACATCTCACCCCAGCCATTATGACCCACGATGACATCGGGCACGAAGCGGGTGCGTTCCAGCAGTTGCGAACAGGCCCCCGCCACCATTTCCCCGCAGGCCGTCACATCCGCAAAAGTCGCCCCCAGCCCTTTCAGCCGGTCCTTGACCGGGCTGCGGTAGTAGAAGGTTTCGACCTTTTGATCGCGCTTGTTGGCGATGTCGGCCATCGCCAGAACCTTGTGCCCGCGCGCCGCCAGCGCAGGGGCCAGATGAACGAACTGTCCCGGAAAGTTCTGGTGGATGAAAAGAATGTTCACCGCCGCCTCATGCCGTGTCACCAGCCGCGCCGTTCCGCCCGGCAAGTGCGGCCTTCATCAGGGCCTTGGTATAATCTTCGCGCGGGTTGGTGAAAATCTCGGCACTCGTGCCAAATTCGACGATGTCGCCTTGCCGCATCACCGCAACCCGGTGCGACAGGGCGCGCACCACCCGCAGATCGTGGCTGATGAACAGGTAGGCCAGCCCGTGACGCTGCTGAAGATCGCGCAGCAGATCGACGATCTGCACCTGCACCGTCATGTCGAGCGCGCTTGTCGGCTCATCCAACACCACGACCTTGGGCCGGAGGATCATCGCCCGCGCAATCGCGATACGCTGACGCTGGCCGCCGGAAAATTCGTGCGGATAGCGGCCCATCGCGGCCGGGTCGAGGCCGACCTCCACCATGATCTCGGCCACCAGATCGCGGCGTGGGCGGTCCGGGTCGATGGAATGGACGGTCAGCCCTTCGCCGATGATTTCCTCGATCGTCATCCGGGGGGAAAGGCTGCCATAGGGGTCCTGGAACACGATTTGCAAATGGCGGCGCAGACTGCGCATTTCGCGTTTGCTTGCCCCGGCGCTTTCGCGGGAAATGTCCTGTCCCATGAAGACAATCCGGCCGGTCGACTGGGTCAGGCGTAGGATCGCCAGCGCCAAGGTCGTCTTGCCTGAACCGCTTTCCCCGACGATCCCCAGCGTTTCGCCCGCGCGGACCGCGACGGAGGCATCATTGACCGCCTTCACATGGCCGACAGTGCGTTTCAAAAAGCCCTTTTCGATCGGGAACCAGACGCGCAGATGTTCGGTTCGCACAAGTTCCGGCGCATCTGCGGGGGCTGGATCGGGAACCCCCCTTGGTTCCGCCGCCAGAAGCTTTTGCGTATAGGGGTGTTTTGGGTGCGCAAAAATCTCGGCAACCGGCCCCTGTTCGACGATCTCGCCACCCTGCATCACGCAGACCCGGTCGGCGATGCGCCGGACGATGCCAAGATCATGGCTGATGAAGATCATCGACAGGCCTTCGCGCCGTTTCAGATCGGCCAGAAGATCAAGGATCTGCGCCTGGATCGTCACGTCAAGCGCAGTCGTCGGCTCATCCGCGATCAGCAGTTCCGGCCCGTTGGCCAGCGCCATCGCGATCATCACCC
>DAORUY010000150.1:0-7255 GCA_035433445.1 Paracoccaceae bacterium
AAGCGGCAAGAACCCCCACAGCAGATAGGCGGTCAGGGCAAAGCCAAAGCCGCGCAGGCTGTCTTCGTTCTTCGGCGGGGAAAGGGGGCTGTCGGTCATGCAGGTTTGCTAGTCTGGTGAACAGGCGGGCGCCATGTCAAACTTGTATGGGTTACATTGGCCGGCGTCGCGCGAGATAGGCGCGGGTGAAGGCGCCGTATCCGTCAGCCGTCACCCGCAGATGGTCGCGCATCTGTCGGTGCAGGTCGGGAAGCCGGTGGAACGGCACGGCGGGATAGACATGATGTTCGGTGTGGTAAGGCATGTTCCACGTCAGGAACCGCACCAGCCGCGTCGTGAAAGTGGTGCGGGTGTTTTCAAACATGTCGGCCACCTGTGGACAGTCGCCATGTTCCGCCAGCAGATACAACCGCAGCGCCGGTTGACCCAGCAGCGCGGGCAGGATCCAGACCCAGAGCAGGACCGGCGTGAAGACCAGCGACAGGGCCACCAGCCCGTAACCTGCCGCCATCAGCCGCGCTTCGCGCCGGATGCGGGGCAGGGCGCCGCGCGGCAGATAGTCGCCCTCGGCCCGCCCCAGGACCAGCGCGGCCAGCAGCCGCACCCCGGCCCCCCAGTAGGGCAGTCCCGAGACATGCCAGACCCAGGCCACCCTTGTTTCCGGCTTCGGGCTGTCAAGTTCGGGATCCTTGCCCGCGATATTCGTCCAACGATGATGGGCCAGATGGAAATAGCGGAACCATTCGAACGGCAGCAGGATCAGAAAGCCCGAAATCCGCCCAGCCCAGTCCGACAAAGCGGCGCGGCGAAATGGGGTCCGGTGTGTGCATTCATGTTCCAGCGTGAACAGGAAGGTGATGCAAAGTCCCTGCACGGGCAGAAGCAGCGGCCAGAAGGGCACCCGCGCCGCGATCAACAGCCCGAAAAGGAGGATCAGCCCGGCATGGCCCGCCAGATGCCTCAATCCAGCCCCGTCGCTGGTCTCTGTCAGGGTGGTCTTTTGGGTGGGCGTCAGGGTGGCGAGAAAGGATTTGTGGTCCATGTCCGGTCCTCCCGTTTCTACATTCAACGCTGATCAGGAGTGGTTGATGCCACCCGTCAGTTGTCCTCATCCTCGCCTTGCGCCTGCAAATGCAGAACGGCCATCATCCGGTGCAGGAACGGATAAAGCACGATGGCCGTCACCGCCGGATAGACCGCTCCGCCAAAGACCGCATAGGCACTGGCGAAAAGCTTTGATCCGTCGTCGGGCATCGGGCTGACCGGTCCCATTCCCGTCAGGATCATCGCGGCATTCAAGAGGCTGTCGATCCAGCTTAGGCCGACGATCCAGTGGTAACCCATCATACCAAGGCCCAGCGACAGGATCAGAAACGCCAGTGCAAAGCCGATGAAACCCGCAACGTGCCGCCGGAATTCGGCGACACTGCGCAGTTTTATGCCCTTGCGGGTGTCCATGTGCGGACTTTCCTCAGCCCTTCAGGATCGAACGACCGGCATATTCGGCTGTCTCGCCCAGCATTTCCTCGATACGGATCAACTGGTTATACTTGGCCAGCCGGTCCGACCGCGCCAACGATCCGGTCTTGATCTGTCCGCAGTTCGTCGCCACCGCCAGATCGGCAATGGTCGCGTCCTCCGTCTCGCCCGAACGGTGCGACATGACGCTTGTATACCGCGCCCGGTCGGCCATCCGCACCGCATCCAGCGTCTCGGTCAGGGTGCCGATCTGGTTGACCTTGACCAAAAGCGAATTGGCGCAGCCTTCCTTGATGCCGCGCGCCAGACGGGCGGGGTTGGTGACAAAGAGGTCATCGCCCACCAGCTGGCACTTGGCGCCCAGCACCTCGGTCAGATGTTTCCAGCCCGCCCAGTCATCCTCGGCACAGCCATCTTCGATCGAGATGATCGGATAATCCTCCGCCAGCGCCGCCAGATAGGCGACGTTCTCGTCGGACGTCAGGGTCTTGCCCTCGCCCTTCATCACGTATTTGCCGCCCTTGTAATATTCGGTGGCAGCGCAATCGAGCGCGAGGCAAATGTCCTCACCCGGCTTGTAGCCCGCCTTTTCGACCGCCTTCAGGATGAAATCCAGCGCATCGCGCGCCGACGACAGGTTGGGGGCAAAACCACCCTCGTCGCCGATGCCGGTCGAAAGACCCGCCGCCGACAGTTCCTTCTTCAGCGTATGGAACACTTCGGACCCCATGCGCACCGCCTCACGGATGTTTTCCGCAGCCACCGGCATGATCATGAATTCCTGAATGTCGATCGGATTGTCGGCATGTTCGCCGCCGTTGATGATGTTCATCATCGGCACCGGCAGAACGCGGGCATTGGTGCCGCCGACATAACGGAACAGGGGCTGGCTGGTGAAATCGGCCGCGGCCTTCGCCATGGCCAGCGATACGCCCAGAATGGCGTTCGCGCCCAGACGGCCCTTGTTGGGCGTCCCGTCGAGTTCGATCATCAGCCGGTCGAGCGCCACCTGTTCGGTCGCATCCTCGCCCACCAGATTCTCGGCAATCTCGCCGTTCACCGCCGCAACGGCTTCCAGCACGCCCTTGCCCATATAGCGCTTCTTGTCGCCGTCGCGCTTCTCCACGGCCTCATGCGCGCCTGTCGACGCGCCCGAAGGAACCGCCGCACGGCCCAGCGTGCCGTCTTCCAAGATCACATCCACCTCGACGGTGGGATTGCCGCGGCTGTCAAGAATCTCGCGGGCGTGGATGTCGATGATCGTGCTCATGGCGCCTCCGGCAGGATTGAATGGTCTCGCGCCTCTTAGCTCTATCAGCCCCTCATGGAAAGAGAGGCTTTCCGCCGCCGTTCGCGAGCAAAGGAATAAAGGCCCGATAAGACGATCAGCGCCGATCCGGCCCAGGTCAGGCCATCGGGGAATTCATGGAAGACCAGCGCCGCCAGCAGAACCGCAAAGACCAGCCGCGCATAGCGGAAGGGCGACACGACCGCGACATCGCCGTGGCGCGTGGCGGCCACCACTGCCGCATAACCGCCGGTGCCGAAAAGCGCGGCCGCAGCCACCGGCAGGATCAGGCTCTGGTCGGGCAGGGTCGTGGCGCCCTGAACCCAGATCATCCCCACACCCAAAAGCGCCACCGATCCCAGCCCCCAGGCCGACACTTGCGCCGTCGAACAATCCGGCGGGATGAACCGCGTGCCAAGGTCGCGCACGACAAGTCCGGCCACACACAAAAGCACCCAGAGCGCCGCCGGTTCAAACCCCTCCATCCCCGGTCGGATGACCAGCAGCACCCCGCAGAACCCCACCAGAATGGCAGACCAGCGCCGCCAGCCCACCGGCTCGTTCATGAAGAGCGCTGCGATCAGCGTTACCGCCAGCGGCAGCGCCTGCAAGACCGCCGAAACCGTCGCCAAAGGCACCGACGCCAGCGCGGTGATATAGCCCACCGTGCCGACCATTTCGCCCAGATTGCGCGCCAGAACTGCCGGATGGCCCAGACGCGGCGACAGGGTGCGCCCGCCTGCGCGCCAGGTGATCAGCATGAAGATCGGCATGCCCAAAAGCCCCGACAACAGCACCAGCTGCCCGGTCGGCATATGGACGGCCGCGAGCTTCAGGAACACATCCTCAAGCGCAAACAGCGCCATCGACAGCACCATCAATCCGATGCCGCGCAGATTTTCGGAACTCAACGGTTCATCCCTTCTTCAGCGCAACGCCGAACAGTTCCAGCCGGTGCCCTGTCAGCCGGTAGCCCAGCTTGGCCGCGATCCGTTCCTGAAGCGCTTCGATCTCGGGGTCGACGAACTCGATGACCTTGCCAGTCTCGATGTCGATCAGATGGTCATGGTGGGTGCGCTCGGCATCCTCATACCGCGCCCGCCCGTCGCCGAATTCGAGCTTTTCCAGAATGCCCGCCTCGTCAAAGAGCTTTACCGTGCGATAGACCGTCGCCAGCGAAATATTCGGGTCGACCGCACACGCGCGGGCATAAAGGACTTCCGCATCGGGATGATCGGGCGAATCCTCAAGCACGCGCGCGATCACCCGCCGCTGCCCGGTCATGCGCAGGCCACGGGCCTCGCAGCGCTGGATGATGGACTGATGCACAGTGTCCCCGCCTCAAGAATTGCCAATCGGTGTATTTCATTCGGCAAGGTGAGGAAAGACCTCAGGCGTCTTATGTGGCTCGGACAGGCCCCAAAGGCTCAGGGGCGTTGTGCAGTCGGTTCAGCCGGACGCTGTGCGCCGCGTGTGGGGAAATGTCGCTTCAGCCGCGCGATCGGCTCTTCGATCAGATACCAGGACAGCGTTGCCGCAAGCAGGGTCGCGGCAATCGCCAGTATGCTCCACTGGGCGGGCTGGCCCTCCCGCAGGCCCGGCAGAAGTTCGTCAATCGCCCAAAGCACAAGCAGGTGATAGACAAAGACGCCGTAGCTGATTTTGCTCAGGAACCCCATCAGCGGGTGGCGCATGACCCATCCGACCGGCCCGGAGTAACCAAAAAACGCACCGACAACGATGGCGGCCAGTGCGGGCTGAACCAGCAGCCGATAGCTCTCTGACCGGCCAAACCCGTCCCAAAGCAGGTAGGGCAGGGCGAGGATGGCAAGGGCGACAAGCTGCGTAGGCCAAGCGCAGGTGGTGGCCGCAAAACTCCGGAACTGGCACAGCAGATAGGCGACGGCCCCAACGAAGATCGGGTCAGCCGCAAGGATCGGCCAGACATACCAGCTTCCTATGCCAAGCTCAGCCGCATTGACCCGTAGAAAGACCGTAAGGATCCACCCCGCCCCCGCCGCCAGATAGATCAGTGGCAAGGGCAGGAACAACAGGACAAGCGGCCACAGGATATAGAACTGCTCCAGAACGCTCAGGCTCCACAATTGCCCGGTCACATAGGGTTTCACGTCGCCGTAATAGGCGAAGGACAGGTTGGACAGCGGCAAGATGTGCCACCAGGCGCGCTCCCTGAATCCATCGATGTCGAAGTATGATCCGACCGCCACCAGCACCACCAGCGCCGGAAGCAACCGAAGCGCGCGGCGGATATAGAAATTGGTCACTGACGATGGCCAAGCACTGACCCGCGCCAGATAGAGGATATGGGTGATGAGAAATCCCGAGACGGTGAAAAAGAGCGAGACCCGAATGAACTCCGTGACCGGATTGTCATTCCAGAAATGCACATAAAGCACGCCCGCCATGGCGATCGCGCGCAAGGCGTCGATCTGGGGGCGGCGCTTCGGCAGGGCTGCGATATGCGGGGCCAGTCTGAAAGGGGAGCGGTCCATCTGCGGCTCTGACTTGTATGGCTCCCACAGATGACATGCCCGCGCTGGCCCCGGCAATCGGTATCATGTTTCCAATGGGCATCCCGCCCGCATTGTTTCGTCCGAGGTCGAAAAACCCGCCTTGACGCCGTTCTGTGTCATGCCTATTACGCGGCCCACGCTTGGATCAGATTCAGGCGTACGGATGCGCGGTGGTAGCTCAGTTGGTTAGAGTACCGGCCTGTCACGCCGGGGGTCGCGGGTTCGAGCCCCGTCCACCGCGCCACTTCCGACCCCAAAGCCCCCGCAAGGGGGCTTTTGGTTTTTCAGGCCATCAGGTCCGGTCGCGCCCCTGGCGGGCGATGTGTTGGGCGGCTTCCACCATATGCCGCGCCCGGTCGAGGATTGGGGCGATCCAGGCCAGTACCGGATCGCCCCAATAGCGCGCGACGGTCAAGATATCGTCGGCGTTTGCCACCAACCAGGGCAGACCATGCTCATAGGCAGCATTGCCGATGGGGCCGCCAACGGCCTGCGCAAAGGCCCAGCTCCCGACAAACACGATCCAGTTTTTCGTTAGTGTCGGGCGCAGTGCAGTGAACTGGTTCTCTGCACCACCTTCCGCGATCAGTGCCGCAAAGTCTCGCAGGTCCGGCGCGGCCAGCGCGCTTCCCCCGATGCTTTCGGCAAGCCTGATCTGCGCCTCCTCCTCGGCCTCGCTCCGCCGCTCCAGCCGGTTGCGCCGCGCGCGGTCGAGGAAAATTTCGACCGATTTGGTATCAAGTGTCAGCCCCGGCCCGATATCGGTCACAGCGTCTATTGCCAACACAAGATCCCGGTCGGCACCATCGCCAAGACCGGCCCGCACACGCCGCAAGGCCTCGGTCGCCAGATGGACTCGTAGCGGGTCTATGTCGGGCAGCCCCGGTTCAAGAAGGTCGCGCAGCCGGCAGGCCTCGCGCAAGGCAGCCTCGTCCATGTTGCCTGCGATGCGGATCAGATCGGTGACCCGCTCACTCAGGGCGCCGTAAAGACTGAGTCGCACCGGGTCCAGCGCCTCGCCTGCGCTGATCGGGGCCGCGGCAAGAGCTATGCCTTCGCTGGTCGGCACCAGCGGGAAGGCGGGATCGGAGAGGGGGGCATCTTTTTCGGCAGCCTCCACCTCCCACGACAAAGGTTCGGGCCAGGGGGGCAGGGTGCGGAGGTATGCGAGGGTTTGTGTTGTGCGGTCGTGATCGTCCTCTATCAACGATATCCTTCTTAGCTCCTTATCCTGTGCGGCCGCGGGTGTGTCTCTAAACCAGAGTCCACAGGCTGAATTCGCAGCAAGATTCGATAGGTTCGCGATCGGGCGTAAGTCAGCGGCCTTCGAAAAATTGAGATAGAGCCTCCGCAGTTTATGCAGACCAGCGAGCGGAGAAAGGTCAGTAGCACCGGTCCGGTTGAGGCTAAGCACCTGTAAAGCGGCGAGGCCGACGAGAGGAGAGATGTCCGTAACGCCAGGGCAGTGGATTGACAGGCGCTGTAGACCCACAAGTGACGATAAGGGCGAGACATTGGTGATACCCTCCCCATGAAGTACGAGACGCCAAACCTGCTCTAACTGGGATATCTCTGGCGGGATGCGCGTGAGCGCATCTTCCCCCAAGCTGAGGTCACCTCCTCCAAAACGTTTCTCGTTATGGAGCACTTCTAACGCAAAGGCATAGGCGCGCTGCGCTTCCTCGCTGTCGGCCATATTCGCCCCCGGTCCCGTTCCCTCACACCCAGATTTGCGCCTTCCCCATGCGCAAATCAACTCATGGGCAAGACGCGCCGTCCCGACATCTGTCGGGACGGATGCCATACGCCCGCCAGACGTTTGCGGGACGCAAGACTGACGCGCATTTCCGCCCGGTTTGCCCTTGACGCCCCGCGCCCCATCCGGTAGCAGGCCCCCATCGCGCGGTGGTAGCTCAGTTGGTTAGAGTACCGGCCTGTCACGCCGGGGGTCGCG
>DAORUY010000151.1:0-7186 GCA_035433445.1 Paracoccaceae bacterium
ATGGACCCCAAGCACCGCGACCGCGTGGCCTTCGTGCGCCTCGCCTCGGGCCATTTCGAGCGTGGCATGAAACTTTTGCATGTCCGGTCGAAAAAACCCATGGCCATCGCCAACCCGGTGATGTTCCTGGCGGCCGACCGGGAACTGGCCGAGGAAGCTTGGGCGGGCGACATCATCGGCATCCCGAACCACGGGCAACTCAGGATCGGCGATGCGCTGACCGAGGGCGAAAGCCTGCGCTTCACCGGCATCCCGTCCTTCGCGCCGGAGCTGTTGCAGACCGTGCGCGCGGGCGATCCGATGAAAGCCAAACATCTGGAAAAGGCGCTGATGCAGTTTGCCGAGGAAGGTGCCGCCAAGGTCTTCAAGCCCGCGATCGGTTCGGGCTTCATCGTCGGCGTCGTGGGTGCCCTTCAGTTCGAGGTTCTGGCCAGCCGCATCGAGCAGGAATATTCCCTGCCCGTGCGGTTCGAGCCGACGCAGTTCACCTCGGCCCGCTGGGTGACGGGGCCGAAAATCGATGTCGAAAAATTCGTGAACACCAACAAGGGCCATATCGCCAATGATCACGACGGCGACATTGTCTACCTGACCCGCCTGCAGTGGGATATCGACCGGATCGTGCGCGACCATCCCGAACTGAAACTGACGGCCACCAAGGAAATGATGGTGTGAGCGTCTTTCCCGCCCCAATTGCGGCGGGAATGTGGCGAACTGCGGTCCACGCACCGCAAACGGACCACGATTCGGCGGGAAATTGCACCGATTCGGCCGCAAAGGCGCCCGCAGATGGCAAGGTTTCTTAACGATAAGCCCCCGCCATCGACCAGATTGCGCCATTTGGCGGCAATCGTCGCCAAACCGGAAACAAACCCAATGCGTCAAAATTTAGTCTCATTTGCAGCCGATAGAGGGCCAAGTCACTCTGGGTATGGGATCTGTCGTCATGAAGTTTATGTCTCTCAAGGCGCTTGTTGTCGCTGCTACACTCGCCTCCTCAGGGGCGGCTTCGGCAGTCACGCTCAACATCGACAGCGGCTGGGACCGGTTTGCGTTCGGCGCGGTCGGCACGCTGGCAAAGCGCGTCTTCACCTTCACGCTGTCGGGCTATGCCAATCTGTCTTTGACCGATGGGTACGTTTCGGGCGACCAGTTTCAGGTCTTGCTCAACAACGTGTCCTTCGGGCTGACGTCGCTGCCGGTCAACGGCGCCTCCTCGGTCGGCGCGAACTATGACACCGCTTTCGCAAATTCGAATTTCAGCTCCTGGACGCACCGTCTGGGGCCGGGCACCTACACGCTGACCATGCTGGTGGCTCAGCGTTCGGGCACCGACACGCGTGACCATCTGGGCGCGGTGCGGCTCGATACGGCGCCGGTCCCGCTGCCTGCGGCAGGGCTGATGCTTCTCTCCGCCCTTGGCGCTGCGGCGGCAGTGAGACGGCGCCGCACCTGAGGGTCGGACCGGACCGGGCAGAGAGCGCCCTTCCGCCGCACCGGAGGGACGCAACCAAGTCAAACGCCGCTCGCATCAGCCCCCGCGAGCGGCGTTTGCTTTTTCGCGCCCGCCACTGCGGCCCCCGCCTCCCAGCGTTTCCTTGACCTTCGGGCCCAACTGAGCTAACGCACCTCTGCCCCTTGGGGCCCGAGACTGACGCCGGGGCGCCCGAAGATTGCGTCCCTTTACCCTTGCGGTCCGACACCGCAAAATGATGGACGCTTATGACAAAATTCTCTGACCTTGCGCTGGACCCCTTGGTCCTGAAAGCCATTGCCGAATCCGGCTATGAAATGCCGACACCAATTCAGGCCGGCGCGATCCCGCCTGCGCTGGAAGGCAAGGATGTGCTGGGCATTGCGCAGACCGGCACCGGCAAGACCGCAAGCTTCACCCTGCCGATGATCACCCTGCTGTCGAAAGGCCGCGCCCGCGCCCGCATGCCGCGCTCGCTGGTTCTGGCGCCGACGCGGGAACTTGCAGCACAGGTCGCCGAAAACTTCGATGTCTATGCCAAACATACAAAGCTGACCAAAGCACTTTTGATTGGCGGTGTTTCCTTCGGCGAACAGGACAAGCTGATCGACCGTGGGGTCGATGTGCTGATCGCCACGCCGGGCCGGCTTCTGGACCATTTCGAGCGCGGCAAACTGCTGTTGACCGGTGTGCAGATCATGGTGGTGGACGAAGCCGACCGGATGCTGGACATGGGCTTCATCCCCGATATCGAGCGCATCTTCCAGCTGACCCCGTTCACCCGCCAGACGCTGTTCTTCAGCGCCACCATGGCGCCTGAGATCGAGCGGATCACCAAGACCTTCCTGCATACGCCCGTGAAGATCGAGGTTGCCCGTCAGGCGACCACATCCGACACGATCGAGCAGCGCCTGATCCAGATCACCCCCGCCCGCAAAGACCAGACCGCCAAGACCAAACGCGAACTGCTGCGCGCCGTGATCAAGGCCGAGGGCGAGGCTTGCACCAACGCAATCTTGTTCTGCAACCGCAAGTCGGAAGTCGACATCCTTGCCAAATCCCTGAAAACACACGGACTTGATGCTGCCCCCATCCATGGCGATCTGGATCAGAGCCAGCGGACGCGGACGCTCGACGGGTTCCGCGACGGCACGTTGCGTTTCCTTGTCGCCTCTGACGTGGCGGCGCGGGGTCTTGATATTCCGGCGGTCAGCCATGTGTTCAACTTCGACGTGCCGAGCCATGCGGAGGATTACGTCCACCGCATCGGGCGGACCGGGCGGGCGGGGCGCAAGGGGGTTGCCATCTCCATCGCCACCCCATCGGACCAGAAATACCTTGATGCGATCGAGGCACTGGTGAAGCAACCCATCCCGCGCGGCGCGATCCCTGAAGGGTTCGAACTTTCCGATGCCGCACAGCGTCCGGCGCGCAAGGACGAAGACCGCCCCGGTCGCGGTGGTCCCCGCCCCTCCAAGAGCCGCGACGACAAGCGCGAGCGGCGGATCAAGCCGCATGGTCAGGAAGCAGCGCTTGAGCCCCTACCCGATGTCGCGCCGATCCATGTCGCGGAAGTGGCAGCCGAGGCCCCGGTGGCCGAGGCACGCCCCGCCCGCGCGCCGCGTGACGAGGGCGACAGCCCGCGCGCACCCCGCGAACCACGCAATGACGATCGTCGCCAAGACAGGCGTGAGGATCGGCGTGATGACCGCCGCGACGGACGCCGCCCGCAGCGCGAAGACCGCGACCCGCCGGTCGTCGGCATGGGCGACCATGTGCCCGATTTCCTGATGCGCGGCCTGGCGCGGGTGGAAACCCCGAAGGGCGAGTAATCACCGCCACGCGCAAAGCGCTAGAGTTGAAAGCACCGAAAATCCTTTGCCGGGGATTTTCGGCGCTTTCGTTTATTCGGCCAGAAGCCGGCTGATCACCACCATGACTTCGGGCTTGCGGCCAATGTCTTCGGTGGCCACCTGCCGCACGATGCGTTTGATCGCCTCTTCCAGCTTTTCATCGTCCGCCAAGACTTTGGCGGGCGCCTTTTCCAGAAACTCGCTCAGTTCGCGTTCCATCTCGTCCGCGAGCGGCCGCCCTGCCCGCCCGGTTTCCGGCAGGCCCATCAGCTCGATCCAGGCGTCGCCCAGGGGCCGCCCGTCTTCGTCGATGATCACCGTGGCCAGAACCAGACCGTTCAGCGCCATGCGGATCCGGTCGCGCACCACCCCATCCATCGCCCCGATCAGCACGCTGCCGTCCAGATAGGTGCGCCCGGCCTCGATCCGGGCCACGACTTCGGGTGCGGTGCCCGACAGGCTGATCATCATGCCGTTCGTCACGATCATCGACGCGCGGCCCTTGGCCTTGGCCAGTTCGCTATGTTCGCGCAGATGGCGGTGTTCGCCGTGCATCGGGATCACGACACCGGGGTTCAGCAGATCATGCACCGCCTCAAGGTCCGGGCGGTTGGCGTGACCGGACACATGGTAAAGCCCGCCCCGGTCATCCACGATATCGACGCCTTTTTCGGAAAGCGCATTCATGATGCGCAGAACGTCCTTTTCATTGCCGGGGATGGTCTTGGAGGAGAAGAGGAACATGTCCCCCGATTTCAGTTCATGCCCCAGATATTTGCCGCGCGACAGTTGTGCCGACGCGGCGCGCCGTTCGCCCTGACTGCCGGTCACGATCAGCATCAGGCTGCCACGACCGACCTCCTCGGCCTCCTCCGGCGTCAGGATCCGCGGGAAGTCGGTCAGAAGGCCGGTCTGCTGGGCCGCAGTCACCATCTTGTTCATCGCCCGCCCCAGAAGGCAGATCGAACGTCCGGCCATCCGGCCCGCTTCGGCCAATGTCTTCAGCCGCGCCACGTTGGAAGCGAAGGTGGTCGCGACCACCAGCCCTTCCTGCTGGGCGATCAGTTCCGAAATCGGACCTGCAAGCGTCGCTTCCGACCGGCCCGGATGGGGTGAAAAGACGTTGGTGGAATCGCAGGTCAGCGCACGGACTGGCCCGGCTTCATGCGCGATCTTGTGCCATTCCTCGGGGTCGAACGGCTCGCCCACCACCGGGCTGCCGTCGAGCTTGAAGTCGCCGGAATGGACCACCCGGCCCGCGGGCGTGTCGATGATCAGCGCCGCACTTTCGGGGATCGAGTGGCTGACCGGCACGAACTGCACCTTGAAGGGACCGGCCTCAACCATCGCCGGGCGCGCACCGACGATGCGGATGGCATCGGCGGATTGGCCCGCTTCCTCCATCTTCATCGTGGCCAGGAGGCCGGTGAAGGCGCGGGCATAGACCGGCGCGCGCAGGCGCGGCCACAGATGGCCAAGCGCGCCCACATGGTCTTCATGCGCATGGGTGATGAAAATCGCCTCGATCCGCGACTGGTTTTCTTCAAGCCAGGCGACATCGGCCATGATCAGATCGACGCCGGGCGATGTATCCATGTCCGGGAACGCGACTCCCAGATCGACGACGATCAGCCGTTCCTTCCCGGGCGCGCCATAGCCATAGACATAGCAGTTCATGCCGATCTCGCCGGCACCGCCAAGCGGCAGGTAAATCAGGCGGTCAGTGCTCATACGTTCCCCAGTTCCATGTTGTGCCGGTGGATCAGCACCAGCCCGTGCATCGTCAGATCATCTTCGATACCGTCGAACACCTCTGTGCCCTGATCGAAGAGCGAGGCCAAGCCCCCCGTGCCGATCACCTTCATTCTGCGCCCGCGTTCGGCGCGGATTTGCCGGACGAGCCCGTCCACCAGCCCGACATAGCCCCAATAGATACCCGCCTGCATGCAGGCCACCGTATTGGTGCCAATGACCTGCGACGGTTTGGTGACATCGACATGGGGAAGGGCAGCAGCGGCCATGTGCAGCGCCTCAAGCGACAGGTTCACGCCGGGCGCAATCGCCCCGCCGATATAGGCCCCGTCGCTGTCCACCACATCGAAGGTCGTCGCGGTGCCGAAGTCCACGATGATCAGGTCGCCGCCATGTCGGTCAAAGCCGCCCACGGTATTGACCAGCCGGTCGGGGCCGACGGTCGTGCCCTGATCAACGCGCGGTGCGACCGGAAGCCGGCAATCCGGCCGGCCCACGACAAGCGGGCGGCACCCAAAATAACGGTCGCAAAGGACGCGCAGGTTGAAGACCACGCGCGGCACGGTCGAGGAGATGATCGCAGCCTCGATCCGCAGATCCAGCTTCGCGGCTTCGATCAGCGTGGACAGCCAGACAAAATACTCATCCGCTGTGCGCAGATGCTGGGTGGCGATACGCCAGGTGGCAATGAACCGGCTGCCATCCCAGACCGAAAAGACCGTGTTCGTATTGCCGCAGTCGATACAGAGAAGCATACCCTGCCCTTTCAGAAAAAGACGTCCGCGGCCGGTATGGCCCGGCGCCCCGCCCCGGTTTTCAGGATAAGCGCGCCATCGCCGCCGATCGTCTCGAACGTGCCTTCGATGGTTTCGCTGACCGTACGCGCGACGATGACCTGCCCCAGCCGCGCCGCGCGGTTCAGCCAGGCGGTGCGAATGGGCGCAAAGCCATATGTCGTGAATTGCGCTTCCCAGCGCGCATATGCGGCGGCGAGTGCAGCAAGGAAGTCATCTTGCGACAGGATCAGCCCGGTCTCGCCCAGAACCGACACCGGCTGCATGGCACCCGGCTCCACCGCTTCGCGCGGCGGGGCGGCCACCAGATTGACCCCCACACCGATGATCAGGTGGCTGACCGCCGCGCCCTGCCCCGCACTTTCGAGCAAAATGCCCGCGACCTTGCCGCCGTTCAGCAGCACATCGTTCGGCCATTTGAGCGTAAGCGCGGCATGCGGCCCGCACAAAAGCCCCAGCGTATCGGCCAAAGCCAGGGCGGCCACGAAGCTGCGCAGCGCCGCCTGCAAGGGATCACCCGAGGGACGGAAGATCAACGTCGCGGCGAAGTTCCCTTCGGGCGCGATCCAGACGCGACCGCGCCGCCCGCGCCCCGCCGTCTGGCGGCGCGCCATGATCCAGGTGGGCTGCGTCAGGCCGGGGGCCAGGCGCGCGGCTTCGGAATTGGTGCTGTCCACTTCGGCCAGCACATGCCGGGCATAACCCTCCGGCCAGGCGAGAGGATCAGCGGACAAGCGCCTCGGCAGCCAGCGCCGCCGCACCCTCGACGCCAAAGAGGTTCACGACCCCCAAGACCATCACCAGCGCCGACCCCATCAGCATCGCCCATTGCAGGCCCCCCATGCGGGTCTGAAGCCCGGCACGTTCGGCCCCGAAATACATGTAGAAGACGATGCGCAAATAGTAGAAGGCACCGATCACCGACGCGACCGCGCCTGCAAGCGCCAGCCAGCTCATGTTCGCATCGACCGCGGCCTTCAGGACACCGAACTTTGCGAAGAAGCCCAGCATCGGCGGCACACCGGCGAGCGAGAACATCAGAACCAGAAGCGCCAGCGCCTTGGCCGGTTCGGCCTTGGAATAGAGGTTCAGGTCTTCGATATCCGCCGTGGGCTGGCCGTCGCGCTCCATCGACAGGATGAAGGCGAAGGTGCCAAGGTTCATCGCCACATAGATCGCCATATAGGTCAGCATCGCCTGAACCCCGGTCGCCGTGCCCGCTGCCAGGCCGACAAGCGCAAAGCCCATGTGGGCGATGGACGAATAGGCCATCAGCCGCTTGATGTCGCGCTGGCCGATGGCCGCAATCGCGC
>DAORUY010000152.1:0-7175 GCA_035433445.1 Paracoccaceae bacterium
CTATTCGGCGATCCATGCCCATGGCTCCGACGATCAGAAGGCGACTTATCTGCCCAGGATGGTGACCGGCGAATGGACCGGCACCATGAACCTGACCGAGCCGCATTGCGGCACCGATCTGGGTCTGATGCGGACCCGGGCCGAGCCGCAGGCGGATGGCAGCTACGCCATCACCGGACAGAAGATCTTCATCTCGGCCGGTGATCACGACATGGCGTCGAATGTCATCCATCTGGTGCTGGCCAGGGCGCCGGGCGGCGGCGAGGGCACCAAGGGCATCTCGCTGTTCATCGTGCCGAAATTCCTTGTCGACGCCGACGGCTCCCTCGGACCGCGCAATGCTGTCAGCGTCGGCAAGGTCGAGGAAAAGATGGGCATTCACGGCAATGCCACCTGCGTGATGAACTACGACGGGGCCAAGGGCTGGCTTCTCGGCGATCTTCACAAGGGGATGCGCGCCATGTTCACCATGATGAACGAGGCGCGGCTGGGCGTCGGCCTGCAAGGCTATGCCGTGGCCGAGGCCGCCTATCAGGCAGCGGTCGCCTATGCGCAGGACCGGCTTCAGGGACGCGACGTGACCGGGGTCAGGAACTCCTCCGGCCCGGCCGATCCGATCATCGTCCATCCCGACATCCGCCGGGCACTGATGGACCAGAAGAGTTTCGTCGAGGGTGCCCGCGCCCTGACCTATTGGGGCGCCTTCCTGATCGACCGTGCCCATCGCGCCGGGGACGTCCAGGCCGACGCTCTGGTGTCGCTCATGACGCCGGTCATCAAGGGGTTCCTGACCGACAAGGGTTTCGATTCGGCGGTGCTGGCGCAGCAGGTGTTCGGCGGCCATGGCTATATCGAGGAACAGGGCATGTCCCAGTTCGTCCGCGATGCCCGGATCGCCATGATCTACGAAGGCGCGAACGGCGTGCAGGCGCTTGACCTCGTGGGCCGCAAGCTGGCGCAGGACGGCGGCAAGCATGTGATGGCCTTCTTCGAGATGGTCAAAACCTTCCTCAAGGAAAACGAAGGCAACGAAGCGCTGAAAGGCCCCTTCCTCGACCCGCTGAAAGCCGCGTCGAAGGATCTTCAGGCGGCGGGCATGTTCTTCATGCAAAACGGCATGAAGGACCCCAATGCCGCGCTGGCCGGTTCCTATGACTTCATGCATCTTTTCGGCCATGTCTGCCTTGGTCTGATGTGGGCGCGCATGGCGAAGGCCGCGCAGGCCGCCCTTGATGGCGGCACCGGCGACAAGGCGTTTTACGAGACGAAGCTGGCCACCGGGCGCTACTACATGGCGCGCCAACTGCCCGCGACCGGAATGCATCTGGCCCGCATCCAGTCCGGCGCTGCGACGGTCATGGCACTTCCCGCCGAGGCGTTCTAAACATTCGGGCAAGTCTGCCCGAAAGGAAGCCTCATGCCCAAACGTCTGCGCCTGACCCGCCGCTTCACAGTCGCCATGACGAACGACGCACACCGCACCCTCTTCCGCTTCGCGGAGGAGGCCGGCATTTCTGTGGACGAGGCGCTGACCTTCCTCTTCGAGCATTTCAGCTCAGTGATGAATGCCGACAACCTCAGTCACCGGCTGAAGCTCTTCAAGGCCGAACTCGACGACAGGAAAGCCTGAGCCCTCGCAAACGGATCGGCCGCTATCGGGGTATTTTTGCAAAGAAGAAGCCACAAAGGGTGCGCCCCTGCCTTCCCGCACCTGCTGGCGGCATGGCTCCTAACCGAAGACAGGGGCGGCTTCTCCTTTGACGGTCATCGGCTCCCCAGCCTGTACCGCAAAGACAGGCTGCTCGGGCTTGCTTAAAAAAGCGTTACCGCTTCTTCTTTGCTGAAGTACCCCACGGGGGGCGCGGAGGTGTGAAACCCCCGCCTATCACGAGGACAAAACATGACCGCGAAACTCTATTGCTTCGGCGAAAGCGGCAATGCCTACAAGGCCGCGCTCACCATGACGCTGGCGGGTTATGGCTGGGAACCCGTCTATGTCGACTTCTTCGGCGGAGAGGCCCGCACCGATCCGTTCCGCAAGATCAACCCGATGGGCGAGGTGCCGGTTCTGGTCGATGATGGGCTTACCCTCACCCAATCGGCGCTCATCCAGTATCACATCGTTCAAAAGACCGGCCGATTCGGTGGCACCGGCAAGACCGCCGAACGCGAGGTGATGCGCTGGATCATGTGGGACAATCACAAGTTTTCCGGCCAGATCGGCACGACGCGCTTCCTGATGAACTTCCTCGCGCCCGCCAAACGGCCCGCCGAGGTAATTGCCTTCCAGCAAGGCCGCCTGAAGATCGCCTATGCGATCCTCAACGACCATCTGTCGGACCGTGACTGGGTCGCCGACCTCAACCCCACGATCGCGGATTTCGCCTGCTGCTCCTACCTCTACTATCCCGAACCCTTCGGCTTCGACCGTGCCAACTGGCCGCACATTGATCGCTGGCTCGACCGGATCGCCGCCCTGCCCGGCTGGAAACATCCCTATGATCTCATGCCCGGCAATCCGTCCGACCGTTCCTGATTTTGCGCCGCAGCGTCACAGGGGACAAGAAAGCTGACGCGCAGGTAAACTGCTTCCCAAGTTGTCACGCAGGTTGCGAATCGCGCGTGACCCGCAAGGAGAGGACCGACCGATGACCGAAGCCTATATCTATGACGCCGCCCGCACCCCGCGCGGCAAGGGCCGCCCCGACGGCGCGCTGCACGAAGTCACCTCGGTCGCGCTCTCTGCCCGGCTTCTGAACGCGGTCAAGGAAAGGAACGGCCTTGAAGGCCATGTGATCGAGGATGTGATCTGGGGCAACGTCACCCAGGTCGGCGAACAGGGCGGCTGCCTCGCCCGGTCTGCCGTCCTCCTCTCCGACCTCGATGAACGGATCCCCGGCCTGGCCATCAACCGCTTCTGCGCCAGCGGAATGGAGGCGGTGAACCTTGCGGCCAATCAGGTGAAGGCCGGCGCGGGGTCGGCCTATATCGCCGGCGGGGTCGAGATGATGGGCCGCGTCGCCATGGGCTCAGACGGGGCGGCGATTGCCGTCGACCCCTCGCTTGCCATGAAGACCTATTTCGTCCCGCAGGGCATTTCGGCCGACATCATCGCCACCGAATATGGCTTCACCCGCGATCAGGCCGATGCCTTTGCCGTCGAAAGCCAGCGCCGCGCGGCGGCGGCCTGGGCCGACAACCGCTTCGCCAAATCCATCGTCCCGGTGAAGGATCAAAACGGCCTCACGATCCTTGCGCATGATGAATATATGCGCCCCGGCACCGACATGCAGACGCTTGGGCGGCTTGATCCCTCGTTCAAGGGTATGGGCGAGGTTATGCCCGGCTTCGACAAGATCGCGATGATGAAATATCCGCACCTGGAGCGGATCAACCATATCCACCATGCGGGCAATTCATCGGGCATCGTCGACGGCGCTGCGGCAATCTTGATCGGCAATGCCGAGTTTGGCCGCGCCCACGGGCTGACACCCCGCGCCAAGATCCGCGCAACCGCCAAGATCGGCACCGACCCGACGATCATGCTGACCGGACCGGTGCCCGTCACCGAAAAGATCCTGAAAGACAGCGGCATGTCGATCCGCGACATCGACCTTTTCGAAGTGAACGAAGCCTTCGCCTCGGTCGTCTTGCGCTTCATGCAGGCCTTCGATGTCGATCCTTCCAAGGTGAACCCGAACGGCGGGTCGATCGCCATGGGCCATCCCCTTGGCGCCACCGGCGCGATCATCATCGGCACGATGCTGGACGAGCTTGAGCGCACCGGCAAGGGCACCGCGCTTGCCACGCTCTGCATCGCGTCGGGCATGGGTGCCGCCACGATCATCGAACGGGTCTGAGCCTTGCAACCGTCCTGGCACTTTTTCTGGAGCGGGCCATTCAGCCAATGGCAGACCTGCACCATCGTGCTGGACGGAAAGTCGTTCAATTGCGCCGAACAGGCGATGATGCATGCCAAAGCCGAACTTTTCGCAGATCAGGATGCGGCAGCGGCCATCCTCGCGGCAACCGAACCCGGCCGCCAAAAGGCACTGGGGCGAACGGTGCGCGGCTTTGACGAGGCCATTTGGGATGCCCACAAGGTCGCGATCGTTCAACGCATAAGCCTGGAAAAGTTCCGCCAGAACAAAGGGCTGAGGCGAAAGCTCTTCCAGACCGGCGGCGCTGTGCTGGTCGAGGCAAGCCCGCTCGATCAGGTCTGGGGCATCGGTCTGGACGCGGACAAGGCAAAAACTACACCGCCCGGTGAATGGCCCGGACGGAACCTGCTTGGTACGATCTTGACGGAAGTGAAGGCGGCGCTGGCCGCAGAATTCCCCGACGAGGCTGCCATGATCATGGCCGAAAGCTAGGAAAACTCATGCCCATCATCGACCAGTCGAAATGCCCGGTCAAAACCGGCTCGATCTACCCCGAACCCTATGCCGCGATGATGCAGGGCCGCTCGTCCCTGCGTCTGGGCGAGGCCGGGGGGCTTACGCAGTATGGCGTCAATCTCGTGATGCTCGAACCCGGCGCGCTGTCCAGCCTGCGGCACTGGCACGAGAACGAAGATGAGTTCGTCATGGTGACCGAAGGGGAGTGCGCCTTGATCGACGATCAGGGCGAACATCTGATGCGCGTGGGTGACTGCGCCGCCTTTCCGGCGGGCGATGGCAACGGCCATCATTTCATCAACCGCTCTGACAAGCCGGCGAAATTCCTCGTCATCGGCACCAAGGCCCCAAAGGAAGTCGCCACCTATTCCGACGTCGACCTGCGGGTCGAGATGGGCGGCGGCAAGGCCCGCTTCACCTACCGCGACGGCACTGACTTCAAGGGGCCGCGATGATCATCGACCCAGCCAGCGCGCCGGTCAGCGGCCAGAACGGACTGTCCACCCTGCACCTGTCGGTTGCCGGTGGGCTGAGCCAGTTCGGCGCCTATGTCGACACGCTGGCCCCCGGCGCATGGTCGTCGCACCGCCACTGGCACGACAGCGAAGACGAATTCCTCTATATGCTGTCCGGCAGCGCCACCCTCCGGGATGATCACGGCCTTCGCGATCTGCATCCGGGCGATGCCGTCTGCTGGCGGCGGGGCGATCCGAATGCGCATCACCTGACCAACCGCTCCGATGTGCCCTGCCAGTGGTTCATCGTGGGCGCGCGCGCGGCTGGTGACATCTGCACCTATCCCCATGATGGACGACGGCAGGTGAATGGCACGACGCGCTGGCAAGTTCTGGCGCATGACGGCACGGTGGTGACGGAAGGTGATCTTCCACCCGAACTTCTGAACCTGCCGCCCGCATGGGGCAAACCTTTCGATGGCAAGCCCCTGCCGAACCTTTTGCGGGCGGGCGATGTGGCCGCCGAAGTCTGCGGGAACAATTACCCTGCCCATTGGTCCGATCTGGGCCGGGCCGAGGACATCGCCCTGTCGGACGCGGGTGGTCTGACCCAGTTCGGCGCCTTCGTCGAAATCCTGTACCCGGGCGCGCAGACCAGCCTCAGGCACTGGCACGAGGAAGAGGATGAATTTCTCTACGTCCTGTCCGGCCAGCCAACGCTGATCGAAAATGACGGGCCGCGCCGGATCGGCCCCGGCGCTTGCGCTTGCTGGCCGCGCGGCGTCGCCAACGCCCACTGCCTCAGGAACGACACGGACGACCCTGTGACGCTGTTCATCGTCGGCACTCGCCTGCCCGAAGATGCCGCCCATTATCCCGACATTGACCTTCACTATATGCGCCGGAACGGAAAACGCGCCTTCACCCGCAAGGACGCGACCCCCTACCCCGGCTGGCCCAAGGAGACCACAAGATGAGCGATTTCACCTATGCCCTTAATGCCGACGGCGTCGCAACCATCACCTGGGATGTCAAATCCAAGTCGATGAACGTCCTGAACCTCGAAGCCGCGGCAGAGCTTGACGGGCTGATCGATCGCGCCATCGCGGACGATGCCGTGAAGGGCGTGATCCTGACCTCGGGCAAGAAAGATTTTGCCGGGGGGATGGATCTCAACATCATCGCGAAGATGAAGGAAAGCGCGGGCGACGATCCGGCGCGCGGCCTCTTCGACGGGATCATGAATTTCCACCGGTTAGAGCGCAAGATCGAGCTGATGGGCATGGACCTGAAGACCAAGAAGGGCGGCAAGCCGATCGTCGCGGCGCTCCCCGGCACCGCGCTTGGCATCGGGCTCGAAATTCCGCTGTCCTGCCACCGGATCATCGCCGCCGACAATGCCAAGGCCAAGATCGGCCTGCCGGAAATTCTTGTCGGCATCTTCCCGGGCGCGGGTGGTACCACCCGGCTTGTGCGCAAACTGGGCGCGATGGCGGCCTCGCCCTTCCTGCTGGAAGGTAAACTGTCGGACCCGATGGCCGCCAAGGCCGCCGGGATCATCGACGAGGTCGTGGCCCCGGATCAGCTTCTGGCGCGGGCCAAGGAATGGGTTTTGAACGCCACGCCCGCTGACCGGCTGAAGCCCTGGGACGACAAGGGCTACAAGATGCCCGGCGGCGCCCCCTATCATCCGGCGGGGTTCATGACCTATGTCGGCGCCTCGGCCATGGTGAATGGCAAGACGATGGGCGTCTACCCGGCGGCCAAGGCGCTCCTTTCGGCCGCCTATGAAGGCGCGCTGGTGCCGTTCGACACGGCAATCAGGATCGAAGCGCGCTGGTTCACCCATGTGCTGATGAACCCCTCCTCCTCTGCGATGATCCGGTCCTTGTTCATCAACAAGGAAGCCCTGGAAAAAGGCGCCAACCGCCCGAAGGTCGCAGATCAGACGGTCAAGAAAGTGGGTATTCTGGGCGCGGGCATGATGGGCGCGGGCATTGCCTATGTCGCGGCCCTCGCCGGGATCGAGGTGGTGCTGATCGACGCGGCGCAAGAGGCCGCCGACCGCGGCCGCGCTCATTCCGAAGGCATCCTCGACAAGGGCATGAAGCGCGGCAAGGTCACGGCCGAAAAGAAGGCCGAAGTTCTGGGCCGTATCCATGCCACCACCGATTATGCAGCGCTTTCGGATGTCGATCTGGTGGTCGAAGCCGTGTTCGAGGATATGAAGGTCAAGGCCGATGTCACCGCCCGGGCCGAAGCTGCGATCCCAAAAACCGCGATCTTTGCCACCAACACCTCCACCCTGCCGATCAGCGATCTG
>DAORUY010000153.1:0-7144 GCA_035433445.1 Paracoccaceae bacterium
GGCGCAAGATGCAGGAAAAGCAGCTCGCCTTCTCGCGCCTCTCCGACATCTACGGTTTCCGCATCATCTGCCGGAACGAGGCCGACTGCTACCGCATCCTCGGCGTGATCCACCAGCGCTGGTATGCCGTGCCGGGCCGCTTCAAGGATTATATCAGCCAGCCCAAGACCAACGGTTACCGCTCGATCCATACCACCGTTTCGGGCCGCGACGGCAAGCAGGTCGAAGTGCAGATCCGCACCCGCCAGATGCACGAAGTGGCCGAGGCAGGCGTCGCCGCCCACTGGTCCTATCGCGATGGTCAACGCGCCCAGAACCCGTTCGCGGTCGACCCGGCGCGCTGGATCACGACGCTGACCGAACGGTTCGACGGGGGCGAGGATCACGACGAATTCCTCGAAAACGTCAAGCTTGAGATGTATTCCGATCAGGTCTTCTGCTTCACCCCCAAGGGCGAGGTGGTGCAGTTGCCGAAAGGGGCGACCCCCATCGACTTCGCCTATGCGATCCACACCCGCATCGGCAATGCCTGCGTCGGCGCCAAGATCGACGGGATCCGGGTGCCGCTGTGGACCCGTCTCAAGAACGGCCAGTCGGTCGAGGTCATCACCGCCGCCGGTCAGCGCCCGCAAGCGACCTGGATCGACATTGTCGTCACCGGCCGCGCCAAATCCGCGATCCGCCGGTCCTTGCGCGAAGAAAACCGCGAACGGTTCGTCAAGCTTGGCCATGAACTTGCCCGCGTGGCGTTCGAACATGTCGGCAAGAAGGCCTCCGACAAGGCGCTCAGGACCGCAGCCAAGACCCTGGGCCTTAGCGATGAAAACGAAGTCCTCGCCCGCCTCGGCAGTGCCGAACTGACCGCGCGCGAGGTGATCGAGGCGATCTACCCCGAACTCGCCAGCCAGACCGCCGACGAGATCGACAAGGACCGCTCGGTCATCGGCCTGGCCGCCGATCAGTCCTTCCGCCGGGCGAACTGCTGCCAGCCGGTGCCGGGCGAACGCATCGTCGGCATCACCTATCGCGGACAGGGCGTGGTGGTGCATGCCATCGACTGCCCCGCACTTGCCGAGTTCGAAGAACAGCCCCAGCGCTGGGTCGATCTGCACTGGCATTCGGGCCGCCATGCGGCCGCGAACAATGTCAGCCTGAATCTGACCATCGCCAATGGCGCAGGCGTCCTGGGCCGGATCTGCACCATCATCGGTGAACAGAAAGCCAATATTTCCGATCTGACCTTCGTTGACCGCAAACCGGATTTTTATCGTCTTATTGTTGAAGTCGAACTGCGCGACGCTGAACATCTGCATATGTTGCTGACAGCCCTTGAAGCCGAAAGCGATGTTGCGCATGTGGAGCGGATAAGGGATTTGTCGCGCAAGCCCTGAGAGAGGGTCAAAATGGTTTTCAGACGGCGGGACCGCCGCCCGCTCAAGACGATTGTGACGGAATTTTTCATGCCCCGCGGCGGTTGGTATCGCGCGGCACAATATGTCATTCACCGCCTCAGCCGCCTGCCCGATCCGCCGCACCGGATTGCGCGCGGGATATTCGCTGGGGTCTTCATCTCTTTCACACCGCTCTTCGGGCTGCATTTTCTGGGCGCGGCGGCGATTGCCTGGGCGCTGCGCGGCAATATCCTTGCATCCCTTCTGGCCACCTTCTTCGGCAATCCGCTGACCACACCGCTGATCGCGCTCGGCTCGGTGGAACTGGGCCACTGGATGCTGGGCGGCGACATCGGCTTTGGCTTTGAGGAAATTCTTGCCGCCTTCTCCGCCGCCTGGTCGGCGATCTATGGCAACTTGCTGTCGCTCTTCACCGCGCGTCACGCGGACTGGACCGGGTTGTCCGACTTCTTCCGCGACATCTTCATACCCTATCTGGTCGGCGGCATCGCCCCCGGCATCGCCTTTGGCATGATCTGTTACTACATCAGCCTGCCGATCGTCGGCGCCTATCAGAAGCTGCGCGAACGCAAGCGGCGCGAGCGCATTGAAAAGGCGATGGAGAAACGTCAAAAAGCAGCAGAGAAGGAACGCAGGCGCACAGAACGCACCGCAGACCCGCAGACGGAGGATCAGACATGAGCATGGCGCACAGGCTGCGGCTCGGAGTGAACATCGACCATGTGGCGACCGTCAGGAACGCCCGCGGTTCCGCCTATCCCGACCCGGTGCGCGCGGCACTGCTGGCCGAAAAGGCGGGCGCCGATGGGATCACCGCCCATCTGCGCGAAGACCGCCGCCACATCCGCGACGCCGACATCGAAAACCTGATGGCCAGCCTGACGCGGCCGTTGAATTTCGAATGCGCGGCCACAGCGGAAATGCAGGCCATAGCACTTCGCCACCGCCCGCACGCCATCTGCCTTGTGCCCGAAAAGCGCGAGGAACGGACGACCGAAGGCGGGCTTGATGTCGCCTCCGACCAGAGCCGCCTGACCGGCTTCATCGCACCATTGCGTGAAGCGGGCATCCGCGTGTCTATGTTCGTCGGCCATGATCGACGCCAGATCGAAGCCTCGGCCCGGATCGGCGCGGCGGTCGTCGAACTCCACACCGGCCATTATTGCGACCTGCATCACGAAGGCCGCTTTGCGGAGCGTGACGCAGAACTGGCGGCGCTGGCCGAAGGGGCCCGGCTTGCCCATTCCCTCGGGCTGGAGGTTCACGCGGGTCATGGCCTGACGTTTGACACCGTCACCCCCATCGCCGCCCTGCCCGAGGTGCGCGAACTCAACATCGGGCATTTCCTGATTGCCGAAGCGATCTTCACCGGCCTTGGCCCCGCCATCGCCGAAATGCGCCGCCTGATGGACGACGCCCGCGCCTGACCCTCCCCGCGCCGAAGTCTTGAAAAGACTTCGCCCCAAATCCTTTGCAAGGATTTGGCTCCTTCCCCATCCTTGCGAAAGGCTGGCCAAATGTCGGGACGGATGCCATACGCTTGCCATACGGTTGGAATACGGCAAACAGACAGGAATTTTGGGCAATCCGGATGATCCTCGGCATCGGCACGGACCTCGCGAACATCGACCGGATCGAGGCGACGCTGGCCCGTTTCGGGGAACGGTTCCTTAACCGCGTGTTCACGGAACGCGAACAATCCAAAGCCGCGAGCCGCCCCCACGGCATAGCCGCGACCTACGCCAAACGCTGGGCCGCGAAGGAGGCCTGTTCCAAGGCGCTCGGCACCGGCCTGCGGATGGGCATTTCCTGGCGCGACATGGCGGTCTCGAACCTCGAAAGCGGCCAGCCCGTAATGCAGCTGACGGGCTGGGCGGCGGAACGTCTGGCGGCCATGACACCGCAGGACCACCGGGCGATCGTCCATGTGACGCTGACTGACGACCATCCCTGGGCGCAAGCCTTCGTGGTGATCGAAGCCGTGCCGCAGACTTGAGCTCACACCCTTGTTTGCTTGACTCCGGCCCGCGCGCCGATCATGTAGCCCCAAACCGCAAGAGCAGGACAGAACATGGCAACCAAGGCCAAGGAAAGCGTGGGCGAAACGATCCGGACCGTCTTTTGGGCGCTGATCATCGCGGGCGTCTTCCGCACGCTCTTCTTCCAGCCCTTCTGGATCCCGTCTGGCTCGATGAAGGATACGCTCCTGATCGGCGACTTTCTCTTCGTCAACAAGATGGCTTACGGTTACTCGCGCTATTCCTGCCCCTTCGCGCTTTGCCCGATCCCCGGGCGGATCCTCGCATCCGATCCCGAACGCGGCGATGTCGTGGTCTTCCGCCACCCGACGACCGGCGCGGATTTCATCAAGCGCCTGATCGGCCTGCCCGGCGACAAGGTGCAGATGAAGGAAGGCCGCCTCTACCTCAATGGCGAGATGGTGCCCCAGGAACCGGCGGGCATGTTCGAGGAAGTCTTCACCCCGCAAGGCTCGCAAAGGTCGCTGCCGCGCTGCGCCAATGCACCCGTGGGTCAGGGCGGCATCTGCCAGAACGAACGATTTGTCGAAACCCTGCCGAACGGCGTGGCGCATGATGTGCTGAACACCGACATGAACGGTGCGGACAATACGCCGGTCTTTACGGTGCCCGAGGGACATTATTTCTTCATGGGCGATAACCGCGACAATTCGATGGACAGCCGCTTTTCGCAGGACGTGGGTGGCGTCGGCATGTTGCCGGCCGAATATCTGATCGGCCGCGCCGACCGCATCCTCTTCTCCTCGGCAGGCCGGTCGCTCTTCTACTTCTGGACCTGGCGGGGCGACCGTTTCTTCAAGGCGGTGGAGTGAAACTCGGCGCGGACCTCTCGGCCTTCGCGGCCCGGATCGGCCATGAATTCACCCGGCCCGAGCTTTTGCTGCGCGCGCTGACCCATGCGTCGATCGCCACGCCGACCCGGCCCGACAATCAGCGGCTGGAATTTCTGGGCGACCGCGTGCTTGGTCTGGTGATGGCCGAAGCGCTCCTCTCCGCCGACCGCGCCGCCAGCGAAGGCCAGCTTGCGCCGCGCTATAACGCCCTGGTGCGCAAGGAAACCTGTGCCGACGTCGCGCGCGAGATCGATCTGGGCGAAGTGCTGAAACTCGGCCGGTCCGAGATGATGTCGGGCGGGCGGCGCAAGGATGCGCTTTTGGGCGACGCGCTCGAAGCCCTGATCGCCGCCGTCTATCTCGATGCAGGTTTCGGCCCGGCGCGTGACCTTATCCTCAGGCTGTGGGGCAGCCGCATCAGCGCGGTCGAATCCGACGCCCGCGATGCCAAGACCGCCCTTCAGGAATGGGCGCAGGCCCGCGCCATGCCCCCGCCCGCCTATGTGCAGGTCGGCCGCGAAGGGCCTGACCACCAGCCGATCTTCACGGTCGAGGCGCGGATGGAAACCGGCGAGGCCGAACGGGCCACTGCCGGATCGAAGCGACAGGCCGAACAGGCCGCCGCCAAGGCGCTATTGGCGCGGATGGAGAAACAGAATGACTGACACCCCCACCCGCGCCGGGTTCGTCGCCCTGATCGGCGAACCGAATGCCGGCAAATCGACGCTTCTGAACCGCATGGTCGGGGCCAAGGTCTCCATCGTCACCCACAAGGTGCAGACGACCCGCGCCCGCATCCGCGGCATCGCGATGGAGGGGCAGGCCCAGATCATCTTCGTCGACACGCCGGGCCTCTTCCGCCCCCGCCGCAGGCTTGACCGCGCCATGGTTGCCGCCGCCTGGGGCGGCGCCGCCGACGCCGATATCGTCGTCCTTCTGATCGAGGCGCACCGCGGCCTGACCGAAGGCGTCCGCTCGATCCTCGATGCGTTGAAGGAACGCACCGGCCGCGTCGCCCTTGCCATCAACAAGATCGACCGGGTGAAGGCCGAAGAACTGCTGGCCCTGTCGCAAAGCCTGAACGATGCCTACCCGTTCGAGCGCACCTTCATGATCTCTGCCGAAAAGGGCTATGGCTGCGCCGATCTCCGGGAATGGCTGGCGGGCGAGCTACCCGAAGGCCCCTGGCTTTACCCCGAAGATCAGATCGCCGACCTGCCATTGCGCATGATCGCCTCAGAAGTGACGCGCGAAAAGCTGACACTCAGGCTTCATGAAGAACTGCCCTACCAGCTGACGGTCGAAACCGAACGGTGGGAGGAAAAACCCGACGGATCTGCCCGCATCGACCAGGTGATCTATGTCGCCCGCGACGGGCACAAGGGCATCATCCTTGGCAAGGGCGGCGAGACGATCAAGGCGGTGGGCCAGCAGGCCCGCGTCGATCTGACGGCCTTCCTCGAACGGCCCGTGCATCTTTTCCTTCAGGTCAAAGTGCGCCCGAACTGGCTTGAGGAAAAGGAACGGTTCTCCGAAATGGGTCTGGACTGGAAGGATGGCAACTGACGCCCGCCCCGAAGCTGCCCGGCTGACAGCCGACTTCTGGGTGCGGGCCTATCTGAGGCGGCTGCAGCTTGCCGACCTGCCTGCCTATGTCACCGCGAAGGGCGATCCGACCGCCGGCGCGGTTCTGGTGAAGGTCGCAACGCTGGACGGCAAGGCGCAAGCTTTCCAGCGCTCGTTCGACCTGATGACCGGTCAGCGCGCCTGGGTCACGCTGGCCGATGGGCTGGAACCCGAGGTTGACGCGATCATCTCCCGCCAGCGCCGCAACGACCCTGATCTGTGGGTGATCGAGGTGGAAAGCCGCAGCGGTAAAACACTGCTCGACGAGGATGGACTTTCCACCTGACTTGCCTTCATTTTCTGTCCTCAAATATCCCCGGGGGCGCGGGGGCAGAGCCCCCGCCCTTTCCGGCCAAAGGACAGGCAGCCGATGGAATGGCGCGATGAAGGATTGCTTCTGGCGGTCCGCCCGCATGGTGAAAACGCCGCGATCCTGGATGTCTTCACCCCCCTGCACGGCCGCCACGGCGGCATGATGCGCGGCGGCCAGTCGCGGCGGTTCGCCCCGATGCTGCAACCCGGCAACCAGCTTGACCTGATCTGGCGGGCGCGGCTCGACGATCACATGGGCCATTTCGCGGCCGAACCGCTGCGCAGCCGCAGCCACCTCCTGGAAAGCCGTCTGGCGCTTGCCGGGCTGAATGCGGTGATCGCGCTTTTGCATGTCACCTTGCCCGAGCGCGACCCCCACCCCGAACTCTACCGCTTGACCCAGATCCTCCTTGACCGGCTTGGACCGCAGGAGGATTGGGCGGTTGACTATCTGTTGTGGGAAGCCACGCTGCTGGAGGAAATGGGCTACGGTCTTGACCTTGGTCAGTGCGCCGTGACCGGCAGCACCGAAGATCTGGCCTTCGTCAGCCCGAAAACGGGCCGGGCCGTCTCACGTGCAGGCGCAGGCGATTGGGCCGACCGGCTGCTTCCCCTGCCCGCCTGCCTGCGCGGCGATGGCGTGCCCGAACCCGGCGACATCGGCCGCGGCCTGACCGTTACCGGCTATTTCCTCGAACACCGTCTTGCCGCTGACCTAGGCCATGCCGGCCTGCCCGAGGCGCGCCACAGGCTTGTTGAACATCTGGCGCGCCTTCACGACAAATAACGTCGCAGCCGGACTCTTTCTGTCGCGCGCGCTACAGAACTGCCCTCATCCCCGGCGGCAATCTTGGACCATCATGGCCTTGCATTACCTTCCCATTTTCTTCAGGCATGCGCCCCAGCCCCGCATCCAGCATTT
>DAORUY010000154.1:0-7106 GCA_035433445.1 Paracoccaceae bacterium
ATGTTTTTCGCTTTCGTCCGTCACCACCAATTCGTACAGAGAAAAAAAGGCGCGCAGCTTGATCTCTATTTCTTCCGCCAGCCGCATTTTTTCACCCTGCCCCCTTCAAAGCCCCGCCAAAACACCTAAACTTGCCCCCCCGAGTCGAAAAGACAAACTTCCCGAGGCGCCATGTCCAGAGACGATCCTTTCGGTTTCGATATTTCCGCGGCGTCCGACAAAAAACGGCGCACGAAGGGCAAGCGTGGCATGTCCGGTGCGTTCGAAACATCGACGCGCCCGTGTGACCATAAGGGCTGCGCGCAGGCCGGGCAGTATCGTGCGCCGAAGTCACCTGATACGCTGGATGATTATTTCTGGTTCTGCCGCGATCACGTGCGCGAATACAATCTCAAATGGAACTTCTTTCAGGGCGCGACCGAGGAAGAGTTCGAGAAATTCATCGACAAGGACAGGGTCTGGGGCCGCGAGACCAAACCCTTCGGCAAACGGGGCGAGGAAGATCGCGCCTGGCAAAGGCTTGGTGTCGCCGATCCGATGGAAATCCTTGGCGCGAACGCCACGCTGAACCCTGGGCGGGCGTCGGCGGGCCGCAAGCTGCCCCCTACCGAACGCAAGGCGCTGGATATTCTGGAAGCCAAGGACAACTGGACGAAGCCGGAAATCCGCAAGCAGTACAAGAGCCTTGTGAAAGACCTGCACCCCGACATGAACGGTGGCGACCGCTCTGACGAAGACCGCCTGCAAGAGGTCGTCTGGGCCTGGGACCAGATCAAGGACAGCCGCAACTTCAAGGAATAGGCATCACGCGACGCGGAAGACCAGCGCCAGCCCGTTCATGCAGTAGCGTTTGCCGGTCGGCGCGGGCCCGTCACTGAAGACATGGCCCAGATGCCCGCCGCAGCGGCGGCAATGCACCTCGGTTCTCTTGCCAAGGATGCCCCAGTCCGGTCGAGTAGCCACCGCGTTGGGGAGGGGCTCAAAAAACGACGGCCATCCCGTGCCGCTTTCATATTTGGCCTCGGAGGAATAAAGCGGCAAATCGCAGCCCGCACAGAAGAACGTGCCCTTGCGATGTTCGTCGTTCAGCGGGCTCGACCCCGCGCGCTCGGTGTCTTCCTCGCGCAGGACAGCGTACTGCGCAGGCGTCAGTGTGGCGCGCCATTCCGCGTCGGACTTCACGACCTCGAAACTCTCCTCCGCCCGCGCCTGGACGACCCACCCAAGGGCGAGCAAGCTGCCCCCCAACCCGAACAGTCCGCGCCGTGTCATCCCGATCTCCCTCTTCTGCGAGGCTGATGATGGCAGAGTTTGGATCACGGACGAGTAAAAGCTCTGTGTGTATGGGGTACAATTCAACTGGCCCACGGGTCGCAATTCGCCTGCGAATGCCGCCCTTGCGGCCTTGCACCCCCCCGGATTCTCGTTCATCAATCAGGGGTTCATTTGCCGGGCTTTCCCGGCCCCTTGCGATGGCGGACGGAATGCTGGATCAGAACGTGAAACCCACCGAAGAAATCTCCGTGCGGGAGGTCTTCGGGATCGACACCGAAATGAAGGTCAAGGGGTTCGCAGACCGCACCGACCGCGTGCCGGAAATTGATACGACCTACAAGTTCGACCCCGATACGACTTTGGCCATTCTCGCCGGTTTCGCCTATAACCGCCGGGTGATGATCCAGGGCTATCATGGCACCGGCAAATCGACCCACATCGAACAGGTCGGCGCGCGGCTGAACTGGCCGACGGTGCGGGTGAACCTCGACAGTCACATCAGCCGGATCGACCTGATCGGCAAGGATGCAATCAAGCTGCGCGATGGCAAGCAGGTGACGGAATTCCACGAAGGCATCCTGCCCTGGGCCTTGCGCAACCCCGTCGCCATCGTCTTCGACGAATATGACGCGGGCCGCGCGGACGTGATGTTCGTGATCCAGCGTGTATTGGAGCATGACGGCAAGCTGACGCTTCTGGACCAGAACGAAATCATCACCCCCCATCCGTCCTTCCGGCTGTTTGCGACGGCGAACACTGTGGGTCTGGGCGATACGACCGGTCTTTACCATGGTGTCCAGCAGATCAACCAGGCGCAGATGGATCGCTGGTCGCTGGTAGCGACGCTGAACTATCTGAGCCACGATGCCGAAGCCGCAATCGTTCTGGCCAAATCGCCCCACTACAATACCGAAAAGGGCCGCAAGACGATTGGCCAGATGGTGACGGTTGCCGACCTGACACGGACCGCCTTCATGAATGGCGATCTGTCCACCGTCATGTCGCCGCGCACGGTCCTGAACTGGGCGCAGAACACCGAGATCTTCCGCAATGTCGGCTATGCCTTCCGTCTGACCTTCCTGAACAAATGCGACGAGCTGGAACGCCAGACGGTCGCGGAATTCTACCAGCGCTGCTTCGACGAGGAGCTGCCGGAAAGCGCGGCCAGCCAGAGTATTCGGTGATGCGCAGCACGATACTTCCCCTTCTGTTCACCCTCACCTCGGCCCACGCTGCCACGGCCTTGGTCGTGATGGACGAAGAGGTTGCCGAGTGTATCGGCTTCCTTCAGGCGCAAGAAACCGCACGGCTCCTCTCCGGAGAGTCTTACTCTCCCGCATTTCCCGACAGAGATAAGGAGCTCTGGCACAGGATCCGCGCGACCGTGCATCAGGAGTGGGTAACTGCGGCCAACCCGAGCTTTCCCGCGCTTGATGACGCAGCCTATGCGGCGGAAATTGCGCGGGTGTTTGCGGAGGCTCTGCCCTATGCCTCGGGACTACCGCCCGTTTTGACGGACGGCGAGGAGCCGATCGATCGAGACGAATATATGACTGGCTATGGCAAGATGTGCTGGCAGATCGCAGAGGAATTCAGCGCATCCTGATCGGCGAAGTGGCTGCTGGACCAGCAAAATGAGTTCTGTGATGACCCAACGTTCCGACAACCCCGCGGACCCCTTCAAGAAGGCGCTGGCCGAGGCGACCCGCACCATGGCGGACGAGCCGGAGTTGACCGTCACCTATTCGGTCGATCCGCCCGGTATGACCGGCGACACGATGCGCCTGCCGCAGGTCAGTCGCCGGTTGACACGCGACGAGGTGCTGATCGCGCGGGGGACGGCCGATGCTTTCGCGCTTCGTCGTCGTTATCACGACGACGGGGTGGCCGCGAAATATCTGCCGCAGGGCCAGATGGCGCGCGATCTTTACGACGCGATGGAAACCGCGCGCTGCGAGGCGGTGGGCGCGCGCGACATGCCGGGCACGCTGGGCAATATCGACGCCAAGATCGCCAACGAGGCCGAACGGCGCGGCTATAGCCAGATCCGCACCGCGCAGGAGGCGCCGCTGGCGCAAGCTGCCGGTTATCTGGTGCGCCATCTGGCCACCGGGCGGCCGATGCCGGGCGGGGCCGGTCATGTGATGGACCTGTGGCGTCCCTTCATCGAGGGGCAGGCGGCAGGTGCCCTTGACCATATTGGCGAAGCTTTGTCTGATCAGGCGGCTTTCGCCCGCCTTGCCCGCCAGATCATCAAGGATCTGGGTTATGGCGATCAGCTTGGTGATGACCCGGATGAATCGGAAGAAGATGACGGTCAGGGCGAGGAGGCTCAGGACCAGCCCGACAGCGCCGACAGCCAGGATGACAGCCAGTCGGAGGAGGAAGAGGCCAGCCCCGAGCGGTCGCAAGAAGACCAAGACGACCCGAGCCAGTCCAAGGTCACGATGGACGACATGGCGGACATGGAGCAAGGCGAGGAGGCCGAGCTTCCCGAATCCGATGCGCCGCTGGAACCGCCTCCGCCCGCGCCCCATTCCGACGCCGATCCGAATTATCAGGTCTATACGACCGACTTCGACGAGGAAATCCGCGCCGAAGATCTGGCGGAACCGGCCGAACTGGAACGGCTGCGTGCCTATCTGGACCAGCAGCTGGAACCGTTGAAGGGCGCGGTCAGCCGACTGGCCAACAAGCTGCAACGCCGCCTTCAGGCCCAGCAGAACCGCAGCTGGGAGTTCGATCTGGAGGAAGGCACGCTCGATGCCGGGCGGCTGGCGCGGGTCGTGGCGAACCCAACGACACCACTGAGTTTCAAGGTCGAGAAGGATACCGAGTTCCGCGATACATGCGTGACGCTGCTTTTGGACAATTCCGGGTCGATGCGCGGGCGGCCGATCTCCATCGCGGCGATCTGCGCGGACGTGCTGGCGCGCACGCTCGAACGCTGCCAGGTCAAGGTCGAGATCCTGGGTTTCACCACCCGCGCCTGGAAGGGCGGCCAGTCGCGAGAACGCTGGCTGGCCTCGGGCCGACCGCAGCAGCCGGGGCGGCTGAATGACCTGCGCCATATCATCTACAAATCCGCCGATGCGCCCTGGCGGCGGTCGCGGCCCAATCTTGGGCTGATGATGAAAGAGGGCCTGCTGAAGGAAAACATCGACGGCGAGGCGCTGGAATGGGCGCATCGGCGGATGGTCCACCGGCGGGAACAGCGCAAGATCCTAATGGTGATTTCCGATGGTGCACCGGTCGATGACAGCACTTTGTCGGTCAACCCGGCCAATTCTTTGGAGAAGCACCTGCGCGATGTGATTGCGATGGTCGAAAAGAAGAAGCTGGTCGAGCTCATTGCCATCGGCATCGGCCATGACGTGACCCGCTATTATCAGCGCGCCGTCACCATCACCGATGTGGAGCAGCTGGCGGGGGCGATGACCGAACAGCTGGCAAGCCTTTTCGATACCAACCCGCGGGCACGGGCGCGCTCGCTGGGCCTGAAGCGCGTGGCCTGATATCGTCCGGGCTGCGCCAGGCCGACCGGAGCGAGGGGGGCTCGCCCCCCTCGCGCTCCCCCGAGGATACTTACCGACAGAAAATGGGAATGCCATGTTTCAAAGCTTTGAAGTGACCGCGCATCCGGAGTTCGGGGCAGAGCGTCTCGCACGCTTGCGCGCGGCTCTGGCCGCGGCGGGCGTGCAGGGCTTCATCGTTCCGCGCGCCGACGTGCATCAGGGCGAATATGTCGCGCCTGCGGACGAGCGGTTGCAATGGCTGACGGGATTCACAGGATCGGCGGGCTTTTGCGTGGTGCTGCCGGAGATCGCCGGCGTCTTCATCGATGGTCGCTACCGCACGCAGGTCAAGTCACAGGTCGACCTTCAGCATTTCACGCCTGTGCCCTGGCCGGAGGTGAAAGCCGGGGACTGGATCGCGGACGCGCTGCCGGATGGGAGCACGATTGCCTATGATCCCTGGCTGCATACCAAGCGAGAGATTGCCGAGCTGGAGGCGGTGCTGACGCCGAAGAATGTGCGCCTGCTGCCGTCGGGAAATTCCATCGACCAGATCTGGGCCGACCGTCCGGCCCCACCGCTTGGCCCGGTCGCTGTGCAGCCCATCGAACATGCGGGCGAATCTGCGGGCAGCAAGCGGGCCCGGTTGGCCGAAGCGATGCGGCAGGCCGGGCAAGGTGCGGCAGTCCTGACGCTTCCCGACAGCCTCTCGTGGCTTTTGAACATTCGGGGGGCGGATATCGCCCGCAATCCCGTGGTGCAATGTCTGGGGATCTTGCGGGCCGATGCCAGCCTGGATCTTTTCATCGCGCCTGCGAAACTGTCGGCGGAGGTGCGGACCCATCTGGGGCCGGAGGTGCGTCTTCATCCGCCGGAAGCGTTCGAGGAGTCCTTGAAGGCATTGACCGGCCCGGTGCGGGTCGATCAGGCGACAGCGCCGATTGCGGTTGCCCAGGCATTGGAAGGCGCCGGGACCCCGATTGCCTGGGACGCCGATCCCTGCCTTCTGCCCAAGGCGCGCAAGAACCCGGCGGAAATCGAGGGGATGGCGCAGGCGCATCTGCGCGACGGGGCTGCGATGGTCAAATTTCTGGCCTGGCTCGACCGCGAAAACCCGAAGGGCGGCATGACCGAAATCCGCGCTGTCACCGCACTGGAAGGTTTCCGGCGCGCGACCAATGCCCTTAAGGACATCAGCTTCGAGACGATCTGCGGGGCTGGTCCGAATGGCGCGATCATGCATTATCGGGTCAGCACGGACAGTGACCGGCCCTTCCGCGAGGGCGAGATCGTGGTGATCGATTCGGGCGGCCAATATGTGGACGGCACGACCGACATCACTCGAACGATAGCCGTCGGCACGCCTGGCGCGGAGGAGCGCGATTGTTTCACCCGCGTTCTGCAAGGCATGATCGCCATGTCGCGCCTTCGCTGGCCCAAGGGCGTGGCGGGCAGCCATCTGGACGCGATTGCCCGCTATCCGCTGTGGCTTGCCCATCAGGACTATAACCATGGCACTGGGCATGGGGTGGGCGCCTATCTTTCGGTTCATGAAGGTCCGGCCGGCCTGTCGCGACGCTATGATGTGCCGCTGGAAGAGGGGATGATCCTGTCGAATGAGCCGGGATATTACCGCGAAGGGGCATTCGGCATTCGCATTGAAAACCTTATCCTTGTCGAAAAGGCCGAGGTGCCGACGGGTGGCGATGCGGAGCGAGAGATGCTGCGCTTTCGCACCCTGACCTTCGTGCCCATCGACCGGCGGCTGATTTCAACCGGCCTTCTGACCCGTGCGGAACTGGACTGGCTGAATGAATATCACAAGCAGGTGCTGGAGTTGATTGGCCCCCGCCTGTCGGAAAGCACTCGCCTTTGGCTGGAAGGCGCCTGCGCGCCGCTGTAGTTCAGGCAGTCAGAAGCGCACGCGCAGCATCGCGGGCGGCATCGGTCACGATTTCACCGGCCAGCATCCGGGCAAGTTCGTCCACCCGTTGTCCCTCATCGAGCGGCACCACGGTCGAGGTGGTCATCCCGCCCACTACCCGTTTTTCCACGCGCCAATGATGGCCGCCCCGCGCCGCGACCTGCGGGGAATGGGTCACGACCAGAATTTGCGCGCTTTCGGCCAGCCGCGCTAGGCGGCGGCCCACGGCATCGGCCGTGGCCCCGCCGACGCCCCGGTCAATCTCGTCAAAGATGATCGTCAGCGCCTCGCCACCGCGCGCCAGACAGACCTTGAGCGCCAGAAGGAAGCGCGACAATTCACCGCCTGAGGCGATCTTGTTCAACGGCCCGGATGGCGCGCCGGGGTTGGTG
>DAORUY010000155.1:0-7097 GCA_035433445.1 Paracoccaceae bacterium
AGAAGCGGCGCATGGATAGAGATGATCGCGTAATTGCCCGACAGGGCGGCCGTGCCATAGGCACGTTCCATGATCGGCAGGCCGAGCAGCAGCGAGTTGGAAAAGAGACAGCAAAAGCCAATGGCGACAGCATCGGGGCCGGAGCGGGCAAAGAGCAGGCGGGCGCCCAAAGCGCCGACCGCAAAGCTGGTGAAGGCGGCGATGTAGAAGCTGAGGAACAGGCGCGGCTGAAAGGCCGAGGCGAGGTCAAGTTGCGCGACGCCAGTGAAAAGGACGCAGGGCACCGCGAAGTTCTGCGCGAACCGCATCAGCCCGTCGACGGCGGCTTCGCCAAAAAGCCCGACGCGCACCACCAGATAGCCGGCACCCATCACCAGAAAGACCGGAAGGATGACTTCGATCAGCGCCTGCATGTCAGGCGGAAAGCTCGATCACCATGCCATCGTAGGCGGCATTCACGTGATCAGGGGTTTCAGCCTCTACCGCGGTATGGTCCAGGTCATTGTGCATGTTGGTCAGGACTGCGCGTTTGGGGGCCATGCGCGCGATCCATTCGAGCGACCGTGCCAGATGGGCGTGCGTCGGGTGCGGCTTGCGGCGAAGCGCGTCCAGCACCCAGCAGTCCAGATGTTCCAGATGCGGCCAGACCTCGTCAGGAATGGCGGAGACATCGGGCAGGTAGGCAAGACCGCCGATGCGGAAGCCCAGTGCCTCGATATCGCCGTGCTGGACATGGAAGGGCAGGAGGGTGATGTCGCCCCCGGCGCCGGACAGGGTGAACGGCCCCTTGATCGTGTGCATGTCGCAGATTGGCGGGTAGGACGATCCTTCGGGTTGCACGAAAGCGTATCCGAAGCGGGCGAACAGCGCCTCTTGCGTAGGCATGTCGGCCCAGACGGGCAGGCGACGGCGGGTGTGGATGACGATCTGGCGCAGATCGTCGATGCCGTGGACATGATCGGCGTGGGAATGGGTGTAGGCGACTGCGTCAAGCGCCGCCACATTGGCCGCCAGAAGCTGGGCACGCATGTCGGGCGAGGTGTCAATCAGGACACGGGTGATGCCCGCGTCCGTTACCCGCTCGACCAGCATCGAACAGCGGCTGCGGCGGTTCTTGGGGTTGGAGGGGTCGCAGTCGCCCCATTGATTGCCGATGCGCGGCACACCGCCCGATGATCCGCACCCGAGGATGGTGAAGCGCAGGGTCGCCATTCAGGCCGCCTGTGCGGCGCGCGCGGCGCGGGTGAAAAGCCGGTCGAAGTTGGCCTCTGTCGCGGCGGCGAACTGGGTGGGCGAAAGGCCGAAGATGTCGGCACCGACCTTTGCGGTAAAGGCCGTATAGGCCGGTTCGTTCCTTTTGCCGCGATGGGGTGGGGGGGCCAGATAGGGCGCGTCGGTTTCCAGCAAGATGCGGTCCAGCGGCGCGGCGGCGAAGATATCCCGCAACTCCTGGCTTTTGGGGAAGGCGGCGATACCGGACATGGAGAGATAAAAGCCAAGGCCGAGTGCCGCCTGCGCCAGTTCGGCAGAGGACGAAAAGCAGTGCATCACGCAAGAATAGGCGCCCGCGCGATGTTCGTCCGTCAGGATGCGGGCCATGTCGTCGTCCGCCGCACGGGCATGGATGATCAAGGGCAGACCCGTCTGGCGGGCCGCTTCGATATGGATGCGCAGGCTGGCCTGCTGGATCGCCTTGGTTTCGGCGGTGTAATGGTAATCAAGGCCGGTCTCGCCGATGCCCACGAATTTCGGATGGCGGGCAAAAGCCACAAGCTGATCGACGGTCACGAGCGGCGTTTCGGCGGCGCTCATCGGGTGGATGCCTGCGGCGTAGAAGACGCCTTCGTGCGCTTCGGCGATGGCGCGGACTGTGGGTTCGTTTTTCAGCTTTGTGCAGATCGTGACCATGCGGCGCACCCCGGCGGCGTGGGCGCGGGCGAGGATCGCAGGCAGTTCGCCGTCGAAATCGGGGAAGTCCAGATGGCAGTGGCTGTCGGTGATAACGGGTGTGTCGGTCATGTTCATGCTTCCGAGAGGGCAAGCTGGCTTGCCGTCTGATCAATGCGGAAGATCATATCGAGAAGAAGTGCAGCGGGGTCAAGGTTGACCGCCTGACCGTGGCGGGCGCGCGCGCCAAGGGTCTGATGGAGGTTGGCCCAGATGCGGGCGGCGCGGGGCGAAGGGCAAAGGCGGGCGAAAAGCGCGGCCTCGCCCGGTGCGGCTTCGGCCCCTTGGGCGCCGACGATCCCGGAACGGGCAAGACGGGACAGGAAAAGGTCCATCAGCATCAGGATCAGACCCAGACGGCTTTCCCCCGCGCCGCGCTGGGCGGCGCTGTCGGCCAACGCCAGCGCCGCCTGCCGGTCAAGGCGCGGCAGGCTGGCGAAAAGTGCGACGATGCGGGCATAGGTGCGCAGCCCGTCGAGGTTCGACAGCCGGATGGCTTCGCCCGCCGATCCGGTGGCAAGAACGGCAAGGGCGGCACTGTCGTCCGCGCCTGCCCCCGCCTGATTGAGCGCCTGCGCCAGATCGTCGGGCGACAGGGGCGAAAGGCGCAACTCGCGGCAGCGCGAGCGGATCGTGGGCAGAAGGCCGGAGGGCTGGTGCGAGATCAGAAGAAGGGTCGCGCCAGCTGGTGGTTCTTCCAGCAGTTTCAGAAGCGCGTTGGCGGCAGCGACGTTCAGCTCGTCTGCCGCATCGACGATCACCACCCTGCGGCCGCCGTCAGCGGCAGACAGATGCAGGAAACCTTTCAGTTTGCGCACTTCGTCAACGCGGATGTCGGCCGACAGCCGGTCGCCCTTGTCGTTCGGACCGCGGCGCAAGACGAAAAGGCCCGGCTCTGCGCCGGCCATCATCCGGCGGGCGACCGGATGGTCGGAGCCGATGGCGAGCGTGTCGGGCGGTGGCGGCGGATCGCCGAAAAGCCCGCCCCCCTCGGCCGGGGGCGTGGCCAGAAGGAAGCGCGCGATGCGCCATGCAAGCGTCGCCTTGCCCACCCCCCGCGGCCCGGTCAGAAGCCAGCCGTGATGCAGCCTGCCCGTTGCGTAAGCGTCCAGAAAGGTCGCCTCGGCCGCCTGCTGACCAAAGAGCGCAAGCGTTTCGCGCGGATGGGGCGCGCCCTCGATCCGGTCGGGTTCGGGAAGGCTGTCGTCAGTCATAGTCTGGCGCGGCCAGCGCGGAACGGGCGACCGAGGCGATTTCGGCGGCGATGACATCGGGTGCGCGGGTGCCGTCGATCACGCGGAAACGCAGGCGAAACTCGCGCGCCAGCGCCAGAAAGCCCGCGCGCATCTGTCGTTGCAGGTCAAGGCCCATGTCTTCAAAGCGTTCTTCATGACCCTGCCGCGCCTTGGCGCGCGCCAGACCCTGTTCGGGGTCCATGTCGATCAGGAAGGTAAGGTCAGGTTCGCGCCCGATCATCAGCTTGTGCAACTGGTCGACCGTGGTGCGCAGATCGCCCCGCGACAGACCCTGATACATGCGGGTTGAATCGGCGAAACGATCGGAGACCACGATCTTGCCCGCCACAAGCGCCGGTTCGATCGTGCGTTCCAGATGATCCCGTCGCGCGGCGGTGAAGAGCAGGATTTCGGTTTCCGCAGACCAGCGATCCGGGTCGCCTTCAAGCACCAGGCGGCGGATTTCCTCGGCCCCCGGACTGCCGCCAGGTTCGCGGGTCAAGATGGTTTCGAGCCCATCGGCGCGCAGGGTCTCGGCCAGAAGCCGGGCTTGCGTGCTTTTGCCCGAACCATCGATCCCTTCGAAGGTGATGAACATGCGCTCTAGCTGCCCAGTTCGGCGATCAGGCGGCCGGAGACCTGACGAAAGGCGGTACCGACGCGGGTGGTGAAGCCCCCGGCAGCCACGTCCTGTTCGGCGACCAGCGGCACCGTTACGGGATTATGGCCGGGGATGTCGATCACCAGATCAGCAAGCTTGGTTCCTGCCGCGAAAGGCGCGTTCAGCGGGCCGTTATACCGGACCTCGGCCTTCAGGCTGCCCTGCGCGAGAGAGGGCAGAAGGAGCGTCATGTCTTCGCCAACGACCAGTCCCACCGACTTGACCGACCCCATCCAGACCGGCGCATCAGTGATCTTCTGACCCTTCTTGGCGACGGTCTTTTGAATGAACTCGCGAAAGGCCCAGTCGGCGAGGCGCTGGGCTTCCTCGGCACGGGCCTTTTCAGTCTCAAGACCCGAGATCACGAAAACGATCCGCCGGCCGTTCTGCACGGCAGAGCCGACAAGGCCGTAACCCGCTTCGCTCGTATGGCCGGTTTTCAGCCCGTCCGCCCCGATGTTCATCTTCAAAAGCGGATTGCGGTTGAAGCGGTTGTCGGGCGAACGACCGTCATAGGGAAATTCGGTCAGGGCGAAATAGGGATAATATTCGGGAAAGTCGGTGATCAGCCGCACGGCGAGAATGCCCAGATCGTGCATGCTCATCCGGTGATTGGGGTCGGGCCAGCCGGACGCGTTGGCGAAATGCGAATCCGCCATGCCAAGCGCCTGCGCACGGGCATTCATCTTGTTGGCAAACTCTGCCTCTGTTCCGGCCAGCCCTTCGGCCACCGCCACGCAGGCGTCATTGCCTGAAAGGACAATCATGCCCTTGATCAGCTCATCGACCGTAGGCCTGTCCTGTTCATTCAGGAACATGGTCGACCCTTCCATGGACTTGGCATGAGAGGAGACGGCGAACCTGTCTTCGAGCTTCACTCGCCCGTCGCGCAGCGCCTCAAAGAGCATGTTGATGGTCATCAGTTTCGACATGGAGGCCGGTGGCATCGGCTCGTGCGCGTTCTTTTCCAAAAGCACCGTGTTCGTCGTAAGGTCATAGACCCAGGCGGCGCGGGCGTTGGTGTCGAAGGCATGGGCAGGTGACAGCACCCCCAGAAGAAGGGCGACCATCAGGCCAAGATGGAAAGTCACTCTGCGCATAACCTTCGTTTCCTTGTCGTTCAGGCTTACTTGGACACCGGGTAGGCGTCAGGATAGCCTAGGCCCTTGACCTTGGCGACCAGAGCAGCGCGGTCGGCGACGGAGGCGGCCGGGCCGACGATCACGCGCCAGAAGCTCTTGCCCTGGCTTGTGTCGGCCTTCACCGTCGCGGTCATGCCGGCCTTCTGCATCTGGGCGGCGGCCTTCTTGGCGTTGGCCTCGACGCTGAAGATGCCAATCTGGACATAGGCCTGGCGGATGGTGCCCGCAGGTGCGGCGGTTGCGGGCGCCGGGGCCGGAGCAGGGGCAGCGGCGGCAGGTTTCGTGCCAGCCCCCTTGGCCGCCGCCTTGTCGATCGCCGCGGCGGCGGTCGCCACGACCGGGGCAGGGTCGGCCGCAGCAGGCTTGCCGGGTTTTCCGGGTTTGGCCGCCGGGTCGAGCGGTTTTGTGGTGACGGCGGGCGCGGCAACCGCTGCAGGAGCAGGTACCGGAGCGGGGGCTTCCACCCGCTTCAGCGCCACGACATCAATGGTTGTCGGCTGGCCCGCCAGAAGCCCCAGCGCTTCGGCCGCGTCGGAGGAAAGTTGCAGGCTCGGTCCGGGATTGTCGAATTCCCGGCGGAAGAGCGCACCGATCACTGATTTGCCGTTGGCGGGGTTGCGGATGATGACCCGTTCAGGATCAGTGACCGAGGCATGGGCAACCCAGACGCCGCCCAGCGACGGCCTGCCATCCCAAAGCCCCTTTTCGGTTTTCTTGAAAACCTCGGGCGCTTCGACATCGCGTTCGGCCCCTGCCGGGGCGGCTGCGGCGGAATTGCCGGGCACCGCGGTTTCCACGGCGCCTTCGCCGCCTGCCGATTTCTTACCGAATTTCGGCAAGCTCATCTGACAGGCCGACAAGACCAAAATCATGCCCAGACCGACTGTCAGTGTCCTTGCGCCCTGACCCGCCTTCAGTTCCCTCATTCCCGCCCCTTTCCGCGCCTGCGGCCCGAAAAAGCGGGCCACTGCGTCTGGTTCTGCCTCTGCTTTTGCATACCAAACCGGGCCGCGATCCTGTCGCCGCCCGCCCTGATCTGCCCATCTTCCGGCGCGTTTACCCGCGCTTCGCGGTGCACTTTATCCCAGCCACCCCCACAAGAAAAGCCACCGGCTGCGCGATGGCAAAATCCGGCCTGCCTGCGGCCGCTCACTTTGCCGTCATCGGGCACTTTCAGAATCGCTTCGGGACGTCTAAGCCGCACAGGTCGGAGGAGTGGCGGAGTGGTTTAACGCACCGGTCTTGAAAACCGACGTAGGTGAAAGCCTACCGTGGGTTCGAATCCCACCTCCTCCGCCACTTACCATTGAAAATATTAACTTTTATTTGATTTTCTTAAATTCACCCCACGTAGAACCCTACATCCCAGAAGTGCTTCTGTGACTCTGGAGGAGCAGTGCCATGCGTGAACATAGCTTGCGTAGGCGCGCCTAGTCCCTCCTGACAACGTTGAACTCCTCAATCAAGAAGTCGACGGTCGCCTGATCTCTTAACTTGCAGACGATGTTCTGGTTGGCGAAAGCGCCTTTAAACCGTTTAGCGTGGTTGGTCTCGACGGTCTTCTTCCAGCCTATTCCCACCACATGTTCGGCGTGTTCTGCGGGCTCACCGGGCCGCTTGATGCGTGGCTCAGCCAGGGGCTGATCGAAAAGCGGTCCTTCCGAAGTCAGAAAATCTGCGGCTGGCTGCGTTTCGCCGGTCACAACGCCATAGCCAATGTAGCCGTTGCCTTTGTCATAGACGAAGACCTCATCGCCCACGCTCAACTGCTGTAGCCGCTTCGTGTAGAACTCCCCGCCCCCAGCGGAGATGAAGCCATAACGGCGCATGTCGGTCCATGAGCGATGATCGCCGAGGCCCGCATTCACGAAGAAGTAGCCAGACCACGGGGCGCGAACCTTGCGTTCGGATCGTTCCTCGACCGCTTCCTGATCCAGAAGAAAACCGGTGGTCAGCCATTCGCGCCCATCTGCTTCGAACACGTTGAAGAAGACCGTGTTGATTGCCACCCCATGCTCTTCGGACAAATATTCCACGATTCGGCGAGATGCAGGGTCAAGTTCGCTGGCGACGATCAGCATGGAATGTGTGGCGTTTAGCCGTTCTGGGATA
>DAORUY010000156.1:0-7000 GCA_035433445.1 Paracoccaceae bacterium
TCGACCTTGGCTATCACACCAAACATGTCGACACGATCTTCCGGCGGGTGTTCGGCGGCTGACCACGGCGCACCGGGGACGAAACGATCTGGGACTGCACAGCGTCTGGTTTGCGTCTGGCAAACGTCTGGCATCTGTCGGTACAGGCGTCGGGACGCCCGCCCCCGCCCATCGTGCGATTGTGATTTGCCCGAACCGGGCCTGCGGGTCAGACTGCCTCCAGGAAACGCGGAGGCACCCTCATGTCCTATCTGACCCAGTTCGCTCTGATCGTCGGGCTTGCCTTGCCCGGCCTCGCCTTTGCGGCGGGCAGTGGCAGCGACGCCCCGCCGGAACCGACCGAAACCACCACGAAATGCAAGAAGTCCGAGGTCTGGGATGAAAAGACGCAAAAATGCGTCGATGCCCAGTCCGGCCAACTGGACAATGACACGCTCTTTCAGGCGGCGCGCGAACTTGCCTATGCCGGGCGGCCCGATGATGCGCTGGTCGTTCTTTCGGCAATGACCGAGGGCGAGACGGACCGCGTCCTGACCTATATGGGATTTGCAAGCCGCAGGGCCGGGGATGTCGAGGCGGGCCTTGCCTATTATCAGGCGGCGCTGACCCAGAACCCCGACAATCTTCTGACCCGCTCCTATCTGGGGCAGGCCTATGTGGAGATGAACGAGATGGAACTCGCCAGCGCGGAACTGGACCAGATCGTCCGACGCGGCGGCGTGGGAAGCTGGCCCGAAACCGCCCTGCGGCAGGCGATCGCGACCGGAACGACCTATAACTACTGACAGGAGGACGGAATGCGCTTTGCTGTTCTTGCACTGGCCCTGATATCAGCCGCAGGCCCGGCTTTCGCCGGTCCCGGTGGTTGCCACAGCGGCGAGGAGACAGCGCAGATATCCTGCGCCGAAGGTCAGGTCTGGGATGCGAAATCCGCAAGCTGCATCCCGCTGCAAAGCTGACGGACGGTTCGACCGTAACCCCGCCTTAACCGGCATTTGCGAACCTCGGCGCGGATAAGTAGCGCAGGTCGAAATGTCGGTTGTTGCCCCCCTTGGACGATCCGCCCCTTTGGCCGGATCGGAAGTGTTCTTGCCCCGCCGCGCCCTGACCGGGCGGCAGAAGGCGGCGGTCATCGTGCGGCTGCTGCTGGCGGAGGGCGCGGATCTGTCGCTGGCCGGTCTGCCCGACCATCTGCAAGCGGCGCTGACCGAACAGATCGGCATGATGCAGACCATCGACCGCGATACGCTTGCGGCGGTCGTGGAGGAATTTTGCACAACGCTGGAACAGGTTGGCCTGTCCTTTCCCGGCGGCATTGACGGCGCGCTGAAAATTCTCGACGGCCACATTTCGGCCAATGCCGCAAGTCGCCTCAGGCGTCTGGCTGGGGCCTCCTCGAAGATCGACCCCTGGGAAAAGCTGCGCGGGGTGGAGGTCGAGCGGCTGTTGCCGATGGTAACGGAGGAAAGCATCGAAGTGGCCGCGGTGATTCTGTCCAAGATCGCCGTGCCGCGCGCGGCAGAGATTTTGGGCCGGTTGCCGGGCGACAAGGCCCGCCGCATCGCACTTTCCATGTCGAAGACTGGCCATATCGAGGCCGAGACGGTGCGCAGGATCGGCCTTTCACTGGTCAGCCAGATCGAGGCGGTGAAAACCCCGGTTTTCGAGGGCAGCCCGGTGGACCGGGTGGGCGCGATCCTGAACTTCTCGCCCGCCGCGACGCGGGATGAGGTGTTGCGCGGGATGGAGGAGGACGACAAGGGACTGGCCGATCAGGTCCGCAAGACGATATTCACCTTCGCCCACATTCCCGCCCGCATCCTGGCCCGCGACGTACCGAAGATCCTCAAAGGGGTGGAGCAGAACATTTTGGTCAAGGCCCTTGGCGGGGCCAGCGGCGACGCGGCGGAGGCGGCGGAATTCATCCTCGCCAACATGTCGCAACGCCTGGCGGCGACCTTGCGCGAAGACATCGCGGCTGCGGGCCGCTTCAAGGAGAAAGAGGTCGAGGCCGCGCAGACCGCGCTGGTGCTGGCGATCCGTGATCTGGAAACGGCGGGCGAGTTGGTGATGTTGCAGCCGGACGAGGAAGAAGAATAGGCGCACCATGCAGCGCCCTTGCGGGGGATCGGTGCGCCGCCTATATTCGACCTGTCCGGGTTCGCCCGGTCTATGGACATAAACGCGCTCGTAATAATCGGATCGGACCCGGGGGCGGTACCCGGCGACTCCACCAAACCCCGTATTGGCGGGTCATGGGGTCGAAACAGGATCGACGAACGCCTAAAGGGGTTTGCTTTGTCTCGGTGAGGTACCACCGTTATCGGTCCAAAATGTACAGTTGCCAATAACAACCGTGCTCCGGCTATGGCTCTGGCTGCGTAAGCAGTTCGAGTTGCCGAAACTAAGCCCTTGCGCTTAGCCGCGTAAGGCGGGGTTCGCAGGTACCTGGCAACAGAAACCTGCACCTTCCCCTTACGGCTTTCAGCATTTCGCAACCTTCGCGCCCTAGGGTCGGCCTATGCCCGGCACCCCGCGGGGCTGGCTTAAGGGGTTCAGTGTCACGCGACCGGGTGATGTTTGACGCGCCTTGCGCCAGACCGCATCCGGCCGCTCGCTGAACCTCTCAGGGTCCAACTTCGCAAAGGTCACGCGTATGGCGGACAAGATCGATATCCTCAGGGACTGGTTTCAGGACATCTGGGTTCGTGCAGAACTCGACCGGATCGAAAGTTACTTCCTGCCGCGCACCGGGGCGGAGGGGCTTTTGGCCGACGGACAGGTCGGGCCGGAGGATTTTAGGGCGCTGGTGCCGGCTTTGCGAGCGCTGGTGCGGGGGCTGACGATTTCCATTGATCGCTGGCATGAGGATGCCGACTGGCTTTGGGCGCTGACCACGGTTCGCGCCCAAAGCGCGCGCGACCTGCGCCCGGTGGAGGCGAGCGGTCATGTGATGATGCGTTTTGAAGGCGGCAAGATCGCGGAGGCCTACAATTGCTTTGATTTCCTCACCTTCTTCGCGGGCGTCGGTCTTTTGCCGGAGGATGCGTTCCTGCTCCTCGTCAGCGGGGAACGGCTGGGCTGACACGCCGCTTGCCGCAAATGCCCGCGCGCGGCATGATGGGTCATGGACATGCGCCGTGCCGGTCTTTTCGCGCACCTGAGGCTGCCGGCACCCGGTCGGGCCTTATGTGTTCTGCTGACCGGCATCTTTGTGCTTGGCCTGACGCTGCAGCCCGCCCCGGCGGGTCAGTGCCAGCTGGCGCTTCTCTTGGCGATCGACGTGTCGGGGTCGGTCGATGATGGCGAATATCTGGTCCAGACCGAAGGCACCGCCGCCGCGCTGCAAGACCCTGAAATCGCCGCCACATTGGTCCGGGGGCAGGTCGCCTTGGCAATCATGCAATGGTCTTCGAGAGACATGCAGAAGCTGGTCCAGCCCTGGCAACGGATCAACAGCGCCAAGGAACTGGCCGATCTGGCCGCCGCCGCCGCAATCCAGGAACGCGCCTTCGGCAAGGCCGATACGGCGGTCAGCGACGCGATATCCTTTGCGGTCCGACAGTTCGACGACGTGCCAGACTGTCCGCGCCGGGTGATCGATATCTCCGGCGACGGGGTGCAAAACAGCGGCGCGCCGCTGCCCGATGCCCGGGCAGAAGCGGTTGCCGCAGGGATCGCGATCAACGCGATTGCCATTGAAAGCATCGGCGTGACGATCAGCGAGTTTTACCGCCGCCATGTCATCACCAAGGGCGGGTTCGTGATCACCGCGACCACCCACAGCGACTATCCCCGCGCGCTTCGGCTGAAAATCCTGCGCGAGATTGCCCTGCCCTTGGGGTGAAGGGCGCTTGACGAACGGCGCACCGAGTGGCATCCAACCCCTATGGGGCAAAAGCCGACGCGCCCCGTGAGGCTTCGGCCAGAGCGTCGCATCCCGACAGACCGGAGGATGCCATGCCCGCCTTTGCCACTATTTCCGCCCCCCAACTTGCCCGCCTGATCGGCACGCCCGACGCGCCCACTGTGATCGACGTGCGGCTTGAGGAGGACTTTGCCCTCGATCCCCGCGTTTTGCCCGGCACGTTGCGCATTGCCCATGGCCGGGTGACAGAGCTTGCCGCCCGGATCGGGCCAAGCGGCGCGGTCGTGCTGTGTCAGGGCGGGCGGAAGCTTTCCGAAGGAGCGGCTGCACTTTTGCGCGTCCACGGCCAGCGCGCGGAAATTCTGGAAGGCGGCTGGGTAGAGGCTGTGGCCGCTGGCCTGCCTTGCCTGCCCGCCGCGCTGGTTCCCGCGCGGGGAAGCCTGTGGGTCACGCGCCAGCGGCCCAAGGTCGACCGGATCGCCTGCCCCTGGCTTATCCGCCGGTTCATCGACCCCGAAGCGCGCTTCCTGTTCGTGGCCGCGTCGGAGGTTCAGCCAGTCGCGGACCGTTTTGGTGCAACGCCGTTCGATATTGAAAACACGCGCTTTTCGCATCGCGGCGATCTGTGCAGTTTCGATGCGTTTCTGGACGATTTCGCGCTGCACAGCGAGGCGCTTGACCGGCTGGCGCTGGTGGTGCGCGGGGCCGACACGGACCGCCACGACCTTGCCCCGCAGGCGGCGGGCCTTCTGGCCCTGTCGGTCGGCCTTTCCCGCCAGTATCGTGACGATCTGGCGCAGCTTGAAGCGGGCATGGCGCTTTATGACGCGCTCTACCGCTGGGCGCGCGACGGGTTCGCCGAAGGCCACGACTGGCCGCAGGGGCGCAACGCATGAGATCTGAACCTGATGTGTCGTGGGGGGAAATGTGGCGCGCCTTCGGGCGGATCGGGCTTTTGTCTTTCGGGGGGCCAGCGGCGCAGATCGCGCTGATGCATCGCGAACTGGTGGATGAAAAGCGCTGGCTGGAGGAACAGGATTACCTGCGCGCCCTGTCGTTCTGCATGTTGCTGCCGGGACCGGAGGCGATGCAGCTTGCCACCTATGCCGGGTGGCGGCTGAAGGGGGTGGCAGGCGGGCTTCTGGCGGGGCTTTTGTTCGTTCTGCCGGGCGCGCTGGTCATTCTTGCGCTGGCGGCGGCCTATGTGACCTGGGGTCATCTGGCAGGGGTTCAGGCGCTGTTCGTCGGGGTCAAGGCCTGCGTCGCGGTGATCGTGGTGGAGGCCTTGCTGCGGGTGGCGCGCCGGGCGCTGAAGGGCGCCGCACATCGCTGGATCGCCGCGCTGACGTTCGTGGGCCTGTTCTTCTTCGGCCTGCCCTTTCCGCTTCTGATCCTTCTGGCGGCGATTGCCGGGATGATCGTCCTGCCCGTCGCCCCGCCGTCCGGCGTGACGCTGCCACCGGACGCCGGGCATGGCCATCTGCCTGCGACGCTTGGCGTAGGTCTTGGGCTTTGGGCGGCGCCGCTTCTGGCGCTGTGGCTGGCGGATCAGGGCTTTCTGCTCACGCTCGGGCTGTTCTTTTCCAAACTCGCACTGGTGACGTTTGGCGGGGCCTATGCGGTGCTGGCCTATATGACGCAGGCCGTGGTGCAGGATCTGGGCTGGCTGCAAACCGGGCAGATGATCGACGCGCTGGGTCTTGCCGAAACCACACCCGGCCCCCTGATCCTTGTCACCGAATTCGTGGCCTATGTTGCGGGGCACGGTCAGGGGGGCGCAGGCCTTGCGCTGGCCGCAGCGGCGCTGAGCCTGTGGGTCACGTTCGTACCCTGCTTCCTGTGGATCTTCGCCTTTGCCCCCTACATCGACAAGATCGCCCGCCGCCCGCGCCTTCAGGCGGCGCTGGCGGGAATCACGGCTGCGGTCGTTGGGGTCATCGGCAGCCTTTCACTGTGGTTCGCGCTGCATGTGCTTTTCGCGCGCGTCTCTGGGATCACTATCGGCCCGTTGAACCTGCCCTGGCCCGTGTTTGCAAGCCTGAGCCTGCCGTCGCTTGCCATCATGGCCTTTGCGGCTGTTCTTCTGCTTTTGCGCCATTGGCCGCTGGTCCGGGTGCTGGGGCTTTGTGCTGCCCTCGGTCTGGCGGTTCAGGCGATCCCCGGCGCATTCTAGGCTGGGGAGCCTCTTCCCTTCCGCAAGCCTCGCCCCTATGCTCGACGTAACGAGGGAGACGACGGCGCATGGCCCGCAAGATCGACTATGGCAATCTGATGCACCGCGCCATGCGCAGCCTGATCACCGACGTGCTGCGCGATGTCGAAGCGAACGGCCTGCCGGGGGATCATCATTTCTTCATCACCTTCGACACCGGCCATCCCGATGCGCAATTGGCCGACTGGCTGCGCGACCGTTATCCCGATGACATGACCGTGGTCATGCAACACTGGTTTGACGGGCTGAAGGTCGATCCGGCGGGTTTTGCCGTCACACTCAATTTCGGCGATCAGCCGGAGCCGCTTTACATCCCGTTCGATGCGATCCGCACGTTCGTCGATCCGGCGGTTGAATTCGGCCTGCGGTTTGAAACCCACGATGCCGAAGACGACGAAGATGAGGACGACGACGCACCGATGGACAGCGATGTCGAGCCCGAGAATGCCCCCCGCAAGGAGGCCGAGGTTGTCAGCCTCGATAAATGGCGCAAGTAAGTGGCGGCTGACAGAACCCAAGCCGTGCCCTCAGCGAGCGCACTTTTCTTCCGCCGCCTTCTGACCAATCCGCGTCAGGTGTCGGCGCTTGCGCCATCGTCGCGATTTCTCGCAAGGGCCATGACGGCAGGGCTTGGCCCCGAAAGCGGCCCGGTTGTGGAGTTCGGCCCCGGCACCGGCAGCCTGACGCGGGCGATTCTGGATCGCGGCGTTCGCCCAGAACATCTGACGCTGTTCGAGCTCGATCCCGAATTCGTCCGACTTTTGCGCGCGCGCTTCAAGGGGGTGCGGGTGCTGCTTGCCCCTGCCGACCGGGCAGCCGATCACGTGGCGCCGGGCACGGCGGGTGCGGTCATCTCCGGCCTGCCGCTTTTGTCGATGCCCCATGCGGTCAGGAGAGCGATCATGGGCGCCGCTTTCAAC
>DAORUY010000157.1:0-6961 GCA_035433445.1 Paracoccaceae bacterium
CACAGGAACGGGCCGATCAGGACGAAGGCCACAAGCAGCGCAAGCACCGTCATCCCGGCGAGCGCGCCTTTGTGGGTCTTGAACTGGTCCCAGACATCGCGCCACTGGTTGCGCTGCTTTTCGATGGCCTGGGTGGGGGCGACTTCAGGCATAACGGATCCTCGGGTCCAGGATGCCGTAGAGAATATCGGCAATCAGGTTGAAGGTGACGATGAGTATCGCGAAGATGAAGGTCAGGGTCTGCACCATCGGCAGGTCGTTGGCATGGATCGCCCCGATCAGCGCCGCGCCCAGCCCGTTCACCTTGAACACCTGTTCGGTGATGATCGCGCCGCCGAAGATCGACGGGATGCCCAATGCGATGACGGTGACGACCGGGATCAGCGAATTCCTCAGCACATGCTGCAAGACGACCGTGCGTTCCGACATGCCCTTGGCGCGGGCGGTGCGCACATAATCCTGCCCCAGATTGTCGAGCATGGAAGAGCGCATGTAACGGCTGATCGAGGCGGCGTTGAACAGCGCCAGAACCGCGACCGGCAGGGCCATCTGGCGGACCTGCTTGAGGAAACTGGCCCAGTCCGTCACCTTCAGGGTTGTGTCGTAGATTGATGGGAACCACTGTAGCTTGACCGCGAAGATGATGATCAGCAGGACGCCGGTAAAGAAGGTCGGCACCGAAAAGCCGACCATGGCAAAGAAAGTGCCGGCCTGATCGAACCAACTATATTGGCGATAAGCCGAATAGATGCCAATCGGCAGGGCGATCAGGATGCCCACCAGATAGGCGGTGCCGATGACCGTCATTGTCTGGGGAATGCGCTGCACGATCAGATCGAACACTGGGCTGCGGGTCTGATAGCTGATGATGCGCTGCTGGCCTTCGGCGAAGGTGGTGCCGAAGAGATAGTCGAAAAAGTTGAGGGGCTCGACCCAGACGAACTGTTTCAGCCACAGGAAGTAGCGCACATAGACCGGGTCGTTCACCCCCATGGATTCCAGGATCTTGGCGCGCACTTCGGCGGGAACGGTCAGCGGGATTTCGGACGCCGGGCTGCCGGGGGCAAGGTCGACAAGAAAGAAGATCACCAGACTGATGAGCAGAAGCGTCGGAACAGCGGTCAGAATCCGCCGGAGGATGAAGGTCAGCATGGCTGGAGACGCCTTTGGTCAGATGTCTGCGGGAAGGCTGGGTGGGACGGCCCCGGAGCATGTCCGGGGCCGCGCCAGTTGGGTCAGTTGACCTTACGGATCACTTCACGCGGAACCAGTCCTGCGCATTCCAGAGTTCGGTGTCCCAGGTGTTCAGGACCACGCCGCCCAGCGTGTTTGACGCTGCCGACAGACGGCCCCGGTCCACCAGCGCCACGACCGTGTAGCTGTCCTTGGTCAGCATGTCGTTCAGCTTCTTGGCAATCTCGCCGCGCTTGGCCATGTCGGCCGTACCCGAGAGTTCCTTGACCAAAGCATCATAGGCCGGGTCGCAGAAGCGGTTTACATTCTCGCCCTGCCACTGGTTGTCGGGGCCCGGGATCTTGTCGCACAGATATTGCGCCAGATAGGGTTCCGGGTCGGTGCCGTCGAAGTTGTTGGCATACATTTCGACGTCGGCATAGAACTTCTGGAACGTGTCGGGCGAACCCGCATCGCCACCGAAGAAGACCGACGCGTCGATGTTCTTCAATTCGACGTCCACGCCAAGTTCATTCCACCAGCCCTTCACCAGCGCCTGGAAATCCTGACGCACCGGGTTCGTGGAGGTCTGATAGACCATCGACAGTTTCTTGCCGTCCTTGTCGCGCACGCCGTCGCCGTCGCTGTCGGTCCAGCCCGCTTCATCCAGAAGCGCACCCGCCGCGGCCATGTCCTGCTTCAGACAGTCGGTGTTGTCGGAGGCGAACATTTCCGGCGCCGGAACGAGGTTACAGGTCGGCCGGCCGGCCGAACCATAACCCACATCGACCAGAACCTGGCGGTCGATGGCCATCGACAGGGCCTTGCGCACCCGGATGTCCGACAGGACCGGGTGGGGATGCTTGGTGGTCGACCGTTCGCCTTCGGCCAGATCGGGCGACGGATCGGTCATGTTCATCTCGATCCGTTCCACCAGCGTGCCGAAACCGTTCAGCAAAACGCCCTTGCCGGCCGCAGTCATCTGCGCCTGCATGTCGGGGTTGATCTGGGTGTTCCAGGCATAGTCGAATTCGCCGGTTTCCATCACGGCGCGGGCTGCCGATTCCGCATCGCCGCCGCCCTTGATCGTCATCGTGGCAAAGGCCGGTTTGGCCGGGTCACGATAGTTGGGGTTCGCCTCCAGCGACACGGTGTCGTTGGTCTTGAACTCCGTCACCTTGAAGGGGCCGGTGCCGATGGGCCCGAAGTTCTGCTCGGTGCAGGTCGAAGCGGCGGCGCCGAGGCAATTGGCGAACTGCGCCTTTTGCAGGATCGGCGAGGTGCCGCCCACGAAGGCCTGATAGGGGTTGGGCTTCGGTCCTTCAAAGGTGATGACCACGGTCAGATCATCCGGCGTGTCGATCGCCTTGATACCTTCGAAGCGCGCAGCCTGCGCACATCCACCTTCGGGATGCTTGCAATATTCCCAGGTAAAGACCGCATCGGCCGAGGTGACGGGCGTGCCGTCCGACCACAGAAGACCCGGCTTCAGCTTCCAGGTGATCTGGGTCAAGTCAGCGGACACACCGCCATTTTCAACGGTCGGGACGCTTTCGGCCAGACGGGCGATCACTTCGCCCTTTTCGTTGAAGCCGCCCATCCCTTCGAGGATCAGCGAGGCGCTTTCCACATCCTTGGTGCCCGACGACAGATAGGGGTTCAGGATCGACGGGGCCTGCCAGTAAAGCACATTCACATGGCCATCCGCGCCACGCTCGGCCAAGGCGGCCGAAGCGAAGGCCACGCTGGCAGCGGCGCCCATCAGGGCTGTTCTCAATTTCATGTCACTCTCCTTGTTGGATGCTCGTTCTGGCCTCGGGTGCCGCCCTTACGGAGGCGGTCGTGGTTGTTTCGTAAAGGTGGCAGGCCACATGGCGGCCGGGCATTACCTCGCGCAGAGGCGGTTTCACGCTCTTGCAGATTTCCATTACTTTCGGACAGCGCGTGCAGAAATTGCAGCCCTTGGGCGGGTTCGAAGGCGACGGCACGTCGCCCTTCAAGATGATGCGCTGGCGGTGGCTTTCCGCGTCAGGGTCGGCCTCGGGCACGGCCGACAGAAGCGCTTCGGTATAGGGATGAAGCGGCTGATCAAACAGCGCGTCGCGGGGGGCAAGCTCGGCAATCCGGCCCAGATACATCACCGCGACCCGGTCCGCGATATGGCGCACCATGCTGAGGTCATGGCTGATGAAGAGATAGGTCAGTCCCAGCCTTTCCTGAAGCTCTTCCAGAAGGTTCACGACCTGCGCCTGGATCGAGACATCAAGTGCGGCAATCGGCTCGTCGCAGACAATGAACTTCGGGTTCAGGGCCAGGGCCCGGGCAATGCCGATGCGCTGGCGCTGCCCGCCCGAGAAGGCATGCGGATAGCGGTTGGCAAAAGCCCGGTTCAGGCCGACCGCATCCATCAGCTCGTAGACGCGGGCCTCCTTTTCGGCCCTCGTCAGCTTGGTATGTTCCGACAGCGGCTCGCCGATGGTCGCGGCGACCGTCATGCGCGGGTTGAGGCTGGCCTGCGGATCTTGAAACACCATCTGCATGGCCGGGCGCAGGGACCGCAGCGTGGCCGGGTCGGCCTTGGCGATCTCCTGCCCGCCGATGCTGATCTCGCCTGCGGTCGGATCGTAAAGCCTGAGGATGGCGCGCCCGCAGGTGGATTTGCCACAACCGGATTCGCCGACAAGGCCCAACGTCTCGCCTTCGAAGATGTCGAAGCTCACGTCATCGACGGCCTTCACGTCACCGACCTTGCGGCGGAACAGGCCCGCCGTGATCGGGAAATACATCTTCAGGCCACGCACTTCGACCAGCTTGCGGGGCGGGGGGGCGTCATACATGGCGTTCGCCCCCACTGGCAGGGTCCCAAAAACAGGCCACATCGTGACCGCCGCCCACCGGAATGCGCGGCGGGTTCTGGCGGGCGCAACGCGCCATCGCCTCGGTGCAGCGTGGCATGAAGGGGCAGGCAGTCGGTTCTGCTTTCATGATCGGCGGCTGGCCCTCAATCACGTTCAGTTTCGCCGCCCGTTCGCCGCGCACCGATGGCACGGTCTTCAGCAGGGCGCGGGTGTAGGGGTGCTGGGGATTGCCGAGCACGGCCTTGACCGGCCCCTGTTCAACGATCTGGCCGCCATACATGACCATCACGCGGTCGGCGATCCCGGCCACCACGCCAAGGTCGTGGGTGATCCAGACAATTGCCATCCCGAGCTTGGTGCGCAGTTCGCGCACCAGTTCGATGATCTGCGCCTGGATCGTCACGTCGAGCGCGGTTGTGGGTTCGTCCGCGATCAGGACCTTCGGGTCGCAGGCCAGTGCGATGGCGATCATCACGCGCTGGCGCATGCCGCCGGAAAACTGGTGGGGGTAATCCTTCAGCCGCCGCCCGGCGTCGGGAATGCCCACAAGCTCCAGCAATTGCTGGGCCCGTGCCTTCGCCTGCGCCTTGTCCATCCCCATATGCTTGCGCAGGGGTTCCATGATCTGGAAGCCGACCGTGAACACGGGGTTAAGCGAGGTCATCGGATCTTGGAAGATGAACCCGATCCCGGCACCCCTGACCGAACGCAGATGCTCGTCCGAACAATTCAGGAGATCGGCGCCGTCAAACAGAACCTCTCCGGCTTGCACATCGGCAGGCGGCGAAGGCAACAGACCCATCAGCGACATCATCGTCACCGACTTGCCTGATCCGCTCTCGCCCACCACGCCCAGAAGCTCTCCGGGGCGCAGGTCGAAACTCACATTATTGACGGCGTGAATATCGCCACCGCGTGTCCTGAAAACGGTTTTCAGGCCCCTGACATCAAGCACAGGCAGCGCCCCATCGGGCATATGCGACTCCCCAGTCGGACTTTTTCTTTTAGGTGCGGGGTTTTCCCCGTTCGATGGAGCGAAGTGTTAGTTATTTTTGGCCACCCGGCAACACTCAATTATGAGTGGTCTTCCGTGGGGATCTTCAGTCAATATGACCAGATAATAGCACAAAGTGTCGATTGGCGGTCTGGTAACGTAAAGGCAGGCAGCAAAGCAAAGGGGCAACGGGCATGTCGAATCTGCAAAAGGCGCGCGCGCTTCTGGACCGGCTGGTGGGGTTTCAGACGGTCAGCCGCGACAGCAATCTGCCGTTGATCGACTGGGTCGAAGGCTGGCTGGCCGATCAGGGGGTGCCGTCCACCCGCGTCTGGAACGCAGATCGCACCAAGGCGAACCTTTATGCCTCGGTCGGGCCAGATGTGGCGGGGGGCGTGATCTTGTCGGGCCACACCGATGTGGTGCCGGTGGACGGGCAGGACTGGGTATCTGACCCTTGGGTGGTGACGGAACGTGACGGGCGTCTTTATGGCCGTGGCACCTGCGACATGAAGGGGTTTGATGCGCTGGCGCTGGCCGCCGTGCCCATGGCGCTGGCGGCGGGGGTGAAGCGGCCCTTGCAGATTGCGCTGTCCTATGACGAGGAGTTGGGCTGCGATGGCTGTATCGGCATGGTCGAGGAGATGGCGCGCCTGTTGCCCCGTGCGAGCGCGGTGATCGTCGGCGAACCCAGCCGGATGAAGGTCGTGACCGGCCACAAGGCCGGCATCGGTTATAATGTGCATCTGAAGGGCCATGAGGTCCATTCCTCGCTGATCGACCGTGGGGTTTCGGCGGTCATGGAGGCCGGTCGGATCATCGGCTGGGTGAATGAGCAAAATGCCCTGAACCGGGGCAGGGTGCCGCGCCCGCTGGCGGCGGCCTTCGATCCGCCCTGGACCACGCTGCATGTCGGGCGCATCGCGGGCGGCACCGCCGACAATATCACGGCGGGCGATTGCCGCATGACCATCGACATGCGCCCGGTCCCGGGCGAGGCCTCTGCCGACTGGCGGGCGGCTTTTGAGGCAGAAGTGGCGCGGATCGAGGCGGCGATGCAGGCGGTTCATCCCGCGACCTCCATCACGCTCGATCGCTATTTCGACATGCCGATGCTGCGCCCCGAAGCGGGCGGCAGTGCCGAAGCGCTGGCACGTCAGCTGACCGGCGACAATGGCACCCATGTGGTCAGCTACGGCACCGAAGGCGGGCATTTCCAGAGGGCCGGCTATTCGGTGGTGGTCTGCGGGCCGGGCGATATCGCGCAGGCCCACCAGCCCAACGAATATCTGGAGCTGTCGGAATTCAAAGCCGGACTGGACTTCATGGAACGGCTGGTTAAACATCTGGCCGCATGAAGTTATTTCCGATCAACCGCCAGTCGCCCGCCCATTTCGCCAGCGTGCCACCCCATGCGGCGGATGTGGTGGTCATCGGCGGCGGGATCGCCGGGGTGATGACTGCCTGGTTTCTGGCCGGTGCCGGGCAGAAGGTTGTCCTGTGCGAAAAGGGTCGGATCGCCGGTGAGCAATCCGGGCGCAACTGGGGCTGGATCAGGAAGCAGGGGCGCGACCCGTCGGAATTGCCCCTGATGATCGAAGCCCAGAAGATTTGGGGCGGTCTTCAGGCCGCGGCACAGGCTGACTTCGGCTTTCGCACGGAAGGTGTGCTGTATATCGCCAACGCGGCGGCCGACATGGCGCAATATGAAGACTGGCTGGTCCATGCGCAGGCGCATGATCTCGATACCCGTCTTCTCAGCCGGTCCGAGCTTGAGGCGCGCCTGCCCAATGCGGCGGGCTGGGTTGGTGGCCTTCTGACGCCTTCCGATGCGCAGGCGGAACCCTGGCTGGCGGTTCCGGCCCTGGCCCTTGCCGCCGAACGCCGGGGCGTGTCGCTGCATGAAGATTGCGCGGTCCGGCGGCTGGATATTGCT
>DAORUY010000158.1:0-6924 GCA_035433445.1 Paracoccaceae bacterium
CCACCACCTACGAAGCGAAGCCGATCGTCTCGCTCACGCTGAACAGCGTTTCATCCGCCACCGGCGACACAAGCATTATCCGACAGGTTACGGGCTGGGACAACGGCATCGTCGATGGCACCGCCGGGGCCGATCTGATCAATGGCACCTATACCGAGCCGACGGCCAATGGCAGCGACAAGGTGGACGGCGGTGACGGCACGAGCTCTTCGGGAACCGCCTGGAACGATGACAGTATCCGTGCAGGCGCTGGCAATGACACTGTGCAGGCCGGTGCGGGCAACGATTCGGTCGATGCCGGATCGGGCAATGACAGCGTTGACGGCGGCGCGGGCAACGATTCGCTTATGGGCGGTGCCGGGCTGGATACGCTTGTCGGCGGCGATGGTGACGATACGCTCAATGGCGGCGACGGCAACGACAGCTTCGACGGCGGACTTGGCAATGATACGATCTACGGTGGTGGCGGCGACGATCGGGGCACCGGCGGCGATGGCAATGATCTGATCACCGAAACGTCCCCTGTTGAGGCGGCGGGGACGCTGACCAATGGCGACTTCACTTCGGGATTTGGCGGCTGGACGGCGAACAACCCCACAGGTGGATTTGCACCCGGGGCGTACTCGGGTGCCGTGCGTTTCAACCATAGCGACGAGACAGCCTTTGGCGACGGCATCCAGCAGACGATCACAACCACCGCAGGTTCAAGCTACACTCTCAACCTTACCGCCTTTGAAAACGACCCCTCGGGGGTCGGCAATCACACGATCCGCGTCGATATACTGGATGCCAACGGCTATGTCATTGCAACGGTCACACAGGTCATCAACGAGAATACGTCCAGCAACATCACGCTAAACTATACGGCGACCACCGGCACAACGACGATCCGCATTACCAACCCGACCTCGACCAATTCGATTTCGACAGACCTCCAGATCGACAATGTGGCGAACACGCTCGTCCCGGCGACCACGGGCGGGAACGACAATTACACGGGCGGCGCGGGCAATGACACGATCCTGAGCGGGGTCGGCGCGGACACGGTCGATGGCGGACAGGATGCCGACAGCATTGACGGCGGCGATGGCAACGATTCGCTTCTGGGCGGCACTGGCGTCAGCACGCTTGCGGGTGCCACGGCCAACGACACTTTGCTGGGCGGCGCAGGCAATGACTCGCTCTTTGGCGGCGATGGTAATGACAGCCTTGATGGCGGGCAGGACGCCGACAGTATCGACGGCGGCGACGGCAATGATGCGCTCTATGGCGGCACCGGGGTCAGCACGCTTGCGGGCGCCACCGCCAACGACACCTTGCTGGGCGGTGCGGGCAACGACTCGCTTTTCGGCGGCGATGGCAATGACCAGCTTTTCGGCGGCGATGGGGCCGACCTGATCAACGGCGGCACGGGTGCCGACACGATGACCGGCGGGCTTGGGTCGGACACGTTCACCGGCCTTGGTATCGGCGACGTGGTGGACGGGTCCGAAGACGCCCCATCGACCGAAACCGACGTGCTGGACCTCGCGGCCTCTGGCTGGACCTGGGCCACGACCGAGATCATCTATGGTGGCGGCAACAACGAATCCGGCACCGTCCAGTTCTACGACACGCTGGGCACCCTGCTCGGCACGATGAGCTTCTCCAACATCGAGACGATCATCCCCTGCTTCACCCCCGGCACCCTGATCGACACGGCGCGCGGCCCCGTCCCGGTCGAGGAGATCGCGGTGGATGATCTGGTCCTGACCCGTGACAGCGGCTACCGGCCGGTGCGCTGGGTCGGTCGGCGCGACCTGAGCCTTGCCGATCTGGTGGCGCACCCCGAACTGCGCCCGATCCGCATCGCGCAAGGCGCGCTCGGCCCGAACTGCCCGGCGCGCGACATGCGCGTCTCGCCCCAGCACCGGATGCTGATCACCGGTGCGCGCGCCGAACTGATCGCGGGCGAGACCGAAGTGCTGGTGGCCGCCCAGCATCTGACTGGCCGCCCGGGGATCACACGGGCCAAGGCCGAAGCGGTCAGCTACATCCATCTGATGTTCGATGAGCATGAGATCGTGCGGGCCGACAGCGCCTGGAGCGAGAGTTTCCAGCCCGGACAGGCCAGCCTTGACGGGATGGAAGACGCGCAGCGCGACGAAATCCTGGCCCTCTTCCCCGAGCTGGCAAACCTCGCCACGAACCCCGGCGCCTATCCCGCGGCCCGGCTGAGCGTGAAGTCCCACGAAGCCCGCGCGATCCTGGCCGCCTGACGGCGGATAGGGTTGCGCGCCCCTAACCCGCCGATCTGGGCTGCCGCCAAAGTGGAGGGTCAAGGGAGGATAGGCTGCAAGATCATGATCGGGCTTCTGATCCTGGTGGCGATGGCAGGCGCGGGCTTTTTTACCCTCGCGCCGGGGATGGCCGAACGCGGACAGATTGCGGCCACCCCGCACGATCTCTGGCCTCTCAGCCCGCAGGCACGGCGCCCCATGACCGGCTGATCCATTGGTAACTGGGATGCCGACCCGCTTTTGTGGGGCCGCGACCTGACCCGCAGGTCGGACCGGGGGCTGGGCGAGGCAACCATCGCCAAGGTCATGGGCCGCAATATGGTGCGCTTCTTGCCGGCGGCTCTGCCGAAAAACTGACAGGCGTGATTCAGAGCGTCATTTCATTGGCGAACACGCGGTCGATCATGGCTTGGGTGCCGCGCGCATCTTCCAGTTGCCAGGGGTAATCCGCGCCGCTCCGCAAGGTCCGACAGAAGGCTTCAACCTGATTGCGATACTGACGCGCACCGGGGAAGCGTTCGATATGATCGGCCTCGCCGGGGCGGAAGAGGTGAAGCTGCGCTTCGCCGAATATCCCCGCGTTGAAGGGTGCCGTCAGGCGCAGAACGCCTTTTTCGCCCTGAAAGACAACTTCCTGCCGGTTCGGAAGCCGCATGGAGGTCATTGCGCCATAGGTGAAACGCCCCCCCGGCCCTTCCATATCCGCCCAGACCTGGGTGAAGACATCAACCCCGCCTTCGCGCTGGATACGCGACCGCAGCGCGACCGGTTCGGCCCCCGTGACCCAGCGTACCGATCCATAGGCATAAACGCCAATGTCAGGCACCGATCCGCCGCCGGTTTCCGGCCGGTTGCGGATATTGCCCCCATCGCGCAGGTCAAAGGAAAAAGCTGCATCGGCATGCAGCACCCGCCCGATCGCGCCGGCCCGCACCAATTCGCGGGCGCGCTGCCATTGCGGGTGATGGACGATCATGTAGGCTTCGGTCGCGAAAAGCCCGCTTTGATCGCGGGCCGCGATCAGCCCGTCGATCTCCTCGGCCTTCAGGGCCACCGGCTTTTCGGTCAGCACATGCTTGCCCGCCGCCAGTGCCTTCTTCGTCCATTCGACATGCAGGTGATTGGGCAGCGGAATATAAACCGCCTCGACCTCCGGGTCGGCCAGAAGCGCCTCGTAGGTGCCGTGCAGCTTCAGATCGGGGGCAAAGGCCTGAAAGGGCGCAGCCTTGGCCGCATCCGAGGTGGCCAGCGCATAGAACCGAGCACCTTCGGCCTCGTGGATCGCGCGGGCCATATGCTCGCGGGCGAATTTCGCAGCGCCGAGCACACCCCAATTGACCGTCTTCATCATGTTCCTCCCCCGAATGCCGAGCAGAGATTAAGTCAGCAGACGCGTTAGCGCAATCAGCCGGTTTTGCGCAGGACCAGAATGGTCATGAGGCCGAAGGGGGGCGATGACCGCTTCCCGACCAAGCTCAGCCTCGGCTGGCCAAGCACCCGCGCCATGTCAAAGTCGGAATGCCAGCCCAGTGCATCATGCAGGGGGGCGGTCCACCTTTCCACGCGGGCCAGAAAGCCGGTCTCGCGCGCGAAATGGTTGACGATCACCACTTCGCCGCCCGGACGCAGCACGCGCGCGACCTCGGCCATCACGCGTTCGGGTTCGGGCACCACCGACAGGACATGCATCGCGGCCACTGTGTCGAAGCTTTCATCGGCAAAATCGAGGTGGCGCGCATCCATCTGGCGCAGGCTGCGGACCTGGCGCAGCCCCTGTTCGCGGACTTTCTCGCGCGCCTTGTCCAGCATATCGGTGCTGAAATCTATGCCGGTAACTTCAAGCGCGCTGTCATAATCGGCCAGCGAAAGGCCGGTGCCCACGCCAAGCTCCAACACCGAGCCGCCACGCGCGTTGATGTAATCCGCTGCGCGACGGCGGCCATGGCGGGTCAGCCAGCCGAATGTTGCGTCATAGACCGGGGCCCAGCGTGCGTAGGTCCGACTGATTGCAGTGGCATCCATGGCTCATCCTTTCGGGAGCACCTGCCGGGCATGCACACCGGCAAGGGGGATTGTGAGAAGGTAGGCAAGATCAAGTGCAAGCAACGTGCCCCAGGGCCAGCTGATCAGGGCCACGCCACCCAGACCGACGGCCAGCAGCACCAGACGGGCGAACCGGCGGGGAATCCGCGCCTTGAGCGACCAAGTCGGAAGGCGGCTGACCATCAGCAGTCCGCACAGCACCAGCCAGACCGCAGAGGCCCAGGCGGGATGGGCCGCTTCGGGGAAGGCATGGGTGAGAAACAGCGGCGCAAGCGCCAGAAGCGCGCCGGCGGGCGATGGAACGCCGGTGAAGAAGCGCGCATCCCCAAGGCCGGACTTGGTTCCGGCATTGAAGCGCGCCAGCCTGAGCGCACAGCAGATGATATAGACAAGCGCCGCGATCCAGCCGGTGATCGGATCCTGCCAAAGCGTCCAGAAGTAAAGCACGATGGCCGGAGCCACCCCGAAATTCACCACATCGGCCAGCGAATCCAGCTCCGCCCCGATCAGGCTTTCGCTTTTCATGGCTCGGGCGACGCTGCCATCGAGCCCATCCAGCAGTGCCGCCAGAAACAGGAGCGCCACCGCCATATCGAAAGCCCCGAAAACCGCCAGACGCATCGCCGTAACGCCCGCACAGATCGCGCCCAAGGTCATGGCATTGGGCAGAAGCTGCACAAGGGCGATGTCGCGGCGCGCTGGGCCCATCGGTCTAGTCCCGCCGCGCGGTCATCGCGGTGGTGGCGCGGCTCAGGTCCGCCAAAACCGTTTCGCCTGCGACCATCGTCTGCCCCAGCGCGACCAGAGGCTGCACGCCCGGCGGCAGATAGATATCGAGCCTGGAGCCAAAGCGGATCAGGCCGAACCGCTCCCCTGATCTCAGCCAGGCGCCGGGCTGCACGAAGCAGACGATCCGCCGCGCAACCAGCCCTGCAATCTGCACGACCGCAATCTGGCGTCCGTCGGCCAGATCAAGCCGGATCGCATTGCGTTCATTGTCTTCGCTGGCCTTGTCGAGCGAGGCATTGAGAAACTTGCCCGCCCGGTAATCGACCGCGCCCACATGCCCTTCGCAGACCGCGCGGTTCACATGGCAGTTGAAAACGCTCATGAAGACCGAGATCCGCGTCAGGGCCACCCGCTCCATCCCCAACCCTTCGGGGGGAATGGCTGGTCCGATCAGGGACACCACGCCATCGGCCGGGCTGACGATCAGCCCGTCGCCCAGGGGCACGGAGCGGACCGGATCCCGGAAGAAGTAATAACACCAGATGGTCAAACCCGTACCGATCAGTCCCAGAGGGGTCCAGATCAGGAAGAGAATCAGGCTGACGACCGCGAAGATCGCAACGAAGCGGCGGCCTTCTGGATGCATCGGGGGCAGAAAGGTTTCGAGCATCGTCATCGGTCAGCCTCTTCGCCTGTTCGGCGTGGGGGTAATCCCTATGGCCCCCGGCCGCAAGGAAAATTTCCGTGCCGTTTTAATGGTTTGATTGATCAATCAAGAATGTGCCACCCTGACTAAAACGCCGGGAATGGCCGCATTCACCGCTCGCAATGCAAATACAGGCCACGCCTGGCGGGGCGCGGCCTGTATGCCATTTGGTCGGAAAAGAACTCAGGCCGGGGCCAGCATGCCCTTGTCACGCGCCAGTTCGCGCATCCGCGCCTGAAGCTTTTCGAAAGCCCGCACTTCGATCTGGCGAATGCGTTCGCGGCTTACCCCATAACTTTCGGACAGTTGCTCAAGCGTGACTGGCTCGTCTTGCAGCCGCCGCTGGACGAGGATGTCCTTCTCGCGATCGTTCAGCGTGTCCATCGCACGCATCAACATTGCGCGACGGGCGTCCAACTCCTCGCTTTCGGCATACGCCGTCGCCTGATCGGCGTCTTCATCCTCCAGCCAGTCCTGCCATTGGCTGGTGCTGTCGCCGTCCGAACCGACTGTCGCATTCAGTGACGCATCGCCCCCCGACAGGCGGCGGTTCATGTCGATCACTTCCTGTTCGGACACGTTCAGATCGCGGGCAATCTGGGCCAGATTTTCGGGCCGCAGATCGCCCTCCTCCAGCGCGCCAATCTTCGACTTGGCCTTGCGCAGGTTGAAGAATAGCTTCTTCTGCGCCGAGGTCGTGCCGAGCTTCACCAGGGACCATGACCGCAGGATATATTCCTGGATCGAAGCGCGGATCCACCACATCGCATAGGTGGCAAGGCGGAAACCGCGTTCGGGGTCAAAGCGCTTGACCGCCTGCATCAGCCCCACATTGGCTTCCGAGATGACTTCGGCCTGCGGCAGGCCATAACCGCGATAGCCCATGGCGATCTTGGCCGCGAGCCGCAGATGCGAGGTCACGAGCTGATGGGCAGCGGCCGGGTCTTCATGATCGGCCCAGCGCTTGGCCAGCATATATTCCTGCTCCGGCTCCAGCAGGGGAAACTTGCGGATTTCCTGCAAATAGCGGTTCAACCCCTGTTCGGGGCTCGGTGCGGGAAGATTGGCATAGCTCGTCATCATCGACCCTTTCTCGGGTTAGGACCGTGCAATCTATGTCTGTGCCCGGCCCCGTGCAAGTCCCCAGCGGCGGGACGGGCGGCCCTT
>DAORUY010000159.1:0-6924 GCA_035433445.1 Paracoccaceae bacterium
GATCCAGAATGCGGTTGACCTGATCCGGGGCAGCGGGCGGCATTTGCACATCGCCCCCGATGGGCGAGAGATCTATGTCCCGCCGGAAGGGGCAGTGGACGAAATTAACACAATCCCCTTGGACGACCAGCCAAGTTACGAGCTTTACTCCGCCGCCAAGACAGTCGCCGTTTTCCAGGTGGAAAGCACGGGCATGATGGATGCGCTTCGGCGCATGAAACCAACCTGCATCGAGGATATCGTGGCGCTTGTGGCGCTCTACCGCCCCGGCCCGATGGAAAACATCCCGGTCTATTGCGAGGTCAAGAACGGCCTGCGCGCGATTGAATCGATCCACCCGACCATCGACCATATCCTTGCCGAAACCCAGGGCATCATCGTCTACCAGGAACAGGTGATGGAAATCGCCAAGGTCATGGCGGGCTATTCGCTTGGCGGCGCCGACCTTCTGCGCCGCGCCATGGGCAAGAAGATCAAGGAGGAGATGGACAAGGAACGCCCGAAGTTCATCGAGGGCGCCAAGAAAACGCACGACGTGCCCACGAAGAAAGCGGGCGAGGTCTTTGACCTGCTTGAGAAATTCGCGAACTACGGCTTCAACAAGTCCCATGCCGCCGCCTACGCGGTGGTCAGCTATCAGACCGCCTGGCTGAAGGCGAACCATCCGGTTGAATTCATGGCCGCGGTGATGAACTGCGATATCCATCTGACCGACAAGCTTGCGATCTACAAACGCGAGGTCGATGTGATGGGCATCACCACGGTGCCGCCTTGCGTGAACCGTTCGCTCGCCACCTTCTCCGTGCGCGAGGGCCAGTTGGTCTATGCCCTTGGCGCGCTCAAGAATGTCGGTGTCGAGGCGATGAAGATGATTGTCGAGGCGCGGGGCGAACGGCCCTTCGTCACGCTTTTTGACTTCGCCCGCCGTGTCGATGTCAAACGCCTTGGCAAACGGCCGCTGGAAATGCTGGCGCGGGCCGGCGCCTTCGATGTGCTTGACCCCAACCGCAAGCGCGTCTTCGACAGTCTCGATGCGCTTGCCGGCTGGTCGGCGGCGATCCATGAACAGGCCGGGTCATCGCAAGTCTCGCTCTTTGGCGAGGCGGGCGACGATCTGCCGGAACCGCGTCTGGCGCAGACGAACGACTGGCTGCCGGTCGAACGGCTGGCGGAAGAACATCAGGCGGTCGGCTTCTACCTGTCGGGCCATCCACTCGACGACTATATGCCCGCCCTGAAGCGCAAGCAGGTGATGACTTTGGTCGAACTCACGGCTGCGGCCGAACGCGGGCCACTGGTCGCGAAACTCGCAGGCACGGTTTCGGCGCGACAGGAACGCAAATCGGCCAAGGGCAACCGCTTTGCCTTCGTCTCTCTCTCCGATCCCACGGGGCTCTATGAAGTCACGGTCTTTTCGGACACGCTGGAGGCCGCGCGGCAGCATCTGGAACCTGGGCTGGCCGTCGTGCTGACGGTCGAGGCCAATCTGGAAGGCGAGACGCTGAAGCTTTTGGCACGCGGCGCGCAGCCCATTGATGTCGCCGCTGCCGATGCGGGGGCTGCGGGACTGAGGGTGCATGTCGATACACCGGCTGCCGTGTCTTCGGTCGCGGTGTTGCTGGACCGGATTGCGAGCGAGTCAAAGGGTCTGACGAAGGGCGCCATCAGCTTTTGCATCTTGGACCGCGACAGCGGCGCCGAGATCGAGGTGACGACGGGTCGCGACTTTCCGGTCAACCCCCAGATCAAGGGGGCCATCAAATCCATGCAGGGCGTCGTGATGGTGGAAGAGGTCTAAAGACCCACCCGCCGCGCCGCAATGCGCGCCACCAGAACCGACAGCGCGATGCGGGCCACGTGATGGGCGCTGACGAAGATCGTGCTCATGTTCAGGCTCAGCGCAATGAGGCTCATCTCTGCCAGCCCGCCCGGCGCATAGGCCAGGAAAGCTGCACTGACCGGCACGCCGACAAGTGGCCCGACGCCAAGCGCGAACAAGAAAGCCAGTGTCAGGATCACCACACCGTTGATCACGGCAAGCTGACCGGCCCGGCGCAGGAGCGCGGGGTCAATACCGGCAAAACGCGCGCCAAGGCCGGTGCCCAGCACGACCTGTGTGGCCGCGATCAGCCAACCCGGCGGGATCGCCTGTAGCCAGCCCGCGGCATGCAGCAGGCCCGACGCGCAAATCGGGCCGGTGATGATCCAGCCGGGAAAGCGCAGCCATTTTGCCAACCGCGCGCCGATGCCGCCCGCCAGCACCATCAGGCCCACATCCCGCGGCGTCAGCGGGATGGCTGCGCCCGCAAGCCTGACGCCCGAGGCTGAACCGACCGCATGACCCGTGAGGATCAGGAAGATCAGCGGCACAGACAGGATGGTCAGGATCAGACGCAGGAATTGCAGGACGGTGACAACGCGGACGTCGCCGCCCGCTTCCTCGGTCATTTCGACAGTTTCGATCAGTCCGCCGGGCACTGCGCCGAACAGGGCCTCGGTCCGGCCGATGCCGCCCCGCCGGTAAAGACCGTAACTGATGGCATGGGCCAGGGGCACGAAGATCAGCAATAGCAGCAGCGATGGTCCCCAGCCTGCTGCCTCGCGCCAGACATCCGGGGTGAAGGCGCCGCCGATGGCCACGCCGATCACCGGCACGAAGCAGAAGCGCAACCTGAGGGGCAGGGTGACAGCTTTCCCAAATGGCCGGATGTCGCGCACGGCAAGTATGGCGGTGGCGAGGAGTGAACCGATCAGGAAACCCAAGGGCAGATGCAGCAGTGCCGCTGCCGATCCACCCGCCGCCCCGATGGCAAGAGTTAAGGCAAGCGCGCCCAGATCCGTGCCGAAGACTTTCACCGGCAAGCACCGGGCGCAGGGGCGGGAAAGAATGGTCGGGGCATGAGCAGACGGTCCAGTGGCGCCGATCCACCCTTTCAGCCCCATAGGCGGACTGCAAGCCCGTCAGGCGGCCTTTTCGAACCGCGCTGGCAGATCGCCCAGACGTTTTGCCTCGTCGATCATCGCGCCCACATCGGTATCGAGCGAGGCCGCCAGTTGCGCGAAACTGTCGATGACGAAATAAACCGGCTGCACGATGTCGATCCGGTACGGTGTGCGGAAGACCGTCATCAGATCAAAAGGCAGCATCTCGGCCTTGCCGCTTGTGGCGTGCCCGGCCTCTGACAGCGACGAAGCGATACCAGCGCCAAAGCCCCGCAGGCCCTCTGGCGTGCGGATCATGCCGAACTCGACGGTAAACCAGAAGAGCCGGAACATGCGCCAGCTGTACCCTTTGCCGAGTGCGGCGGCGGTTTTGCCAAACCGTTCGATGAAGGCTGCGTAGTCGGGGTCGGTCAGCAGCGGGCAATGGCCGAAGACTTCGTGGAAGATGTCCGGCTCCTCGATATAGTCCATCTCTTCGCGGCGGCGCAGGAAGGTGGCAACAGGGAATTTCTTCTGCGACAGCAGATCAAAGAAGCGCGTGGGTGGGATGAGCGCCGGCACCCCCTCCACACCCGCTCCGGTCAGCGCGTTCAGCCGCGCGCTGACATCGCGCACCTGCGGCACATGATCCGCCGTCAGCCCCAGCCGGTGAACCGCCTCAAGGAAGGCAGGCGCCATGCGCCCCCCCAGAAAGCGCATCTGACGGGTGAAGAGCTCACCCCAGACTGCATCTTCTTCGACGGTGTAGGCATAAATCCCCTGAGCGTCGGGGGTCTTGGAAAGGTAGCTGGACATCATTGCCTCCTGTGCGCAGATACAGCCTGCGCTACGGGATGCGAAAAGGGCTTTCAAAATCGCGGCTGTGCGCTCACAATTCGGATGGAATTGCCGATTGTGGAGCAAAAATGGAATTTTCTGATCAGGAAAAGCTACTTTTGCGGGAAGTTCAGGCTGACGCCACCCTGTCTCTGGCCGATCTTTCGGCGCGCACGGGTATTGCCCAATCGACCCTTTGGCGCAAACTGAACGAGCTTGAGGCAGCAGGGGTGATACGGGCACGCGTGGCGCTTCTTGACCCCGCGAAAGTAGGGGCAAAGCTTTGCGTTCTGGCGCAGATCAGCCTGACGGACCATTCGGACACATCGGTCGCGGGCTTCACCGCGCTTGTGCGGCGCTTGCCCGAGGTGCTGGAATGCCACTCGGTCTCGGGTCAGGCGGACTATATGCTCAAGGTCCGTGTCCGCGATGTTGAGGCCTACGAGGCTTTCATGTCGCACAATCTTCTGCGCAGCCCGTTCGTGCGCGCAGTCGTGTCGAGCTTCGTGATGAAGGAAATAAAGACAACCACCGCTTTGCCGCTTGGTTGATCCCGATATTCGCGCCAAGATTGCTTGCAGGGCACTGTCCTGTTGATGGGTTTGGTTGAACTGGGAGCTTTCCATGCTGGTGTTGTTCCGTGTCGCGGCAGTTTTGAGTGTCGCGCTGATTTTGTTTGTTGTGGCGATGCGGCTGATATTCCCGCTGCCGTCGCTTGAAGTGCGGCAGGAAAGCTTTGCGCTGCCGCCTTCGGACAGCCAGATGATGTCACGCAATACCGCGCCGCTTGCCGCAGCCCATCCGGGACAGTCCGGTGTGGTGCCGCTTTCGGACGGCGCGGATGCCTTCAGCACCCGGATGCTTCTGGCCCGTGCGGCGGAACGTTCTATCGATGCGCAATATTACATTTGGCAAAATGACCTGACCGGCATTCCGCTTTTGGCCGAACTTCGGGCGGCCGCAGAGCGCGGGGTGCGGGTGCGGCTTTTGGTCGATGACAACGGCACGCCCGATCTGGATGCGGAACTTGCTGCCCTGAACGCGCTGCCGAATGCCGAAGTGCGCGTGTTCAATCCCTTCAATTTTCGCAGCCCGAGGCTACTATCCTACACGTTCGATTTTTTCCGCCTGAACCGGCGGATGCACAACAAGTCCTTCACCGTGGACGGGACAGCGACCATCATCGGCGGGCGCAATGTGGGCGACATTTATTTCGCCCGCGATGCCGAAACGCAGTATTCCGATCTTGATCTTTTGGCGGTGGGCCAGGTTGTGACCGAAGTGTCGAGCGAGTTCGACCGGTACTGGAACAGCCAGTCCGCTTATCCGCATGAACTTCTGGTCACGCCGCCCGCGGATGGTTTTGCAGGTCTTGATGCCAGGCTGACCGAGGTTCTCGCCGATCCGGGGACGGCGGAATATGGTGAAGCCTTGCGCGATACGGCGCTGGTCCACGATCTGACAAATGGGGTTGCGCGGTTCTTGTGGGCCGATACCCAACTCGTTTCCGACGATCCGGCCAAAGGTTTGGGCGATGTTCCAAAGGAACAGTTGATGATCGTCCAGCTTGCCGAGATAGCCGGGGCGGCGGAGAAGAGCATAGATCTCATTTCCGCCTATTTCGTGCCGGGAAATCGTGGGGTGGAGGTTCTGGCCAACGCCGTCGCCGCCGGCGTGAAGGTGAGAACCCTGACGAACTCGCTTGAGGCGACCGATGTCCTGCCGGTCCATGCCTCCTACACGAAATACCGCAAGAAGCTTCTTGATGTGGGCGTGGAGGTTTACGAGCTGAAGGCAAACCGCGCGGAAGTGGAGCCGGAAAGTGATCTGGGCCTTCTGGGCAGCTCCGGCTCCAGCCTGCATGCCAAGACGCTGATCCTTGATGGGGACCGGATCTTCGTCGGCTCGTTCAACTTCGATCCGCGTTCGGCGCTTCTGAACTGCGAAATGGGTTTTCTTGTCCACAGCCCCGAACTTGCGGCAATGGTCACAGGCAGGTTCGAAAGCATGTTCGGCGAAAATGCCTGGCGGGTCAGATATGGCGAAGGCAACCAGCTCGAGTGGCAGGATGGCACCGGCAGCATCGACCTGAACGAGCCGGGGTCATCGACCATGAATGCGCTGGTGCTGACGGTGCTTGGCTGGTTGCCGATCGAGTGGATGATGTAGCGCCGCCCTACCAGTGTGGCGGTTTTTGATCCGCCAGCGGGACGCCGCCCCCGCCCGCAGCTTCGCGTTCCGCCTCCCGCTCCATCAGCAGGGCGACGCGGCGGGTCAGAAGGTCGATTTCCCGCGCTTGCCGGGCCACGACTTCTGACAGGTCCTCGATCGTCCGCGACATATGCGCCAACGTCTCTTCCATTTTGTCCAGCCGGTCGGTCATGCGCCCTCGCTTCCGAGGCTGCGCTTGCCGCCCCGTCTCGCATCCGTTACACCCCGAACCGCAAAAGGTGAAGGCAAGACAATGTCCAAGGATAAGCCCCAACGCAGGCCGCGCGCGGAAACCCCCAAAGGCTTTCGTGACTATTTCGGCGCGGAAGTGACCGAACGTAAAGCCATGCTCGACGCGATTGCCGGGGTCTATCATCGCTATGGTTTCGATCCGCTGGAAACGTCAGCGGTGGAGACAGTGGAAGCGCTGGGCAAGTTCCTGCCCGATGTGGACCGCCCGAACGAAGGCGTCTTTGCCTGGCAGGACGAGGATCAGGACTGGCTGGCGCTGCGTTATGACCTGACCGCGCCGCTGGCCCGCGTCGCCGCACAATATAGGAATGACCTGCCAAGCCCCTATCGGCGCTATGCGATGGGTCCGGTTTGGCGCAATGAAAAGCCGGGGCCGGGGCGGTTCCGGCAGTTCTATCAATGTGATGCGGATACGGTGGGCAGCGCCTCCGTCGCGGCGGATGCCGAGATTTGCGCGATGCTGGCCGATGCGCTGGAAGAGGTGGGCATTCCCCGCGGCGACTATGTGGTGAAGGTGAATAACCGCAAGGTCCTGAACGGGGTGATGGAGGTCGCGGGGGTTCTCGACCCGTCCGACCCCGAGAAGTTCGCCCATGAACGCGGGATCGTCCTGCGCGCCATCGACAAGATCGACCGGCTGGGGCCGGAAGGTGTGCGCGCGCTTCTGGGCGAGGGCCGCAAGGACGAGAGCGGCGACTTCAC
>DAORUY010000160.1:0-6877 GCA_035433445.1 Paracoccaceae bacterium
GCCATGGGTTAGCAACCGTATCGGACTGCGGCAAATCCTTTCCTGTCGCACTGGGCCGCGAATTGATTTTTAGGCGATAACCCGCCGAAAAGTGGGGTCAAAAAGGCTCGCGACCGGGTGGGTCTTCGGTCAGCGGCCAGTAAAAGTCGGGGGGAAGGCCCGCTTCGGCGCGTTTTTCCTCGTTGAATGGCGGCTTTAACGGGCCGTGGAAATACCTGCGGACAAGCGCGTGAAACTGTTCCTTGGGGTCCAGCCCTTCGCGACCGCATAGCCAGTTGAACCATTTTGATCCATAGGCGACATGGCCGACCTCCTCGCCATAGATCACCTCCAGCGTCCGGACCGCATCGGCGGCACCTGCCTTGCGGAAGATGTCGATCATGCCCGGCGTCACATCCAGCCCGCGCGCTTCAAGCACCATGGGCACGACCGCTAGCCGTCCCATCAGATCGGTGGCCGTATCTTCGGCGGCGCGCCACATGCCTGCATGGGCCGCGAGCGCACCGTAATGGCTGCCGAACCCTTCCAGCACGTCCGAGACAAGGGTGAAGTGTTTGGATTCCTCATCCGCTGCCTTGACCCAGTCATCGTAAAAGCCAAGCGGCATGGGCTGCTCGGCAAAACGTGCGATAATGTCCCAATGCAGATCGACGGCGTTCAGCTCGATATGGGCGACGGCGTGTAAAAGTGCGGTGCGCCCGGCGGGCGAGCTTGGACGGCGGCGCGGAACATCGCGCGGATCGAGAAGTTCGGGCCGGTCAGGGCGGGCGGGGCGCAGCGGCGGGGCGGCCCGCCCGATGGCGAGCGGACTGCCAGAAGCCCGCGCGGCAAACCAGTCCGCCGCATGGGCGCGCGACAGGGCGCATTTGGCCCGACCGTCTGCGCAGGTCAGAACCTCAACCGCGCGTTCGGCCAGCGACTGGCTCAAAGCGACCGCGCCGCGGCCAGAACCTCGTCCGCATGCCCCGCGACTGTGACTTTCGGCCAGATCCGCGCCACTTTGCCATCCGTGTCAATCAGGAAGGTTACGCGATCAATACCCATGAAGGTCTTGCCATACATGCTTTTCTCGCGCCAGACGCCATAATCCTCACAAGTCGTTCCAGTTTCGTCTGAGGCAAGGATGATCCCCAGCCCGTGCTTGCGGCAGAACTTGTCATGGGCCTTCACACTGTCCTTTGACAGACCAATGACCGTGGTGCCCGCCGCGTCGAATTCTGGTGCCAGCCGCGTGAAATCAATCGCCTCGATCGTGCAGCCGGGGGTGTCATCTTTGGGGTAGAAGTAAAGAACGACTTTGCGCCCGGCCAGGGCGGAAAGGCTGACCTCCGCCCCGCCATCGCGCGGCAGGGTGAAATCCGGGGCGGGGGAACCGACAGACAGCATGAAAGCAATCCTTTGCTTATGAAACCGACTTACCGTTTTAATCTTCCAGCCGGAAAGATAAAGGACCGCCGGAGGAATAGGTCAACAGGCGCGTCAAAGGGCGCGAGCGGGATTTGGGTGTTATGAAGGTGCGGCGGGCGGCAAAGGATGGCGCGAGGGGGCGGGCACATGGCCCGCGCCACCTGCGCATCTGGGCGACGCTTGGTCTGTCGATCATGGCGGTTATTCTTGTTCTGGCGGTTCTTGGCTTGTCTGGCCGCAGCATTCCCTTGCCGGGAATGGCGGTATCGTTCGTGGAAGGGCGGGCCAACCTTCTTCTTGACGGGCAGGCGCGTCTTCGCATCGGCGGTGGCGATTTGGTGGTGAGCAGCGCATTCGTGCCGCAGATCAGATTGTCCGATGTTACGCTGATGTCAGCGCGGGGCCAGCGGTTTGTGCAGATCGCCGATCTTCGGACATCGCTCGACACCGAGGCTCTGTGGCGAGGGCGGGTTGTGCCTGCGCAGCTGCGCGCCACCGGTGCCCGCATCGCGGTGCGCAGGCAAGAGGACGGAAGCCTAGATATCGCGCCGGGCGCGCCGGGATTTACCGGCGCCGCGTTCAATCCCGCCGAAATATTGGATGCGGTCGATGCAGCCTTTGACCAGCCAGGCCTTGCCCCGTTGCGTGAAATCACCGTCGAGGGGCTGGAAATGCTGTTCGACGATCGTCGCGCGGGGCAGGTTTGGACCATCCGAGATGGCGCGTTGGAGCTTCAGCAGGGGCAGAGCGGGCTGGAGGCTGAGCTGCGCTTCGCCCTTGAAGGGCAGGCGGCGGCGGCACTTGGTGTACCTGTGTCTGAAGAGGCCGGTCCTGTGGGCGGGCGAGGGGTGGCGCGGGCCACGGCACTTTTGACGCTGACGACCGACAGAAAGTCCTCTCAGGCGGCGTTGACGGCCGATCTTGAAGGCGTGTCTGCGCGTGATCTAGCCGCGCAGGTGCCGCCGCTGGCGTGGCTTGGGGCGCTGGACGCGCCGATTTCGGGCCAGGTGCAGACCGGGTTTGAGGCGACAGGCGCGCTTTCACCCCTGGAAGTTCGCCTGAGCGTCGGCGCCGGCGCCTTGCAGCCCACACCCGATACAAGACCAGTGCCTTTCAACAGCGCTGAGTTACAGGCGCGGTTCGACCCGGCGCGGGCCTCTCTCTTTCTGACCTCGCTTCGGATCGACAGCGCCGCCTTGCGCGCCGAACTGTCGGGCAAGGCGTGGCTTAAGGGGCTGAAGGCCGGTCGGCCCGAGGCGCTGGTGGCGCAATTGCATCTGAGCGACCTGTCGGCTGACCCCGAAGGGCTTTTTGCCGACGCCGTTTCCATCGGGCAGGGGGCGGCGGACATGAAGCTTACCCTTGATCCGTTCCGTCTGACCCTGGGGCAGGTGACGCTGACCGACCGTGGCCGCAAGATCACCGCGAAAGGCGAGGTCGCGGCGGCCGAGGATGGCTGGTCGGTCGCACTGGATGTGGGTGTCGATACGATCGAGATGGAACGCTTGCTGGCGCTCTGGCCGCTTGGCGCCGTGCCAAAGACCCGTGAGTGGCTTCAGCAGAACGTGGCAACGGGCGAACTTTTCGACGTGAGGGGTGCGCTGCGGCTGAAACCGGGGGCCGAGCCGCGGTTTTCACTGGCCTATCGTTTCAGAGGCGCAGAAGTGCGGTTCATGAGGCTTCTGCCGCCGATCAACAGCGGGCTTGGCTATGCGACGATCAATGACAATGCCTTCGTGCTGGTTGCCGAAAGTGGCCATGTCGTCGCGCCGAAGGGCGGCAATCTTGATATCGCGGGTTCAGTCCTCAAGGTGCCGGATATCCGTCAAAAACCCGCGCCGATGGAAGTTACTCTCAAAAGTGACAGCACGATCACTGCTGCCCTGTCGATACTGGATGAACCGCCATTCGAGTTTCTGCGCAAGGCGGGCCAGGCGGTGGATATTGCCGAAGGGCGCGCGCATCTGACCACGCTCTTGCGGCTGATCCCCAAGGCAAAGATGAACCCCAAGGACGTGACCTATGATGTCACCGGCACGCTGACCGAGGTCAGTTCGGACCGGCTGGTCAAGGGGCGGAAACTGAGCGCCGACGCGCTGGCGGTAAAGGTCACCAACAAAGGTATCGAGATTTCGGGGGATGCGGCGCTGGACGGCGTGCCATTGAGCGGCGCCTGGCGGCAGGCTTTCGGGACTGCCGGGGCTGGACGGTCGTCTGTCGCGGGCCAGATCGAACTTTCGCTGCCGACGCTTGAGGAATTTGCCATCACCCTGCCCAAGGGCGCAGTGGGCGGAACCGGCGTGGGGGATTTCACGCTGGACCTACAAAAGGGTCAGCCACCGACCTTCCGCATGACCAGCGATCTGCGGGGGCTTGTGCTGGCCATACCCGAACTTGGCTGGAAAAAAGCCGCCGACAGCAAAGGCAGCCTTGAGATTGTTGGCCGGTTTGGCGCGCCTGCGCATGTGGACAGCCTGATCCTAGAGGCGGAAAGGCTGCGGGCGGAAGGGAGCATCAGCCTGAAGGAAGATAACGGGCTTGATCTGGCGGAATTCGGGACAGTGACATTTCAGGACTGGTTCAAGGGCGGCGTGGCGATCCGTGGGCAGGGCAAGGGCAAACCTGTTGCGATTGCCCTGACGGGCGGGTCCGTGGATCTGCGGCAGGCCACGTTCGGTTCGGGCGAAGCGGGCGATGGTTCTGCCTCGCCCATTTTGGATGTCACGCTCGACCGGTTGCGGATCAGCGACGGCATTGCGCTTGACGGGTTCAAGGGGCGCTTTGCCTCCGATAACGGGCTGAACGGCAGTTTCACCGGCAATGTCAACGGCCGCGCGCCCCTGACCGGGGAAACCCTGCCCGATACGAATGGTCGCGCCGCCTTCCGGCTGAGGGCCGAAGATGCGGGGGCGGTTCTGGCGGCTGCAGGGCTTTATGGCAGCGGGCGGGGTGGGCAGATGAACTTGCTGCTGCGCCCGCTGGAAGCAAAGGGCATCTATGACGGCGCGATTGACATTTCCGGGATCCGGGTTGTCGACGCGCCGGGTCTGGCGGGGCTTTTGAACGCGATCTCGGTGGTGGGGCTAATCAACGAACTGCAAGGCACGGGAATCGTCTTTTCCGATGTCACCGGGCGTTTCCTGCTGACGCCTGAGGCCGTCGAAATTCGTGAAGGATCGGCAATCGGCGCGTCGCTCGGGGTTTCCGCCGCGGGTGTCTACTGGTCGGGGGAACAAAGGTTCGATCTGCAAGGCGTGATCTCGCCGCTCTATCTTCTGAATGGCGTCGGACAAATTTTCTCGCGCCAGCGTGACGGGCTCTTCGGCTTCAACTATACGCTGACCGGCACCACGAAAAAATACAGTGTTGCGGTCAATCCCGTGTCGATCCTGACGCCGGGGATGTTCCGCGATCTCTTCCGCAAGGCTCCGCCTCGGATCGAACCCGTACCGCAGAACTGACCGATCATGAAACTTTCCGACTTCGATTTCGATCTGCCCGAACATCTGATCGCAACGCGCCCCGCGCGGCCTCGCCCCTCCGCACGTTTGTTGCTGGCCGAGGGGGACGCGATTTCGGACCGGCAAGTCAAGGATCTGACCGAGATTTTGCGCCCGGGCGATCGGCTGGTCCTGAATGACACAAGGGTGATCCCCGCTCGCCTATCAGGCGTGCGCCGCCGCCTGTCCGGGCAGGGCGAGGTAGAGGCGCATATCGAGGTCACGCTCCTAGAGCCGCGTCCCGAGGGCCGCTGGGCGGCGCTTGCCAAGCCCCTGCGCAAGCTGAAAGAGGGTGAAACGATCCTTTTTTCGACCCGCCTGACCGCGCGCGTAGACCTGATCGCCGACGGGCAAATGGAGATCGCCTTCAACCTGACGGGGGAAGATTTCGATCAGGCGCTGAGCGCGGCCGGCGACATGCCGTTGCCGCCCTACATCGCCGCCCAGCGTGCCCCCGACGCTCAGGACCGCGAGGATTATCAGACCGTCTGGGCACGACACGCGGGCGCGGTCGCGGCGCCCACGGCATCGCTGCATTTCGACGCGGCCCTGTTGCAGGCGCTGGCAGATCGGGGCGTGGATTTCACCCATGTCACGTTGCATGTCGGCGCGGGCACCTTCCTGCCCGTCAAGGTCGACGATGTGACGACCCACCGGATGCATGCCGAATGGGGAGAGGTGACGGCGCGGGCCTGCGCGGAAATCAACGCGACGAAGGCTGCGGGCGGGCGGGTGATCCCGGTCGGGACCACGGCGCTTCGGCTGATCGAAAGCGCCGCTCGGTCTGGTCGGGTCGAACCCTGGCGCGGCACGACCGACATTTTCATCTATCCCGGCTTTCGCTTTCAGGTGACGGATGCGTTGATGACCAACTTCCATCTGCCGAAGTCGACGCTACTGATGCTGGTGTCCGCCCTGATGGGGCAGGAGCGCGTCCGGCGCCTTTATTCCCATGCCATCGGCCAGGGCTATCGTTTCTTTTCCTACGGGGATGCGTCCTTGCTGGTTCCGTGACAATTTCAGTTTATACCTGCGTCGACGCCGCAATAGGACAGCCCTACAGGGCACAATAACAAAAGGGATTTCGGGCAATGCTGACCGTTCTGCGCAACTCCTGGGCGCTACTCTTGGGGATCATGCTTCTGATGCTGGGGAACGGCATTCAGGGCACTCTTCTGGGGATCCGGGGCAAGATTGAAGGGTTCAGCCCGCTCGAGATGTCGGGCGTGATGTCGGCCTACTATCTCGGCTTTCTCTTCGGGTCGCGCCTCGCGCCCAAAATGATCCGCCGTGTCGGGCATGTCCGCGTCTTCGCGGCTTTGGGTTCGCTCGTCTCCGCCGTCTTGATCCTTTACCCGGTCGCGCCGGACTGGATGGCCTGGATACTCATGCGGGTTGTCGTCGGTTTCTGCTTTTCGGGCATCTACATTACCTCCGAAAGCTGGCTGAACGCCTCCTCCACGAACGAGACGCGGGGGCAGGCGCTTTCGGCCTACATGATCATGCAAATGGTTGGCGTCATTGCTGCGCAAGCGCTTTTGAACCTGCGTGATCCCGGCGGGTTCGACCTGTTCGTGATCTCGTCCATCCTCGTGTCGATTGCCTTCACGCCGATCTTGTTGTCTTCCAGTGCTGCTCCGTCCTTCGAAAAGACAACACCCTTGTCCATGAAGAAACTGTTCCACACCTCGCCATTGGCCTGCGTTGGAATGTTCCTGATGGGCGGGGTTTTTGCCACACAGTTCGGCATGGCTTCGGTCTGGGGGTCGGAGGTTGGCCTGTCGGTGAAGAACCTCTCGATCTTCGTGGGGTCGATCTACGTTGGCGGGCTGGTGCTGCAATATCCGATCGGCTGGCTCTCCGACCGGATCGACCGGCGCACGCTGATTGCCTGGCTGTCCGCATTCGGGGCTGTGGCGGTCTTTCTCGGGACCGTGCTGCCCTGGACATTGCTTGTGCTGGTTGCGATC
>DAORUY010000161.1:0-6872 GCA_035433445.1 Paracoccaceae bacterium
GGCGAATCGCTTCCCTCTGGATCAAGAGCCTGTCCGCCGGGGCTGGGGAAGGGTGCGTGGATCACGCACCCTACATCCGCGAAACCGGATCTTAACCCTTTCCGGGCTCTCTGGCGGCATGGCAAACTATGTCCGACCGCAGGTGACCGGAGCGACGGTGTTCTTCACCGTGGCCCTGGCCGAACGCGGGTCCGACATCCTGGTGCGCGAAATTGCGGCACTGCGCGAGGCCGTCAGGCTGACCCGGGCCGAACGGCCGTTCGGGATTGATGCCTGGGTGGTGTTGCCGGACCGGATGCATGCGGTCTGGACCTTGCCAGGGGGTGACAGGGATTACGGAACGAGGTGGCGACTGATCAAGGCGCGGTTTTCGCGCGGGTTGCCGACAGGGCCGTTGCGGTCAAGTCATCTGGCACGGCAGGAACGCGGCATCTGGCAGCGCCGGTTCTGGGAACATCACATCCGCGATACGACAGACTTTGCGCAGCACCTGCGCCTGTGCTGGTTCAGCCCGGTTGCGGCGGGTCTGGCCGAGCGGCCCGAGGACTGGCCCTATTCTTCGGTTCACCGCGACAGGCGCAACGGCGGACCCTTGAGGTAGGGTGCGTGATATCACGCACCCTACGGAATCATTCCTCCATCGCCTCCAGCTCGTCGATGAAGCCCGCGATCATGCTCAGGCCCTTGTCCCAGAACTTCGGATCGCTCGCGTCCAGCCCGAAGGGCGCGAGCAGGTCCTTGTGGTGCTTTGAGCCGCCCGCCTTCAGCATGGCGAAGTATTTCTCCTGAAAGTCCGGCAGGCCCGCCGCATAGGCCGCGTAGAGCGCGTTCACCAGCCCGTCGCCGAACGCATAGGCATAGACGTAGAAGGGTGAGTGGATGAAGTGCGGGATATAGGCCCAGAAGGTCTCATACCCGTCCATGAACTCGAAAGCGTCGCCCAGCGATTGCGCCTGGACGCTCATCCACAGCGCGTTGATGTCCTCGGGGGTCAGCTCGCCTTCGGCGCGGGCGGCGTGCAGCTTGCATTCGAAGTCGTAGAAGGCGATCTGGCGGACGACCGTGTTGATCATGTCCTCGACCTTGCCCGCCAGCAGCGTCTTCTTCTCCGCCGGGGTCTTCGCGCCGTCCAGAAGCTTGCGGAAGGTCAGCATCTCGCCGAACACCGATGCCGTTTCAGCCAGGGTCAGCGGGGTGGAGGACAAAAGCTCGCCCTGCCCCGCCGCCAGCACCTGATGCACCCCATGGCCCAGCTCATGCGCCAGCGTCATCACGTCGCGCGGTTTGCCAAGGTAGTTGAGCATGACATAGGGGTGGACCGTCGTCACCGTGGGATGCGCGAAGGCGCCGGGGGCCTTGCCGGGTTTCACGCCCGCGTCGATCCAGCCCTTGTCGAAGAACGGCTTCGCCAGCTCGGCCATCCGGGGATCGAAGGCGGCATAGGCCTCGGTCACGGTGCGGCGTGCCTCGGGCCAGTCGACCGTGCGCGGGGTTTCGGTCGGCAGCGGCGCATTGCGGTCCCAGACTTGCAGCTTGTCCAGCCCCATCCATTTGGCCTTCAGCCGGTAATAGCGGTGCGACAGCTTCGGATAGGCGGCAACCACCGCGTTGCGCAGGGCTTCCACCACCTCGGGCTCGACATGGTTCGACAGGTGCCGGCCATGCTGCGGCGTGGGCATCTTGCGCCAGCGGTCGTGGATTTCCTTTTCCTTGGTCAGCGTGTTGTGGATGCGGGCGAAAAGCTTGATGTTGCGGTCGAACACCCCGGCAAGAGCATGCGCCGCCGCCTCGCGCCGCGACCGCACCGGGTCGGTCAGCAGGTTCAACGTGGCCTCAAGGTTCAGCTCCTCGGCCTCTCCCTCGACCTGGAACATCAGGCCCGCCATCGTCTCGTCGAAGAGCTTGTTCCAGGCAGAGGCGCCGACGACGCTTTCGTCATGCAGGAACTTCTCCAGCTCGTCCGACAGCTGGTGTGGCCGCATCGCGCGCATCCGGTCGAAGACCGGCTTGTAGCGGGCAAGATCGGCATTGTCGGCCATCAGCCGCGTCAGATGGTCATCATCCAGCCGGTTGAATTCCAGGCTGAAGAACACCAGCGGCGTGGTCGCCGTCGTCACCTTGTCCTGCGCGTTGCCCATGAACTGCGCGCGCTCGGGGTCGATGGTGTTCTGGTAATAGCGCAGGCCCGCATAGGACATGAGCCGCCCGGCGATCACCTCGATCCGTTCGTATTCCTGCACGCAGGCAAGGAGGCCCGCCGCATCCTGCCGACCCAGCCGCCCCTCATAGGTCTTGGCAAAGGCCGCGCAGGCGCGTTCCAGCTCGGCCATGTCGGCGGTGAATTCCGGGCCGTCGGCAGAGGGATACAGGTCGGTCAGGTCCCAGTCCGGCAGATCGCCGAACCCGCCCCCGCTGGCATTGGCGTCGAAAACGGGCTGCGGCAGGTCAAGGGTCATCACGTCCTCCGGAAAATTGTCACTGTCATCTATGCCGGGCACGGGCCCGTGGAAACCCCGCAGCCCGCTTCCTCGTGCGACTTCGTCGTCGCGCCGGATCACGCCCTCGCGAGGCGTGACGGTGTCATCGGCGCGCTTGTCTCAGATCTCGACCGCGACCTCGTAGACCCGGTCCATCATCGCCTGCGTCCCGCGCACGAACTCCAGCGGGCAGGGATAGGCCACCCCTTCGCGCACGGTCCGCCCGAAGGCCTCGACCTGCAGCTTGTACTGGTTGGCGGTCGGGAACCGCTCCACCGTCACCCGGTTGCCGTTCTGGTGCAGTTCCACCTCGGCCAGATCGTTGACATTGGCGTTGAACGGCCCGCCCTCCAGCCGGATCATGCCCCTGGTGCCCTGGAAGGTCGCGACCTGCCGGTTGTACATCCGCATCGAGGTCATCGAGCCATAGGTGAAACGGCCCACATGAGGTTTATTGGGCGGCCCCTCCATCGTGGCCGCGACCTGGGCGAAGGTGTCCACCCCGTTGTCGCGGTGGATGCGGGCCGAAATGTCCACCGGCTCCGCCCCGGTCACGAAGCGCATCGAGCCGAAGGTGTAGACCCCGATGTCGCGAAGCGAGCCCCCGCCGGTTTCGGGCTTCATGCGGATATTGCCCATGTCGGTCAGGTTGAAGCTGAAGGCCACATCGGCATGGACCAGATCGCCGATTTCGCCCGCCTCCAGCCATTCCTTCGCGCGCAGCCATTGCGGATGGTGGACGATCATGTAGGCCTCGGCGGCCAGCAGCTTGGTCCGGTCCCGCGCCGCGATGATCTGGTCGATCTCGCGGGCCTTCAGCGCGATCGGCTTTTCGGTCAGCACATGCTTGCCCGCCGCCAGGCATTTCAGCGTCCATTCCACATGCATGTGGTTCGGCAGCGGGATGTAGACCGCGTCGATGGCCGGATCGGCCAGCAGCGCGTCATAGGTCGGATGCACCACCAGCGACGGGCAAAAGGCCTGGAACCCCGCCGCCTTCGCCGGGTCCGAGGTGGCGAGCGCCGCAAGCTCGGCCCCTTCGGCGGCATGAATCGCCGGGGCCATATGCTCTCGTGCGAAACGGGCCGCGCCCAATACACCCCATCTGACCGGCTTCATGATGTCCTCCGCAAAGCTGCGTCGCCCACTAGGTCAGAGTTGGCGTTAACCTTCAACCCGGCGGAAGCGCAGGAAGGTCATGAGACCGAAGGGGCGGACCTGCCGCGTCTCCTCCAGCCGCAGTTTCGGATGGCCGAGGACCCGGTCGATGGCAAAATCCGCATGCCAGCCGAGAAGATCCGCCAGCGGCGCCGCGAGGCGTTCGACGAAGGTCCAGCCCTCGGCCCGCCCGGCGAAATGGTTGGCGATCAGCACCGACCCGCCTGGACGGGTGACGCGCGCCATTTCGTCCAGCACGCGTTCGGGCTCGGGCACCACGGACATCACATGCATGGCGGCGACATGGTCGAAACTGGCGTCCGGGAAGGCCAGTTGCCGCGCGTCCATCTGGTGCAGGCCCGCCAGGCTGCGCAAGCCCCGCTTCCGCGCCTTGATCTCGGCTTCGCGCAGCATCTCGACCGAGACGTCGATGCCCGTCACCCGCACATGAGGCGCATAGAAATCCAGCGCGAGGCCGGTCCCGATCCCCACCTCCAGCACCGATCCGCCCTGCGCATTCACATGCCCCGCAGCGATCTTTCGACCGCCCTGCGTGATCCGGCCAAAGGTCAGGTCATAGACCGGCGCCCAGCGACGATAGGACTTCTGGATGGCCTCTACTTGCATGCATATGATTCCCTTGAAATTTCCTGAGCGGCGAGAGTGCCGCCCCAACGGAGGAATGCAAGCGAAAGGCGAACGCGGTGCGGAAGTTCAGCCGATCGTCGGTTTCCGCAGGCTGCGCAGGGCCAGCCACAGCACGCCTGCCAGATAGCCCAGACACAGGATCAGCAGCGTGGTCCAGGGATAGGTCATAAGTGCTGCCACCACGATCACCGCGCCGACCAGCGCATAGCGCACAAGATCGGTCGCGATGGTGATCCGCTTCAGGGACGGCGTCCGCACCCGGCTGATCATCAGCGCGCCGATCCCCACCATCCAGGCCGCCACCAGAAGCGGCGGCGGATGCATCACCAGGTTGGTCGCGTTCGACAGGTACAACGGCGACAGCACCAGCAGCGCCCCGGCGGGCGAGGGCACGCCGATGAACGAGGTCTTCTCCGCCGCCTCGCCCAGGCTGGCCTTGGTGCCGACGTTGAACCGCGCGAGCCGCAACATGCAGCAGACCGCATAGACAAGGACCGCGATCCAGCCAAGGCTCGTCTCCGGGCGCAGGCCCCACAGATACAGGACCAGCGCCGGGGTCACGCCAAAGTTGACGAAGTCGCACAGGCTGTCGAGTTCGGCCCCGATGGCGCTTTCCGATTTCAGCATCCGGGCAAGCCGCCCGTCCAGCCCGTCCAGCGTCGCCGCGACCCCGATCAGCAGGACCGCCAGCGTGAAGTTCCCGGCAATCGCATAGCGGATCGCGGTCAGCCCCGAACACAGCGCCAGGATCGACACCAGGTTCGGCAGCAGCTTCAGCACCAGAAGCTCGCGCGGGGGCTCGTCCGGCTTGCGGGCCATGGGTTATTCCACCCTGACGGCGCGGGCGGGCACGTCCTGGCCGACCAGCGCAATGACGCTTTCGCCCCCGATCATGGTCTGGCCCAGCGCGACCTGGGGATGCACCCCTTCGGGCAGGTAGACGTCCAGGCGACTGCCAAAGCGGATCAGGCCGAAACGCTCACCCGTACGCAGCATGTCGCCCGGTGCCTTCCAGCAGACGATGCGCCGCGCGACCAGCCCCGCGATCTGCACCACGGCGATCTTGCGGCCATCGGCCAGCTCGATGGCCAGCGCGTTGCGTTCGTTCTCTTCCGATGCCTTGTCCAGCGAGGCATTGAAGAATTTCCCCGGCCGGTACGCCACCGCCGCCACCCGCCCGGCGATGGGCGCGCGGTTCACATGGCAGTTGAAGACCGACATGAAGACCGAAACCCGGACCAGCGCCTCGGGGCCCATCCCCAGCTCGGCCGGGGGCACCGCGCGTTCGATCAGGCTGACGACGCCATCCGCCGGGCTGACCAGAAGCCCTGCGTTTTCCGGCACGAACCGCTTGGGATCGCGGAAGAAATAGTAGCACCAGAGGGTCAGGCCCAGCCCCAGCCAGCCCAGCGGCTCCCAGATCCAGAACAGGATCAGCGTGACGGCGGCGAAGGCCGCCACGAACTTGTAGCCCTCGGGGTGCATGGGCTTGATGACGGTGTCGATCATACGCATGGGGCAATCCTGTCTGACGGTTGCCTAGTACTTGCCCTGCCGGTTGCAGGCAATTGAAAACGATCTGCCGGATGTGACCAAAACGCCTGTTGCCTTGAGAATGCCATCCCGAAACCACGAATTCGCTCACTCTGCTCAACAGGTCGTTAACCACTTCGCAGACACTTCAGCAGAACGGGATGCCCATGAAAAAGACCACGCGATTGCTTGCCCTTCTTTGTCTTGCCACTCCGGCCTCGGCGCAAGACTGGTCCGGTTTCTACGCGGGCGGCGCATTCGGCTACGATTCCATCACTGCCAACGACCTGAGCTATGGCGATGGGCCGGTCGATCTGAACGGCGCGGGCTTCGGTCTCTTTGCCGGCTACAACATCCAGTCTGGCAGCCTCGTCTATGGCGTGGAACTGGCGGCGATCAAGCATTCCGGCGAGGGGGAAGATGGCGACTTTCTGCAACCGGCATCGGCGCTGCATTCGCTGGCGTTGCGGGGTCGCATCGGCTTTGTGACCGGCAAGATGCTGCCCTATCTGGCCCTTGGCACAACCCGCACCACATGGGAGGCCGATCACTCCGGCAACGACAACCCCGGAGACCTGTGGAAAGACACCGCAAAGGGAACCTCGGTCGCGCTTGGTCTTGACTGGTCTCTCGGCGACAAGTCCTTCCTGCGGATCGAGATTGAAAGAACACGCTACGGCGAGGACCAGATGGGCTTTTACAACGGTGCCGACCCCCACGGCTATGAGCTGGACGCGACACGGGTTTCGGTCGGCTACGCAATGCGGTTCTGATGAAAAAGGGCGGATCAACGGGCCGCCTAACTCATGTCTACCAACAACCACATGCTTCCAGACGAAACCTACAACTCATTGTTTATACGATATTTTGAGGAAATTTACGTCCACCGAAGTCCACCGAAGCCCATTGACAGCGCCCCTAATCCTAGTGCCCATCTAGTGCCCAGAGGAAACCGGCACTAAATGGAGAAGCCAATGTCCGTCACGATCACCGCCCCCAACACCCTGTCCGCCCTCGTTGCTGATGGCGCAGCCTTCGGGGCGGGCCTTGCCGCTT
>DAORUY010000162.1:0-6864 GCA_035433445.1 Paracoccaceae bacterium
GCGAAAGATCACCGGCCGCAGCCCGTGCGCATTGGCAAAATCGCCCAGCATCTGCTCGATGGCCAGCTTCGACTTGCCATAGGCATTGATCGGGTCTTGCGGCGTGTCTTCGTTCAAGATCACTCCGTCCTGATCGCCATAGGTCGCGCAGGTCGAAGAGAAGACGAAATCAAGGCATCCGGCCGCAACCGCCGCTTCGATAAGGTTGAGCGATGACAGCACATTCGCCCGCCAGTAAAGCCCCGGATCGCGCATCGCATCACCAACCAGCGACAGGGCGGCAAAATGCATCACCGCGACCGGCTTCCAGCGTGCAAAGACCTGATCCAGACGTGCGCGGTCGGCCAGATCACCCAGCTCAAACGGGCCGAACCGGACGGCATCCTGCCATCCGGTTGTCAGACTGTCATAGGTCACAGGTAGGTAGCCCGCCGCACGCAGCGCCTTGCAGGCATGAGAACCGATGTAACCGGCCCCCCCTGTCACAAGGATTGTGCGGGTCATCAGGCCTTACTCGGCCGCCTTCCGCATCGCGGTCATTTCAAGCAGGAACTGTTGGAATTCATCCCGCAGTTCAGAGCGCGCCAGGCCAAAGGCCACGGTCGCTTGCAGGTACCCCGCCTTCGATCCGCAATCGAAGCGCTGACCGCGGAAGCGATAGCCGTAGACATTGTCTGAAGTGACGATTTCCTGCGCGATCGCATCGGTCAGCTGGATCTCTCCGCCCGCGCCCTTCTGCTTGGCCTCAAGGTTCGTCAGAACCTGGGGCGACAGGATATAGCGGCCGATCACTGCAAGGTTCGACGGCGCGTCTTCGGCCTTGGGCTTTTCGACCATACCTTTGACCGACACGAGCGAACCCATGTCTTCGCGGATATCCAGAACTCCATAGGACGAAGCCTTGTCCGCGGGCACTTCCATCGCCGCAACCATGTTGCCGCCAGTTTCCGCATAGGCCTCGACCATCTGCTGAAGGCAGGGCTTTTCCGCCGCGATCACGTCATCGGGCAGCAAGACAGCGAAAGGTTCATCGCCGATCAGCCGGCTGGCGCACCAGACCGCGTGGCCAAGGCCAAGCGCCTTGTGCTGGCGGACATACGCGATGGCGCCCGAATCCATGTTGGTCGCCTGCAGGATTTCCAGCAGATCAGACTTGCCTGCGCGGATCAGGTTCGCCTCAAGCTCATGCGCGTGGTCGAAATAGTCTTCTAGCGCGCCCTTGCCACGCGAGGTCACGAAAATGAACTCTTCGATGCCTGCGGCGCGCGCTTCGTCGATCGCATATTGGATCAGGGGGCGGTCAACCAAGGTCATGATCTCTTTCGGGATCGACTTCGTCGCGGGCAGGAAGCGTGTGCCCAGACCAGCCACAGGAAAGATTGCTTTCGTGACCTTGCGTTTCATTTTGCACCCTAGATCTTTTGTTCCGACTGGAACTGTATGCGGCTTCTATGTCTGCAATAAACCTCAGACAAGACTTGGACAATGATACGGCGAATTACTGCCGTGATACGGGGAAATTTGCGTAAGAATTCGCCATTGACGCCACATTAGTTGAAAAAACAGAAACCGTGGAGTCAAGTTTTCCGGAACCCTGACAGAAAAAGTGCCGATTCCCGCGACAATCTGCGCCCGAAACCCCAGAACCGGACCAAGGGGTCGGATCGGTTCGACTTTCCGAACAAGCCGCCCTGCTGCACCCATACACCGTCGGCGAATCGGCGACGGTGAAAAAGCGCGGTCGGCGAGAAGACATAAAGGCGCACGATATGGCCCGAGCGGACGAGTTCGCCCGCCTTGCGCTGCAAGCTGCGCATCCGCCAGGGTCGCCCTGACAGGGTCACAAGCGGCCTTGGCCCGCCGGGAAAGGGCCGGAATGGCAACGTTTCGGACGCTAGTGCGACGGGTGGCGCAGGACGTAGGGCCCGCCCGGCGGCAATTCCCTGATCGTACCCTTGCAACAGAGCCTGCGCCTTCTGCCTGGAAAGGCGTTTGGCCCGCACGAACCGTTCGACCTTCGCCGCTTCAACTTGCCTCAGACGGGTGTAGGCTGCCGCAATCTGGTCCGAGGGCGCGTGGCGCATCAGCGTGACCGCCGTGCTGAACCCAATGTCATAAAGGGTTTTGGGCACCCGGTCGGCGCTGCGCTGCGCGCTTTCGGCCTTTGTATGATGAACGCGCGCGTCTGACACCACCGCCGTCAGCCCGCCCAAGGCGGCCAGCCGCAGGTTCAGTTCGGTCTCGTCCAGATAATAATGCAAGTTCGGATCAAAGCCGCCCGCGCTTAACAGCACGTCACGCCGATAGGCACAATTCACGCCCTTCACTTCGACGGCGCGGCCGGGATGGTTGGCGTAAAGCGACAGGTCCCCGCCCACCTCGTCCAGCGGCAGGTCTTCCAGCGCGCCGTTGATCATGCCCCCCCGCCATTCGAAGGAGATACCGTTCCTGCCCAGAACGAACCCGCCTGCCACCAGCACATCAGCCTCAGCAAAGGGCTGGCTCAGATGCCACAACCAAAGAGGTTCTGGCACGGCATCATCGTCGATGAAGGCGACAACCTCGCCCGCCGCCGCGGCGATTCCCAGATTGCGCGCTTGCGAGATGTTGGCCTCGTCAAAGGCAATGGCTTTCACCGGGCGATCGGCGATAGCGTTCAGTCCGGCAGGGTCGGCGACGACGATCACCTCGAACGAAGGATGATCCATCTGCGCCACGGCCGTCAGGCAACGCGCCAGAAGGGCGGGCCGCCCGCGCGAAACGATGACGAGGCTGACCGACGGCCGCGACGGCTGGCTCATGCCATGCCCATCTCCGCCATCATCGCTTCGATCCGCGCCACGTCTGATGGATTGTTCAATTCCCAGAACTGGCGACCCTTCGCTGCCACTTCCACGCACAGGACCGGGCGCCCGCGTTCCATGAAGCGCAGCTGTTCCAGCCCTTCCAGGGCCTCAAGCGTTCCCATGCCCCATCCGGCATAGGCCTTGAGTGCGGCGGGGCGATAGGCATAGACGCCCACATGATGAAAGACCGGCGTCGGTTCATCGTCGGCATAGGTCTTGGCGGTGAAGGGGATCACTTCCTTTGAGAAATAGAGCGCCTTGCGATTGTGGTCGAAAACTGCGGTCGTGCCGCCGACGCGGCCGTCGCGACGATCTTCCAGCAGGCCGTTCAATCCCCGCCCGTCACAGCGCAGCACCGGGGTCGCAACCTCGGCGCTAGGATCGGCCTTCAGCCCCGCAATCAGATCTTCCACGAACCAGGCGGGTGTCAGGGGCGCGTCGCCTTGCAGGTTCACCACGATGTCATGTTGCCAACCCAGAACCGCCTGCGCTTCGGCACAACGCTCGGTACCGTTCTGGCAAGCTTCAGATGTCATCACCACCTCGGCGCCGAAGGCTTCCGCGTGGGTGCGGATGCGGTCGTCGTCGGTGGCGACCACCACACGATCAACGCCCCTGACCTGCATCGCAGCGTCCCAGCTGCGGCGGATCAGGCTGCGCCCCTGACCATCCGCGCCCCTGAGTTCCACGAGCGGTTTGCCGGGATAGCGGGTAGAGGCGTAGCGGGCGGGAATGACGATCAGAACAGACACTATTTCACCAAAAGAACGCCGGGGGCATAGGCGATGAAGAAGGGATTTTCGAAACCGGGCTTGCCATAGGTAAAGGGCGAATGATCGTCGAAACGCACCATCTCGCCGCCAGCACCGCGCAAGACCGCATCGCCCGCCGCCGTGTCCCATTCCATCGTGCGGCCAAGACGCGGGTAAAGATCGGCCTCGCCCGCGGCCACAAGGCAGAATTTCAGCGAAGAACCGGCGCTGGTCATGTCGCGCACCGCATATTGGCCGATATAGTCGTCGGTCGCCTGATCGCGGTGCGATTTGGACGCCACGACCATCAGCGCCCGGTTGTCAGGCAGCGAGACGGAGAGCGGCCGTACCGGCCCCGGCGCATCCTTGGCAAAACCGCCGGTTTCCTCGACCGAACGGCCATCGGCGAGCGTATAGAAAAGCCGACCCTTGGCAGGGGCATAGACGACCCCGCGCAGGGGCACGCCATCTTCGACATAGGCAATGTTCACGGTGAAATCGCCGCGCCGCTGCACGAATTCCTTCGTGCCGTCCAACGGATCGACGATCAGAAAGGTGGAAACCGTCTGCCCGTGACTTGCGGCCTGCTCTTCGGTCACAAGCGGCACGGCGGGAAACGCCTCGGCCAGTCCTTCGGAAATCAGCGCATCCGCCGCCTCGTCCGCCGCCGTCACGGGGCTCGCGTCCGACTTGGCGCGCACCTCGAAGTCGGGAGAGGTGTAAATCTCCATGATCCGGTCGCCCGCCTCAAGCGCCAGTCGCCGCATCACCATCGTCAATCGTTCGAAGTCCACGCTATCCGTCCCTGTCTTCACCGGCGTTGAAAGCGCGGCGCGCTGCCCTTATGATACTCTGATAAGCAAACGGCAAGAATTGCGGTATTAACTGCGATAAAATCAGCGAACGGCAGCCAGCGGCGCGTCAACATGTTCAGAGCAGCAGCGCGTCCGCGCAACGGCATCACCGCAGCACTTGATCTGTGCGGGCTGATCTATCATTGCGCGGTGGCACAGGCGCGTGGCCCATCGTCGAACGCTCTTGCCGGCCTGGCGATGAATGTCGTGCAGGTCATCATCATGATCTTGGGAATTTACTGGACGATGACCCTGCTCGGTGCGTCGCGCACCGCCCTCAGGGGGGATTTTGTGATCTTCCTGATGTCGGGCGTCCTGTCGTACTCCACCTATCAAAAGACGATGGCCGCGGTATTCCGGTCCGATGGCCCCACCTCGCCCATGATGCTGCACGCGCCGATGAACACCGCAGTGGCGATTGCGTCGTCGGCTTTGGGCGCGCTTTACGTTCAGGTGCTGGTGTCGTTCGTCATTCTCTTTGGCTATCATGTCGGCATCAAGCCGGTCGAAATAGCGGACCCGACCTTCGCCTTTGCCATGATTCTTCTGTCCTGGCTTTTGGGGCTTGGCACCGGCATGGTTCTGCTGGCGATCCGGCCGTGGGCACCGAAAGCTGCCCCCGTTTTGCTGACCATCCTGACGCGCGTGAACTTTTTCGCCTCGGGAAAGATGATGGTCGGCAATGCGCTCGGCTTCAAGCTTTTGCACCTGTTCTACTGGAACCCGCTTTTTCACGTGATCGACCAGATGCGTGGCGCTGTCTTTCCTAACTATTTTCCGCACAACTCTTCGTTGACAATCGCGCTGTGGTGGGCGTTCGCGCTGATCGTCATCGGCCTGATGGGCGAGTTCTATTCGCGCCGCAATATCTCGGCGAGTTGGGCCAAACGATAGGTCCGGCAGTCAGGTCACGACCCGCAGGGTCAGGTTGATGCGACCCGGTGCAGACAGAAGCGTGGATGTGCCGGGCGCGATCCGGTCGATCCCATGATAGAGAAGCCGTGACGGCCCTTCCAGCGCCAGCACATCACCGGACTTCAGCCACAGGCTTTGCGTGGCCCCCCCGCGTTCCAGGTTGCCCGCGCGGAAAAGCCCATCATCACCCAGACTGATCGACAGGACCGGCTGGCTGAAGTCCGCTTCGTCCCGGTCCTGGTGCAGACCCATGCGCGCGTCTGGCCCATACCAGTTCACCAGGCAGCACTCGGGTGCGCGTGCTGCCGCACCGCACAAATCCCGCCAGATCGCCAGCACCCGTTCGGGGATGGGTGGCCAGTCCGTGCCGTTCGGGTGGCGGTCGATGTAGCGGTATCCCTTGCTGTCGGAATACCAGCCGAACCGCCCGGCCGAGGTCATACGCACGCTCATGGGTTTGCCCCCGCCGGTCAGCGGTGAAAAGAGCGGCGCTTGCGAAATCACTGCGCGCAGATCCTGCACCAGCGCCTCTTGCGCGCTACGGTCGAGCCATCCGGGCCAGACGGCAATGCCGCGAACCGTTAGCCCAGGCAGCGGCCTTCTGCCCGTCTTGTCCTGTCCGATCAAGTTTTCCACGCTTTTTCCACGAACTTCCGCCCCCCTCGCCGCTTGCAGGCTGAAAGCCCCCTGCATATATACGCCCAGAAGCCGGCCGGGGCGCCACCCCGGTCTAACATTGGGATCAGAGGGCAGAGGCCGCTTTCGGGTCTGCACTCCGCATCATCGCCGAAGGAAGAGGTAATTAAATGGCCAAAGTCATCGGGATCGACCTCGGGACCACGAACTCCTGCGTCGCCATCATGGATGGGTCGCAGCCGCGTGTGATCGAAAACTCCGAAGGGGCACGCACCACGCCGTCTGTCGTCGGCTTTACCGACACGGAACGCTTGGTCGGGCAAGCCGCCAAGCGGCAAGCGGTCACCAACCCCGCCAACACTGTCTATGCCGTCAAGCGCCTGATCGGTCGCCGCGTCACCGACGCCGAAGTCGAGAAAGACCGCAAGCTTGTCCCCTACAACATTGTCGATGGCGGCAATGGGGACGCGTGGGTCGACGTGCATGGCGAAAAGTTCAGCCCGGCGCAGATTTCGGCCGTCATCCTTCAGAAGATGAAGGAAACCGCCGAATCCTATCTGGGTGAAACCGTCACGCAGGCCGTGATCACGGTTCCCGCCTATTTCAACGACGCCCAGCGTCAGGCGACCAAGGATGCCGGCAAGATCGCCGGTCTTGAAGTCCTGCGCATCATCAACGAACCGACGGCGGCGGCGCTGGCTTACGGCCTCGACAAGAAAGAAACCAAGACGATCGCGGTTTATGACCTTGGCGGCGGCACGTTCGACATCACGATCCTTGAGATCGACGATGGCCTTTTCGAAGTGAAATCCACCAACGGGGACACGTTCCTTGGCGGTGAAGATTTCGACATGCGCATCG
>DAORUY010000163.1:0-6841 GCA_035433445.1 Paracoccaceae bacterium
CCCCCAAGGAAGGGATTCGAAGGCCTGTCATTCGAAGCCCGGTCCATAGACGCCCGCCCGCATCAAGTCAACCGACTGACAGGCCAATCGCTGCGTTTTTCGTGCGAGGGTGTCAGACATCGAAACCGAGCGGGGCAAGCGGGCGGCCTGAAGGGTGCTTTCCGGTCAATCCGGGGATTTCCAGCCAGAAAGCAAACCACGGCGAGACGGTGGTGATCTGCAAAAGGTTGATCAGGGGAGATTTGGTGGAGCCAAGCGGGATCGAACCGCTGACCTCTTGAATGCCATTCAAGCGCTCTCCCAACTGAGCTATGGCCCCACCGGAGGTCCGGGTCACCGACTATATCGGTCGCCCGCGTGGGCTGTCCTATAGGCAGTCCGGCAGATGGGTGCAAGCGTAAAATCATGCAGGCGAAGGGTGCGGCGGGTCAAAATACCGCGCAATGAAAAAGCGCCGCAAACCTGCGGCGCTTTCCGGTTTCCGGTTGGTTTTTCGGATCAGACTTCGTCGTCCGAACCGCCGACATCGGCGATATCGTCGAGCGAGACATTGTCATCCTCGTCGTCTTCCAGAAGATCGTCGTCGAGTTCGACATCGCCGGCCGCTTCTTCCAGATCGGTATCGTCGGCCAGATCGTCCAGATCCAGATCACGTTCCTTCACGACCGCCTTTTCAGCGATCATCACCCGGCCGCGATTGGCCACAAGGCTTTCGGCCGAAAAGCCGTGCCCGCATTCCGGGCAGGTCATCGGGTCGCGCTTCAGATCATAGAAGCGGCTTGCGCAATGCGGGCAGAGGCGCTTGACGCCCCATTCATCTTTGGGCATGGAAATCTCCTTCCAGTGCACGTCTATTCCAGAGTCGAAGCCAACTGCCACAAGTGCGCGGGGCTGTCAAAGGCTTTTGCCATGCAAGCGGCTCAGTTCCGCTTTGGCCTTTTCGGCGGCGGCAAGAGCGGCCAATATGAGACGGCATGAAGGGCGGGACCATGATCCGACACCTACCAGGAGAGGCGAATGTCAGCCTGATTCTGCGCCGTTCCGCACGGGCGCGGCGCTTCAGCCTGCGCGTCTCCAGGTTGGATGGGCGGGTCACATTGTCGATGCCGGCGCATGCGCGCGAGGCGGATGCGCTGGCCTTTGCCGCCACGCAGGCCGACTGGATCCGGCGCGCGCAGGCCGGAGTGGGGGATGCAACGCCGGTGGAATTTGGGGCAGCGCTGCCTTTTGCAGGGCAGATGCTGGTGCTGACCCCCGGGCCAGTGCGCGCGCCGCGGCTGGCGGGCGATGCGCTGATCTTGCCGCCCGATCCGGGCCGCGTGGCGATCCGCGCCCAAAGCTGGCTGAAGTTGCAGGCGCGTGACCGGCTCCTGGCCGCGACCGATGGCTATGCGGCGGCGCTCGGCCTTGCCCATGCGGGGATCAGCCTGCGCGACACGCGGTCACGCTGGGGGTCCTGCGCGCCCGGGGGGGCGATCATGTATTCGTGGCGGCTGATCATGGCTCCGCCCGAAGTTCTGGACTATGTGGCCGCGCATGAGGTCGCCCATCTGGCCGAGATGAACCATTCCCCCGCCTTCTGGGCCGTGGTGCGGCGGCTGATGCCGGATTACGCCCCCCGTCGCCGCTGGCTGAAGGAAAAGGGCAATGCGCTGCACCGCTATCAGTTCGCGGCGCGGCCCGAGGAGAGTTGACCGGCGCGGGCGCGTGTGATCACGATTACCCATGACCACAACTGCCCCCACCCCGCGCCCGCTCGATCCCGGCCTTGCCTCGCACGACCGGCTTTATCGCATCTTGCGCCAGCAGGTGATGCATGGCGAACTGCCGCCGGGTCAGGCGCTGACCCTCAGGGGGCTGGCGGCGCAGTTCGGGGTTTCCATGACGCCCGCGCGCGAAGCGGTGCGGCGGCTGGCGGCGGAAGGGGCGTTGACCATCTCCTCCTCGGGGCGGGTCTCGACGCCGGAACTGACCAATGAGCGGATCGAGGAGCTGGCGGCACTGCGCGCGCTGATCGAGCCGGAACTGGCCAGCCGGGCGCTGCCGCGGGTGCATCTGGCGCTGATCGAGCGGATGCAGACGATCAACACCGCCAATCAGGAGGCGGCGCTCAGGCGCGACGCGGTTGCCTATGTGCGCACCAATCTGGAATTTCACCGCATCCTGTATCTGCGGGCGCAGGCGCCGGCGATGCTGGCGGTGGTGGAAACTGTCTGGCTGCAGCTTGGGCCGACCATGCGCGCCCTCTATGCGCGCCTCAGCCGCCGCGATCCGCCGCAACATCACCGGATGATCATCGCGGCGCTGAAGGCCGGGGATGAACCCGGCCTGCGGTTGGCACTGCGCACCGATGTCACGCAGGGCCTGCGCCATCTGATGACCTGAGGCTGTGGCGCGGGGCGGAGTGACCAGACGAATGGTCGGGTGCGCCGCGCGTTTACAGCCACCTGGTTTTATGGCAGGCCGAGCGGATACTTGCCAGAAGGAGCTGTGACCCATGCCGACGCAAGCGCCGCACGCCGCTGCTCCTCAACAACCAGAGCGTCCGGATGTTTTGGACCGCAGTGAACGTCGACGCGCCGCACTGATACGCGAGACGGGCGAGGTGCCGGTCCTTGCCGATCCGAAGGGACATGTGGTCCTGTGTGCGGCAAGGGCGAGAGGACTGGCAGCCAAGGGCAAAATGAACCCGTCAAACTTCTTGCCTGCGTTCTTGCCTGCGCTTGCCAGACTGGGACTTCAGCCGCATTTCGCCTTTGCGCCGTCGGATATCCGTGCGCAGATCGCCCGCCATGATGCAACGGCCATCGCGATCTGGAACGAAGAAAAACATCGCAACGGCGACCCTGCCTTCCGGGAAGCGACGGAAAGCGCTGGCTTGCTTTTCAATTCTTTCGCGACAGGCGCAAAGATCGCCAGAAAGCTCGAAACCAATATCTGGCTGTCTGGTCATGGAATACGGATGCCCCCTGTCGTGCGGGATGGGGAGGATCATGTCTTTTCAAACACCGCGCTTGGCAGCAGCCAGCCGGTGGCGTTGGTTGCCCCGGGCGATCCGATTGATCCGGAGCGCTACAATACCCGCTATATCGACACTCGTGTTGACCATGAAGGCCGCCCCTACCTGACCAGCGTGCGTCTGATGGCGGTAGGCCCGCATGTCGTAGGGGCTTTTGTCGGCGCGCGCGATATGCGCTGGCAGCGGTTCTCGGTGCATGGTGTCGATACGCCGATGGATGCTGGTTTGGTCAATTTTCTGTATGACCGCCTTTACCTGTCGCGCAAAGCCGAGTTTGCCGACATTGCCCGTCGCCTGCACGCCGTGCTTGGCCCGGGCTTTTACCACCACGATCTGATCGTAGAGCGTGATACCGATCTGATCTACCTGTGCGAAGTCGGTTTCAAATTCGATGCTTCGGCCTTCGCGGCGAATATGCGACCTATCGCAGCCGATGTGCCGTGGCTGCGTCCGTTCTATACTGATGAGTTCGCGAGCAAGAGCGCGGAAGCGTTCCATGCCTGCTGGGAGGCGGCAAGGGGCGGCTGAACTGCGCGAGCCGGGCAGGGCGCAGAGGCCGACAGAAAGATGCGGGGCGCGCGCCGCGGCCAGGTTGGCGCCCCGCATGGGTCCCCGTCAGGCGTGGATCGGCCCGTCCCCGCATGCGAGCGCCGCTTCGCGCACCGCTTCGGAGAAGGTCGGGTGGGCATGGCAGGTCAAGGCCACGTCCTGCGCGCTGGCGCCAAATTCCATCACCACGCAGATTTCGTGGATCAGTTCGCCCGCCGCCGGGCCGATGATATGGGCGCCCAGAACCCGGTCGGTTGCGGCATCGGCCAGAAGTTTCACGAAACCGTCGCCCTGAAACACCGCCTTGGCGCGGGCGTTGCCCATGTAGGGGAACTTGCCGACCTTGTAGGCGCGGCCTTCCTCTTTCAGCTGTTCTTCGGTCTTGCCGACGCTTGCCACTTCGGGGGCGGTATATATCACGCCGGGGATGACCGAATAGTTAACGTGGCCCGCGCGACCCGCGAGGATTTCGGCCAGCGCCATGCCTTCATCTTCGGCCTTGTGGGCGAGCATCGGGCCTGTGATCGCGTCGCCGATCGCGTAGATCCCGGCGATGTTGGTGGCAAAGTGGCTGTCGGTTTTCACCTGTCCGCGGGGGGTCAGTTCGACGCCGAGGCCCTCGAGCCCGAGCCCGCTGAGATAGGGTTTGCGGCCGGTGGCGACGAGGACGCAATCGGCTTGCAGCGCCTCTTCCTTGTCGTTTTTCCTGAGCTTGTAGCGCACGGTCGCGGTGCCGTCCTTGACGGTTGCACCTTGCACAGCGGCGCCGAGGACGAACTTAAGCCCTTGTTTTTTCAGGAGGCGCTCGAAGGTCTTGGCCACTTCGGCATCCATGCCGGGGGTGATCGCGTCGAGATATTCGACAACCGTCACTTCCGAGCCGAGACGGGCATAGACCGACCCCATCTCGAGCCCGATCACGCCTGCGCCGATGACAACAAGCTTCTTCGGGACCTGCGCCAGCGTCAGCGCGCCGGTGGAGGTGACGATCACCTTTTCATCAACCTCGACACCCGGCAGGCTGGAGGGTTCGGAGCCGGTGGCGATGGTGATGAACTTCGCTTCATGCACCTCTTCGCCGACCTTGACCTGGCCGGGGGCCGTGATCGTGCCCCAGCCCTTCAGCCAGGTTATCTTGTTCTTTTTGAACAGGAATTCGATGCCCTTGGTGTTCGTGGACACCACATCCTGCTTGTAGGCCTGCATCTGTTGCCAATCGACGGTGGGCGGCGCGCCGACAAGGCCCATCTTGGCGAAATTCACCTCCGCCTCGTGCAGCGAATGGGAGGCGTGCAGAAGCGCCTTTGACGGGATGCAGCCCACGTTCAGGCAGGTGCCGCCGAGCGTGTCGCGCCCTTCGACCACGGCCACTTTCAGGCCAAGCTGGGCGCAGCGGATCGCGCTGACATAACCGCCGGGACCGGCGCCGATGATGATCACGTCATAAGTTGCCATGGGTCATTTCCTTGGGTCTGGCAGGGTGTTCCCTGCGTATTCCGAACGTATTCCAATTTGGGAGCCTGTGGGGAAGGCCGGGGGCTGTCTGCCCCCGGACCCCCGAGGGTATTGTGTCAAAGAAGAAGCATCAGATCAGCGCCGCGATGATCATCGTGAGGGTGGCGAAGAAACCGACGCCCCAGATGGCCGAGCGCCAGGGGCGCCAGCCCAGATAGTAGGCCGGGACATAGAGGATGCGGGCGCCGAGATAGGTCCAGGCCGCATATTGGGTGATGGGGGTGGATTGCTGGCCGAGGGTGACGACGAGGACGGCGAGGGTGAAGAGGATCAGCCCTTCGAAATGATTGTTCATCGCGCGTTGCATGCGGGCGGTGGTGACGGACATGGAACGCGAGGGCGGGCGGTCGCGGGCACTGGAGGTGTAGCCGGTGCCAAGCTCCATATTCGCCGGGATGGCGAAGAGGGCATATTGGGCGGCCTGCAGCAGACCGGCGAGGGCGAGGGTGGTGAGTTCGGGGGTCATGGGAAGGCCCTTGGAAGGTCGCGTTCAAGGAAGGTGAACGCACGGTCAAGCCAGCGTTCAGGCCAGTCGGCATTGGCAAGGCACAGTTTCTGCACCTCGGCAAAGGGCGTGTCGGGGGCCGGGGACAGGGCTTCGGGATCGGCGGCGGCGGCGAAGGCGGCGATGGCCTCTTCGGGCACGTTGTTGGCCTTCAGGATCGCCGAGGCGGCGGTGATGTCGTGGTAAAGCTCGTCAACCACATTCCAGTTGGTCTGATAGTCCAGCGACGAGCAGGTGACGAAGACGCGCCAGTCGGCGATGCCTTGGGTCAGGACGATATCGGCGGCGGGGGTGCCGGTGGGCATGATCTGGGCTTCGGCCGTGCGGGGGAGAAGGAGGGCGGCGATGAGGGTGATTTGCACGGCTTGCAGGAGCCCGGCGAGGGCGGTGAGTTCGGGGGTCATGGGGCGGCGTCTTTGTTGAGCGGTTCTTGCGCGTCAAGAAAGCTGTCGATTGCTTCGATAGTGCTCGTCGCGGACGTTAGAATCATACGGCCGCTGAGGCCCCCTATAGCTCCGTACAAGGCTGTGTAGAGTTGTTCTCGCCAACTTAGGTCAACTCCTTCAGGCACTGATACCGACGGAGGCGCCCCCGTGAAGTAGCTAAGCAATGAAAGAAACGTCCCTAAATAAAGCAGTCCAATGAAACCAGATGCCTGCTCATATCTATTCTGTGCATCGCGTAGAATCTCAGCAAGCAGTGTATTGCCGGTTGCACCAACGCGATGTGCCCGAACCACGCGCGCCCTCTCACCGAAACTTTCACTTCTTCCAATTGCCCCCACGGAAATAACGACTCCGCCGACCAACATGGAAAACAACAGCAAGAAGATTACGTGCGGAAGTTGAGCGAAAGTTAGATCGCTATCGGAAAGTGCTCCGAAGTCGAGAAGTGCAGGAAAAAAACCTAAGTAGCTGGCGACAGCAACTAGAAGCGCACCAAACCCAAGACGATTTAGTGCGTTGCTCCAGTTCTTTGAGGCTTCAATCGTAGATTGGAAGAGCATCACAAATCCATCAACAGCCGCCGGGGATCCTCCAGCGCCTCTTTCACGCGCACGAGGAACGTGACCGCGCCCTTGCCGTCCACGATCCGGTGGTCGTAGCTTAGCGCCAGATACATCATCGGGCGGATCACGATCTGGCCTGCGACCACCACGGGGCGGTCCTGGATCTTGTGCATGCCGAGGATGCCGGATTGCGGGGGGTTGAGGATGGGGGAGGACATCAGGCTGCCGTAGACGCCGCCGTTCG
>DAORUY010000164.1:0-6839 GCA_035433445.1 Paracoccaceae bacterium
GGTCAGGCCGTTCTCGCGCTTGAACTTGGCGCAGATCGCCTGCTTCAGCTCCGGGATGCCATCGACGGCGGTATATTTGGTCTTGCCCTGATCAATCGCCCGCTTGGCCGCGTCCTTGATGTTCTGGGGCGTGTCGAAATCCGGCTCGCCCGCGCCAAGGCCGATCACATCCTTGCCCTCGGCCTTCAACTGCGCGGCCTTGGTGGTGACGGCGATGGTGGGCGAGGGTTTCACACGCGCCAGCGTGTCGGACAGAAAGGCCATGGGGGAACTCCGGTTTGAAACTTCCGGGCCCATGTCTTATGGACTGCTCAGACCCCATTCAAGCCGAAAAGCCCGAGCCTCCCCGCCATGACCCAGACGGAAAGCCCTGAAGACCGGCTCAAACGCATGCGGATGCGCAGCTGGCGCCGTGGCACCAAGGAAATGGACCTGATCCTTGGCCCGTTCGCCGACAGCGAGCTTGCCGGGCTGGATGTGGCCGATCTGGATCTTTACGACGCGCTTCTGTCTGAAAATGATCAGGATATTTACCCCTGGATCACCGGCGCGCAGGCATTGCCCGACCGCTACGCAGCACTTCTGGCCCGGATTGGCCAGTTTGCCCGGATCAGGCCGCGACAGATTTAACCGAAATTTGGTCTTTTTCTCCGAATCTGCGCACAGGCAGCAGACGGAGAGACAGAATGAACATGCAAGCGCTGGCCACAGACACTGCGCCGCCTGCCCATCTTCCGGGCTATCTTGATCTTTTGGGGCTGGTGGAACGCCTGCACCGGCTGCTTCTTGATGTGATCAAGGATGAATTCGAACGGTTGAGCGTTCTCGACATCAACGCCGTTCAGGCGCTCCTCCTGTTCAACATCGGCCAGAACGAGGTGACGGCGGGCGAGTTGAAGACCCGCGGCTATTATCAGGGGTCAAACGTCAGCTATAACCTAAAGAAGCTGGTCGAAATGGGCTACATGCACCACGAACGCAGCGAGCGTGACCGCCGGTCGGTGCGTGTGCGGCTGACCGACAGGGGGTGCTCGGTGCGCGATCAGGTCGCCGATCTCTTCCGCCGTCACGCCGAGGGGATGGAGGGGCGCGGCCTTCTAGGCCTTTCGGGACTGGAGGAGGTGACAACCCTTCTGCGCCGGATGGAACGCTACTGGGGCGATCAGATCCGCTATATCTACTGAACTGCCATCCCAAGTCTGGTCAGCCTTTCCAGGACGGGCGCGGTCAGGCGAAAATGGCCAGTGATTTCGAACGCGAAAAGCCGATCCTCGATCCGGGTTCCGGCGCCGATATTGTGGATGACCATTGGCGTCCGCTCGTCTGTGCCGGGGCGGTCGGTCACGATCCCGATGTGAGGCAGATTGCCGGGCAAGCGCCAGGTAACGATGTCGCCCGGCAGATAGGTATCGGACGCCCCATCGCGGTCCAACTCCGCCCCCAGCCGCCGCAAAAGCACGGCAAGGTTCGGCACGCGCCGGTGGTCGATATTGGGGTCGGGCCGGGTCAGTCCCCAGTTTGCCGGATAGGCGGCAAAATCTGCCTTCATGTCACGGTTGACCGTCAGTTGCAGGTCGATCCCGAGACCCGCCCGCGCGGCCCGGATTAGCACATCTGTGCAGACCCCGGTTTCGGACGGAACATCTCCGCCGGGAAAATCCAACTGCACATAAGACCCATCGTAAGACCGCGTGACACCGACCTGACCCTCTGCCGCGCGCACCAGCCGCTCTGCCGATGGGGACGGAAAAGGCAGGGCGTCGGCAACTGGTGCATTGGCATCGGCGGGCGGGGTGTCGGCCGCATCCGGCGAGGCGATCAGGCCTGCGGCCGCCACCCGCCAGATCGCCGCCCCACGCATCGGGCCAACCCAGACAGCCGCAAGACCGATCCCGGCCAGCGCAGCCAGAACAACAAAACGCATCTACCCCTCCGTCTGTCTCTGATCCGTCGCCCCCATCAAGCGCGGCGCCAGTTCCTTTTCCAGCTTCTTGCGGATCGCATCGGGGAAATCGTCCTGCGTCTTGGCCGGTTCGACGAAGGCGCCGGGGCCGCGCATCACCTGGCTTTGGTAATAAAGGCTGATGTCACTTTCATGCCCGCCGATCGGCAGGCCGTTCACGGTGATCCCGGTGAAATCATATTTCTCATAAGCGCGCGCCGGACTGATCCCGTCATTGTTCCGCCCGTCACCCGCAATGTCGAGCGTGTGGGCCGCGCAGGCGGGCGCGTCGTCCAGCAGCTCCCGCCCATAGACAAGGGCTGCCCCCAATCCGGTAGGCCAGAGCTTTTCCGGCCGCACATGCGCCTCTACGGCTTGGGCCAGAACCTCAAGATCGGCGGCGCTCCCGATCTCGGTCCAGGGCTGGATCAGCACCTGCTGGCCCTGTCCGCTCCATTCATAAACCGCCAGCGCCACATGATCGGGCGGGGCCAGTGCCGCCCTTTGCACGGCGGGCGCGCGCAGCGCCGCCGCCAGACCCGCCTGCATGGTCCGGTAATCCGCCGCATCCACCGACCGCGACACATCAAACCCCAAGGCCAGCGCCAGCCGACATTCCGCCCCCGCCGGACCGGCCAGCAGCGCCGCTACCAGTGCCCCGTATTGCCCATGCTGGCCCAAGGCTCCATCGGCGCTTTCGCCGCCCCCCTTTGCAGAAGTTCGATCGACACATTGTCGGGCGAGCGCACGAAGGCCATATGCCCGTCGCGCGGCGGCCGGTTGATCACCACGCCATTGGCCTGCAGATGCGCGCAGGTCGCGTAGATATCGTCCACCTCATAGGCCAGATGGCCGAAATGCCGGCTGTCGGACGGCAGGCCCTTGTCGCCATCCCAGTTGAAGGTCAGCTCGACCGGAACCTCTTCCTGCCCCGGCGCGGCCAGATAGACGAGCGTGAAGCGCCCAGCCTCGCTCTCGTACCGGCGGATCTCTCTCAGGCCCAGAAGCCCGTAAAAGCGCATCGACGCCTCAAGATCCAGCACCCGGACCATCACATGCAGATAGCGTATCGTCATTCGCCGCCCTTTCCTTTGGCCCCCAGCCTATCACCCAAGGTTTATTTCGGAACCCACCGCCTATCGGCGATACCCCTTGGCCGAACTCAAGATATAGTGGTCCGCGATTCGATCTGAGGAGAAAGCCATGACCCTGACCCCTGAGCAGCAGGCCGAGATTGCCGAGGCGCGCGCCCATTCCCGCCCGACGCTGCGCGCCACAGCCGATGGCATGGAAAAACACCTCTATGTCGCGCATCCGATCCTTGACCACGGGCTTGTCCGCGTCATCGACTATATGGGCGACGATGCCGCCATCACCCAGGCCGCCCGCGTCAGCTACGGGCGCGGCACCAAGGCCGTGCAGAACGACGAAGGGCTGATCCGCTACCTCATGCGCCACTGGCATTCGACGCCGTTCGAGATGTGCGAAGTCAAGTTCCACGTCAAACTGCCGGTCTTCGTCGCCCGCCAGTGGATCCGCCACCGCACCGCCAACGTGAACGAATATTCGGCCCGCTATTCGATCCTCGACCGCGAATTCTACATCCCCGCGCCGGAAAACCTCGCCGCGCAATCAACGGTCAACAACCAGGGCCGCGGCGAGATGCTGGAGGGGGAGGAGGCCGCCCGCGTCCTCGACCTTTTGCGCGAAGACGCGATGCGGAGCTACGACCATTACGAGGCGATGCTGAGCCAGGACGGCCAGAAGGGCCTCGCCCGCGAACTCGCCCGCATGAACCTGCCCGCCAATGTCTATACCCAATGGTATTGGAAGGTGGACCTGCACAACCTCTTCCACTTCCTGCGCCTGCGCGCCGACGCCCACGCCCAGTACGAAATCCGCGTCTATGCTGAGGCGATGTGCGGCATCGTGAAGGACTGGGTGCCGCTCGCCTATGGCGCGTTCGAGGATTACCGGCTGGGCGGGGCGACCCTGAGTGGCAAGGCGATTGAGGTGTTGAAACGTCGCCTTAAAGGAGAGATGGTGACGCAAGAGACATCCGGCATGTCCAAGGGGGAGTGGCGGGAGTTTGAGGGGGTTTGGGGGTGAGCCACACCCCCGGCTCTCTCGGTGTGAGAATGATCCAGTGGAGCGTTTTCAGTGCCAAACGCGCGCGAGAGCCTTTGAGCGCTGAGGGGTCGTCATGATTGTCAACCAACCAACCTCCCTGAGCTTAGACAATTCAGCACTTCGATATCACTTCTCCGCGTGGGAGGTACTATTGGAAGTGATTGATGATTTTGATCGCTTTCACCAGGAAACATTGGACGGGTCTGAAGTTACTTGGAATCTTGAATTTCAAGAGTATCTGGGAAAGTCTCTTTATGAGCTGGAGCAGATATATACGTACTTGTCACAAGCAAGTGAAATAAAACTAAGATCAATGGTGTGTGAAGTTAGCCCTTTTTTGCTCTTGGCAAATAGTGAGAATAAATTCAAGAGCGGCGCAGGAGATGTGGATTTTACCGAGCTTCGAACAGTGGATGCTGTTGACTTGCCGGCACTGGTGAATGTCTCTGGAAATAGAAAACTTCCTGATGATTTTGTTAGGAGTTATCATGGCGTGCGATCTCAGCGAAATAAGATCATGCACTTGGGCGCAGGACCAAAGAAGTTTGATCACCTGGAAGTAATATCGGCGTTAGTTAGCCAGTACCAATGTCTCTGGGAGGGTAAACGCTGGTTCAAGAACTGGGTTGAGCACTCATCGAGCACGCGTTATGCGCACTTCCACGATGAAAAATATAGCAGCGAATATACTGGCGTTATACTATATGTTCCGACTCTGTCAATGCTGCTGACGAAATCACAATTTAGAGTTCTGTTTGGATTTAGTAAGTCAATTAGAAGGTATATCTGTTGGAGTTGCTGTGAAGCCGCCTGTGTTGAACGCAATGGATTTGACCCGCGCGATCTTAAGACAGCCGTGCTCGCTGGAGGTGATCAATTGAACTGCGCAGTTTGCGAGGAGCAATATCGCATTCGGCGATGCCAGTGCCGGGCCGAGGGTTGCAAGGGCAACGTAATTTTGGACGAAGATGACATGGATCCCATGTGTTTAACGTGCGGGTCATACTACGAAGAACCGTAGCCCCCGTAGGCCGGGGTTCACCCCGGCATCACCGCGACCCGCCGCTTTCCCAGCAAGCCGTAGGGTGCGCATTCATTGCGCACCATTTGCGCAACCGCGCCATCGTTGGCCGATCCGTCGCGTCTCGGTGCGCAATGAATGCGCACCCTACGGGATCACACCACCATCCCTATGATACGACGAATACGGCCAATCCTCGGGCCGTTCCACAAACCCATGCTTCACCGGGTTGATCCAACAATACCGGATGTGGTTCACCAAATCGGCCTCGCCGCGGATATGGTGCTCCCAAAACCGTCGTTGCCAGACGGCAACTTCCCGTTTGCCCACCCGTAGGCCGGGCTTCAGCCCGGCATAACGCCCCGACTGCACGACGGGCAAGGTGGGTGGCGGGCTGAAGCCCGCCCTACGGAGTCCCCGCGTGAACCGCGCCTTGATCGCGGCCATGCGGGTCGCATAATCCGCGTCCCCTTCGGGCAACGTCCATACAGAATGCATATGGTCGGGCAAGACCACCCATGCCGCTATCCCGAACGGCCGCTCGGCCCGCGTTGCCCGCACGGCCTGCCGCAAGACCTCCACCCGGTCGGTCAATAAATGCGCCCCGCGGTCGGCGAGCGCCACGCTGAAGAAGATCGTCGCGCCGGGGCGTCTGGGGCGGATGTAAAGCGACATGCCCTTGTCTGGCGGAACAAGGCTAACGATTGGTTGCCCCAACCCGGCCTTGCCCCGTCCCCCCGGCAGGTCTAAGCTTGCCCTTGCAGGCGGCCTAGGGGTGGCCTGTTGCCCTTCGGGATCGTCCCCTGACCTTTGTCAGCCCTAGAGGCACCGATCCGTCCGGCACAGGCCGGGCGGTCATTCCGGCAATGGGGAAAGACCATGTCCAAGGAAAAGAACCGCGGCAACAAGGAAGCCAAGAAACCGAAGAAGGAAAAGGTGAAGGTGCTGGCCACCGCCAATACCGGTTCGGCCAACGCCGATCTGGTGATCGGTGGCAAGAAGATGAAGTGACCGGCGCGCGGCGCTGGCCTAGCCCGCGCTGGCGGCGCCCGTTTGCCCCGGCCGGCTGCGCGGCGTCGTCCAGTGCCGTCCGATCGACAGCACGAAAGCGTCCGCTCCGGCGCGCTCCACCAGTTGGGCCAGCGTCGGCGGCATGTCGAAGATCAGTTCGCTGACCGACAGCCCGTCGCGGGTGATCTGGATGCTGACCTTCGACGCGGCCTTCAGCGCCGCCCGCCGCCGCTCGCGCACGTCATCGGCCATCCGTTGGGCCAACACGCGGCCCTGATAGTCGTATCTGTCCCATCCCATGGTCATGCTCACAGCCCTCCACTCCGCACTCCCAGTGCCCCGTGGAACAGAATGCCCGCGCTGGGCAAATGTGACAAATCTGTGGCGAAAATCGGGGCGAAATTGCGGCAGGCATTTCGAAATCCGGCACAGAGGCCGCCAGATGCCGGAATTGTCGCGCGATCAGCGGTGCGGTTCAGCGAATCATTGAACCGGCCCGCAGGTTCGTCTTGCGCGCCGTCGGGCGGCGGCCATGCCAGCGCGCCGTCGGATATGGAATAGGTTTGGAATAGGTTGGGAATACCTTCGGCACAGGTCCCGAACCCCGCCGGGGCGGGGCTCAGACCAGCCGTTCGGTGTCCTTCGCGGCGCGGATGAAATCGGCGAACAGCGGATGCGGCGCGAAAGGTTTCGACTTCAGTTCCGGGTGGAACTGGACGCCGATGAACCAGGGGT
>DAORUY010000165.1:0-6827 GCA_035433445.1 Paracoccaceae bacterium
CGCCGCCGGATCCCGAAACGGAAGGACATGGCGATGGCCGCAGCGGAACTGATCGAACTTTGGCGCGGGGGCCTTCTGGAAAGCACCCATCGCGGCCATGCGGTGATCTGTGATGACAAGGGCGAAGTGGTGGAGGCCTGGGGCGATCCGCAGGCGGTGATCTTCCCGCGGTCGTCGTGCAAGATGATCCAGGCGCTGCCGCTGATCGAAAGTGGGGCGGCCGACAAGGTGGGGCTGAGCGACCGGCAGCTGGCGCTGGCCTGCGCGAGCCATCAGGGGGCGGAGATTCACACGGCGGCGGTGGACAGCTGGCTGAAGGGGCTGGGTCTGGGCGAGGCTGACCTGCGCTGCGGCTCGCACGTGCCTTATGACGAAGCGGCGCGGGATGCGCTTTACCGTCACCATGCGAAGCCCTGCCAGTTGCACAACAATTGTTCGGGCAAGCATGCTGGTTTTCTGACGCTGAATCGGCATCTGGGCGGCGGGGCGGACTATGTCGACCCCGATCACCCGGTGCAGAAGGCCGTGCGCGCCGCGACCGAGGAGGTGGCGGGCGAGGAAAGCGCGGGCTACGGGATCGATGGCTGTTCGGCACCGAACTTTGCGCTGACTTTGGCGGGGCTCGGCCGGGCGATGGGCTTTTTCGCAGGTGCAAGCGATGGGGGCAGCCTGCGCGAACGCGCCGCCCACCGGCTGACGCAGGCGATGGCCGCCTACCCCGAGATGGTGGCGGGAGAGGGGCGTGCCTGCACCAACCTGATGCGGGCGATGGGCGGCAAGGTCGCGGTCAAGACCGGGGCTGAGGCGGTATTCGTGGCGATCTTGCCCGAACAGAAGCGTGCGGTCGCACTGAAGATCATGGATGGCGGGACGCGGGCTTCGGAAGCGGCGATCACCGCGATCCTGGTCCGGCTGGGTGCCCTGGCCAAGGAAGATCCGGTGGTGACGCGCTATCTGAGTGGACCCCAGAAGAACTGGCGCGGGCTGGTGACGGGCGAATTGCGGCTGGCGAAGGGGTTTTGCTGAGCGGGCGGGGGCGCTGCCCCCGCACCCCCGGGGTATTTCGGCAAAGAAGAAGGATCACATCATCTGCCAGATAAGCCGGAGCGCCATCGCGGTGGAGGTCACGACCAGCAGCGGCTTGATCAGGCGGGCGCCGATGCGCATGGCCAGATGGGTACCAAGCTGGGCGCCCACGATCTGTGCGAGCCCCATGGCGAGGCCGAGTTTCCATAAGGGCGCGCCGATCAGCGCGAACGCCAGGACCGAGCCGATGTTGGAGGCGAAGTTGAGGAGTTTGGTGTGGGCTGTGGCTTTCAACACACCGTGGCCCGCCAGCAGCACGAAGCCGATCATGAAGAATGATCCGGTGCCGGGGCCAATCAGCCCGTCGTAAAAGGCGATGGCGGGCACAAAGAGCGCGGTGAAAAGCGCGGGCGAGAGGCGGCGGTGGCGGTCGGCGTCGCTTAGGCCCGGTTTCAGCGCGAAGAAGGCGGCGATGCCGATCAGGATGACCGGCAGGATGATCCGCATCGTTTCGGTCGGGATATAGGGGACAAGCTTCGAACCGGCGAAGGCCGCGGCGAAAGACAGGAGCGCGGGCAGGGTCTGTTCGGACAGGTTCACATGGCCCTTGCGCGCATAGGCCAGCGCCGCCGTGCCCGCCCCGAACGCGCCTTGCACCTTGTTGGTGGCCAGCGCCTGCACCGGCGGCAGGCCCGCAAGCAAAAGCGCGGGCACGGTGATCAGCCCGCCGCCCCCGGCAATGCTGTCGACCACCCCCGCGATGAAGGCCGCGATGATCAAGAGCAGGGCGACGGTCAGCGAGAGTTCGAACATCGGACTCTCAAGGTGCTATGGCGGCCTGCCAGTCGCGCACCGCGTCGACCGGCCAAAGCAGCATGAGGATATTGAGCGCCAGCCCGTCGCGGATCAGCCACATCGTGAAAACCTCGAACCCTACTACAATCGCGACACTCGCCTTCACCGGCAGGCGCGACGCCAGCCAGAAGCCGGCGACCATCGCCAGGATATCGGCGGCGGAATTGATCACGCTGTCGCCGTAATAATCGAGCGAGATGGTCACGGCCCGGTAGCGTTCGATGATCGCGTTGGAGTTTTCGACGATTTCCCAGGCGACCTCGACCAGTGTCGCGATGACCAGGCGCCAGCCCAAGGACAGGCGGCGGCGGAAGGGCGACAGCGCCCAGAAGAACAGGATGCCGTGCAGAAGATGCGAAGGCGTATACCAGTCCGTCAGGTGTTGAGAGCTTTCCGAGGAATAGGTCTGCCCGTGCCAGAGTTTCACAAAACCGCATTTGCAGATCGGTTCGCGCCCGACCGCCAGCAGCCAGATGATGCCGCCCAGAATGATCAGGACGGTCAGAAAGACCGGCAGGGAAATGGATTTTCTCATGCGCTGACCCGTTCGCGGCCCTGTGGTGTCAGGCGGAACACATCCGCCCCTTCGATCACCACCGCGCTCATCGCCTTGCCATAACCCGCGCCTGTGTCGAGGTTCAGCCGGTTTCCGTAATGGGTCACCTGTTCCACCGGCGTATGGCCATGGACGATCAGCGCGCCATGATCGCGCGTATCGTCCAGAAACGCATCGCGGATCCAGACCAGGTCATCCTCGGTCTGATCATGCAGATCGACGCCCGGCCGCACCCCCGCATGAACGAAAAGGCAGGTGCCGCGCAGATGGTAGGTGGGCAGGGCTGTCAGATAGGCGAGATGCGCGGCGGGCACCTTGGCCATCGCTTCGGCCTGCACGTCATGCAAAAGTCGGACGCCCGCATCCGCTACCCCGTAGGAGGCCAGCGTTTCCACGCCCCCCAACCGTTCGTGAAGCCACCACAGATCGCGGCGAAGCCTTGGGTCGTGATAATCCGGGTCGGACATGAAACCGCTGAACATCCGGTCATGGTTGCCCTTCAGCACCACCCAGTTTTCGCCCCGCGCCTGACCCGTCATCAGAAAGTCGATGACACCCCGGCTGTCGGGACCCCGGTCGACCAGATCACCGATATGGATCACCGGCGCTTCGCTATCGCCCAGGGCGGCGCGGTCGGCTGCGATCAGCGCATGCAGCGCCCGGAGTTTGTCGAGATGGCCGTGAATATCGCCGATGGCATAAGTGCGCATGAAATCCTCAGGAATCAGTCGGGGGCCGATCACCCGGCCCCCGCGCACCCTATAGCGGATGGTTCAGGCGACGTCGAATACCAAAGGCCGGACCGACTGGAACATGCCGGTGGCGATCAGCGCATGCCGCACGGGTTCGGGCAGCGGATCGTCGAGGTAGAGAAGGGCTATCGCATCGCGACCCGCCCCCGACCGGCCAAGGGTGAAGTTGGCGATGTTCACGCCCGCCTGCCCCAGCGTCTGCCCCAGCGTGCCGATGATGCCCGGCACATCGGCGTTGGTGGTGTAGAGCATATGGGTGCCGATCTCGGCGTCGATCGTGATGCCCTTGATCTGGATGAAGCGCGGCTTGCCGTCGCTGAAGACGGTGCCCGCGATCGAGCGTTCGCGTTTGTCGGTGACGACCGTGAGCTTCATGTAGCCGTCGAAGACCCCGCCCTTGTCCTGCCGGGTGGTGGCAATTTGCACCCCACGTTCCTTGGCAATGACCGGGGCCGACACAAGGTTCACATCCGGGTTCGTCACTTTCATGATCCCGGCGATGGCCGCGCAGTTCAGGGCGGCGAGGTTCATCTGGCTGACCGTGCCGTCATAAAGCACGTTGATCGCCTTGATCGGCTCGTCCGTCAGTTGGCCTGCGAAGGCGCCCAGATGACCGGCAAGCTTGATCCACGGCCCCATAACCGCCGCTTCCTCGGCGGTGACGGATGGCATGTTCAGCGCATTTTGCACCGCGCCGGTCAGCAGGTAATCCGACATCTGTTCGGCCACCTGAAGGGCCACATTTTCCTGCGCTTCGGTCGTTGAGGCGCCAAGGTGCGGTGTGCAGACCACGTTCGGCAGGCCGAAGAGCGGGCTGTCGGTCGCGGGCTCCACCTCGAACACATCGAGCGCCGCACCGGCGACATGGCCGGATTTCAGCGCGTCATAAAGTGCGGCCTCGTCGATCAGGCCGCCACGGGCGCAGTTGATGATGCGGACGCCTTTTTTCGTCTTGGCCAGATTGTCGCGGCTGATGATGTTGCGGGTCTTGTCGATCAGCGGCACATGGAGCGTGATGAAATCAGCCTTGTGCAGCAGGTCTTCGAGTTCGACCTTGGTCACACCCAGATGTTTGGCGCGTTCCTCGCTCAGGAACGGGTCATAGGCGATCACCTTCATCTTCAACCCGACCGCGCGGTCACAGACGATGCCGCCGATATTGCCCGCGCCGATGACGCCAAGCGTCTTGTTGAACAGCTCGACGCCCATGAACCGGTTCTTTTCCCATTTGCCTTCATGGGTGGAGGTGCTGGCCTCCGGCAATTGCCGGGCGACGGCGAACATCATGGCGATGGCATGTTCGGCGGTGGTGACGGAATTGCCGAAGGGCGTGTTCATCACGATCACGCCGCGTTTGGACGCGGCCGGAATATCGACATTGTCGACGCCGATCCCGGCGCGGCCGATGACCTTGAGGTTCGTGGCGGCAGCCAGAACCTTGTCGCTGACCTTGGTGGCCGAGCGGATGGCGAGTCCGTCATACTGGCCGATCACCTCAAGGAGCTTCTCCTTGTCCTTGCCAAGGTCGGGCAGATAGTCCACCTCCACCCCCCGGTCGCGGAAGATCTGGACGGCGGTTTCGGAAAGTTTGTCGGAAACGAGAACTTTGGCCATGCTATTGGTCCTTTCGCTTCGGCTCGCTGCACCCGTGGCTGCGCGTGCCTTTCATCTTGGTGAAAATACTCCGGGGGCTGCGGGGGCTGCCCCCCGCTCCCTTCTTCATGCCTGCGCGGCGATCTCGGCCTGATAGGCCCATTCGATCCAGGGCATCAGGGCGGCGACATCGGCGGTTTCCACCGTCGCCCCGCACCAGATCCGCAGACCGGGGGGCGCATCGCGGTAGGCGCCGGCATCAAGTGCCACGCCTTCCTTTTCCAGCCGCTTGGCCACCGCCTTGGCGAAAGCCGCGCCATCCTTGATCCGCCCGTCGGTGAATTTCAGGCAGACCGAGGTGGTCGAGGCGGTGGAGGGGTCTTCGGCAAGGTTGGCGATCCAGTTGCGCGCCCTCACGAAAGCCGAGACAGCGCCTGCATTCGCCTCGCAGCGTCCGATCAACGCCGGCAGGCCGCCAAGCGATTGCGCCCATTTCAGCGTGACCAGATAATCCTCGACCGCGAGCATCGAGGGGGTGTTGATCGTCTCGCCCTCGAAGATCCCTTCGATCAGCTTGCCGCCCTTGGTCATGCGGAAGATTTTCGGCATCGGCCAGGCGGGCGTGTGATTTTCCAGCCGCTCGACCGCGCGGGGACCAAGGACGAGCATGCCGTGTGCGCCCTCGCCGCCCAGCACCTTCTGCCAGGAGAAGGTGACGACATCGAGCTTGTCCCACGGCAGGTCCATCGCGAAGGCGGCGCTGGTCGCGTCACAGATCGTCAGGCCCGCGCGGTCGGCGGGAATCAGATCACCGTTCGCCACCCGCACGCCGGAGGTCGTGCCATTCCAGGTGAAAACCACATCGCGGTTGAAATCGACCGTGGCGAAATCGACGATCCGGCCATAGTCGGCCTTTTTCACCGTCGCATCGAGCTTGAGTTGCTTGACGACATCCGTGGCCCAGCCTTCGCCGAAGCTTTCCCAGCACAGGACTTCCACGCCGCGCGGCCCGAGAAGCGACCAGAGCGCCATTTCGACGGCGCCGGTGTCGGAGCCGGGGACGATGCCGATGCGGTAGCCGTCCGGCACACGCAGCACTTCGCGCGTCAACTCGATCGCCTGCTTCAGCTTGGCTTTGCCGACAGCGGCACGATGCGACCGGCCAAGCGGCGCGTCGGCGAGCATATCGAGCGAGAATCCGGGGATTTTGGCACAGGGGCCAGAGGAGAAGCGCGCATTTGCCGGGCGCACAGCCGGTTTGGTCAGGTCGGTCATGTTATCCTTCCAGATATGTGCCCTTCGGTGGGGAAGGGTGTCCCGCCGTCACCTTTAGGGGGCCAAAGCCCGCCCCACAAGCGGAAATGAGGCCTCGAAACGGCACTTCAGGCAAAAAATGCGACAGCGCGCGACTACGATCGGAAACCTTGAAAAGCTGGCTGGCATCCAGGGACGACACATGTTTAATCGCGGCCGATCCTATCCGATGAGGCTATCAATGTTCACCGCCACCCTGCTTGCCAACCCGACCCGCGCCAATCTGGACCGTGCGACGGTCGAGAGCTTGCGCGATGCCTGGGCCGGGGGGGAGGCGCGGTGGCTGAACCCCGGCATTGCGGCGGAATTTCCGCTGGCAGTTATCCCCGAAAACCGCTGGGCGGTCTGGGAAGGGTTGCAGGGGCTGGGCGTCGATCTGGTGGTGCAGGTGAGCGACGGGCGGCGCAAGACGATGCTGCTGGCCGATATGGATTCGACGATGATCGGGCAGGAATGCATTGACGAATTGGGCGACAAGGCGGGCTTTGGTCCGCGCATCGCCGCCATCACCGCCCGTGCGATGAACGGCGAATTGAACTTCGACGCGGCCCTGACCGAACGTGTGGGGCTGATGAAGGGCCTGCCGGTGAGTGTGATTGCCGAGGTTCTGGCTGAGCGCATCACCTATACGCCGGGGGGCGCCACGCTGATTGCGGCCATGAAGGCAAACGGGGGATATGCGGCGCTGGTCTCCGGCGGGATTACCGCCTTTACAGGGCCGGTCGCGGCGC
>DAORUY010000166.1:0-6805 GCA_035433445.1 Paracoccaceae bacterium
CGCATCGTCGAGTGCGGCCAGAACCACGGCAGCAAACAATTTACGCGACCGCTGACCCTGCTCGTAATTGAAAGCTGTACCATCTACAAAGTCGCGCATCCTGGTCGTCCTTTTTATTGTTCTTGTGTTTCCTGAGGTCCCGTGAATATGGCGATTTTGCCTTGATTCGGTATTACCTGTTTCGAATGTCTGTCATGCGTGAGGCGCATAGCTTCCGGGCGCACCCACAGGATTTAGTCGGCTTGAAAGAAAGAAGCCCGCAATATATATGTCGCGTTCAACTTTCATCAACCCACCCATACGGTTTTTTACATGCCCAAGATCAACGGCAACGAAATCAAGCCCGGCTTTGTCCTGGAACATGACAGCGGGCTTTGGGCTGCGGTCAAGGTCAACCATGTAAAGCCCGGAAAGGGCGGCGCTTTTGCTCAGGTGGAGCTCAAGAACCTGCGCGACGGGCGCAAGCTGAACGAACGGTTCCGGTCCGAAGACAAGGTGGAACGGGTCGAGCTGGAGAACAAGGACCAGCAGTTTCTCTATGAAACCGATGGCCGTCTGGTGTTCATGGATGCCGAAACCTACGAACAGGTCGAAATCGACGCCGAGCTTCTGGGCGACCGCCGCCCGTTCCTGCAAGATGGGATGACGGCGACAGTCGAATATTTCGGCGACGAGGCGCTTTCGGTTCGGCTGCCGCAAAAGGTGATCTGCAAGATTGTGGAGACGGAGCCGGTGGTCAAAGGCCAGACGGCGGCCAACAGCTTCAAGCCCGCGATCCTCGACAATGGCGTGCGCATAATGATCCCGCCGTTCATCGGGCAGGATGAAGATATCTGGGTTCACACCGAATTGCTGGAATATTCCGAACGGGCCTGACCGGCTGCGGGCAGGGTCAGATCAGGGTCACCTGCGCATCGCCTGCCTGCATCCCGCCTGTGGCGCGATCAAACCGCAGATAGGAAATGCCTTCGCCGCCGGACTGGGTATAGACCGTACCCGCCTCTTTGCCACCCTCAAGGATCGGGGTGCCCACGGGTACGGGCGCGCTCAGTCGCACCCGGGCGAGCCCCTTGCGCAGTTCGGTCTTGTGCTTCATCCGCGCGGTCACTTCCTGACCCACGTAGCATCCCTTGCGGAAGTCGACGCCATTCAGCCGCTCGAACCCGCATTCCAGGATGTAACTTTCGTCGGGGATCAGTTCGATGCCGCTTTCGGGGATCAGATGGGCCACGCGGATCGCATCCCAGTTGATTGCGGGGGCCCGCCCCGCAGCCTCGCGATAGGCCCGCCAGCCGAGCGCCGGATGGCGGGGGTCGGCGAAGGCGCCCGCAGGCGCGGCGCCAAAGCCGCGATGGACATGGAGCGCCGTGGGTTCGATCCGCACATCCGCCCTGAGGCGGTAGAGTGACAGGCGCCGCATCAGCCCTTCGGCCAGGGATGTGGCCACGTCCAGAAGGATGCTGTCACCGTCAGCGCTCAGCAAGAAATCGGCCAGATATTTTCCCTGCGGGCTGAGAAGGGCGGCATAAACCGCGCCCCCGTTCAGCCGGCGAAGATCGTTCGTCACCAGCCCCTGAAGGAAGGTTTCCCGCTCGGCGCCGGAAATCCGCAAGATGCTGCGGCCTGCCGTATCTTCACCTTGATCGCTCATCATCGCTCCTGTCCGCGCCATTGAGATATAGCGCCCGGGGCGGGCGGGGGAAGGGGGCGCGTTGACCTTGCCGGAGGGCACGACTAACCATTCGGCAACCAACCGGAGCCAGATCATGAACCTGTCGCAGGGCCGTCCCTATCTTGCCATTCCCGGCCCGTCCGTGATTCCCGACCGGGTGCTGAACGCGATGCATCGCGCCTCGCCCAATATCTACGAAGGGCCGCTGCATGATCTGACCGCGACGGTTTTCGCCGATCTCAGGCGTGTGGCGCGCACCACGGGCCATGTGGCGCTTTACATCGCCAACGGCCATGGCGCGTGGGAGGCGGCGAACACGAACCTCTTTTCGCGCGGCGACCGCGCGCTGGTGGCAGCCACAGGCAGCTTTGGTCATAGCTGGGCCAATTCCGTGCGACGATTGGGGGTGGAGGTCGAGCTTTTGGACTTCGGCAAGACATCACGCGCCGATGCTGGCCGGATTGAAGAAGCGCTGCGTGCCGACCGTGAAGGGCGGATCAAGGCGGTTCTGCTGACGCAGGTCGATACGGCATCGACCGTCCTGAATGATGTGGCCGAGGTGCGGCGCGCGATCGACGCGGCGGGCCATTCGGCCCTTCTGGCCGTCGATTGCATTGCCTCGCTTGGGTGCGATGCCTTCTTGATGGACGATTGGGGTGTCGATGTGATGGTGGCGGCCAGCCAGAAGGGGCTGATGGTGCCGCCGGGGTTGGGCTTTGTCTGGTTGTCGGACAAGGCGCTGGCGGCCTGCGCGGGATCGGACCTGCGCACCCCCTATTGGGATTGGACCGCGCGCATCAATGCCACCGAATATTGGCAGTATTTCTGCGGGACCGCGCCGACCCATCATCTGTACGGGCTGGCAGAGGCGTTGAAGATGCTGCTGGACGAAGAAGGTCTGGACCAAGCCTGGGCGCGGCACCGGCGGCTGGCGGAAGCGGTCTGGGCGGCGGCCGGGGCCTGGGGGCAGGGGGGTGACATTGCGCTAAATGTCGCGCGGTCCGGCGAGCGGGCGGGGTCCGTCACCTCGCTGCGCGTGGGCGGCGGCGGGGCCGGCCAGTTGCGCCGCTGGTGCGAGGCGGTTGCTGGGGTGACGCTGGGCATTCCCTTGGGCATGGCGGAGCCGCACGAGGCGGCCTATGGCGATTACCTGCGGATCGGCCATATGGGCCATGTGAATGCCCATATGGTGCTGGGCGTGCTGGCGACGCTGGAAGCCGGGATGACGGCGTTGGGAGTGCCGCATGGGCCGGGCGCGCTCGATGCGGCGGCGGCGGTGATTGCCGCACCGTAAGGGGCGAGGGCTGCCTGCCCTCGCGCTCCCGGGGTGTATTTGGGCAAAGAAGAAGTCAGGAGCGGGCGGCTTTGAGAGCCTCCGGCAGGGCCTTGGCGAAGGCCGCGAGGTCTTCGGGGGTGCCGCAACTGACGCGGATGCAGCGGTCATGGGGGGCGACGAAAGGCATGCGCACGAAGATGTCGCGCAGGGTCAACTCCGCCACCAGGCGGCGGGCGAATGCACCGTCCGAGCCGGCATCAATCGTGACGAAATTGGTGGCGGAGGGCAGGGGGGCGAGGCCATTGGCGCGGGCGATGCGGGCAATCGCCGCGCGTGCCGCTTCGACCTCGGCGCGGATGCGGGGCAGGTGGCCCGGGTCTTGCAGGGCGGCGAGCGCGCCCGCCTGACTGATGCGCGACATGCCGAAATGATTGCGGATCTTATTGAAGCTGCCGATCAGGTCGGGATGGCCCACCGCATAGCCGACCCGCGCGCCCGCCATGCCGTAAGCCTTTGAGAATGTGCGCATCCGGATGACGTTCGGGTTTGTGGTGTCGAAGGCGGGGGCGGTGCCGTCGGGGGCGAATTCTACATAGGCTTCATCGAGGATCAAAAGGCTGCCGTCTGGCACCACGTCGATGGCGCGTTGGAGGGTAGCGGCATCGTGCCATGAGCCCATCGGATTGTCGGGATTGGCGAGGTAGATGAGTTTCGCGCCGGTCTCGCCTGCCTTGGCGATGAGGGCTGCGGGATCTTCGTGATCGCCTTTGTAGGGCACCTTGTGAAGGGGGCCGCCGAAGCCCGCGACGTGGAAATTGAAGGTGGGATAGGCTCCGTCCGAGGTCACGACCGGATCGCCGGGGCCGACGAGCAGGCGGACGAGGTAGCCCAGCAGCCCGTCGATGCCTTCGCCCACCGTGATCGCCTCGGGTGCAATGCCGTGGTGGCGGGCAAGCGCTTGCTTTAGATCGTGATTTTCCGGGTCGCCATACATCCAGACATCCGCCGCCGCCTGTTGCATCGCGGCGATGGCGCGGGGGGAGGGGCCGAAGGTATTTTCGTTCGCGCCAAGGCGCGCCGTGAAGGCGTGGCCGCGGGCGCGTTCCTGGGTTTCCGGCCCGACGAAGGGCACGGTCGAGGGGAGGCTTTCGATGAGGGTCGGGTAACGCGGGGCCATCGGTTGCTCCTTGGTCGAAGTCCGGGGGACGTCGCGTCCCCCGGACCCCCTGCGGGATATTCAGAGACAGAAAATGATCAGAGCGCCTCCGCCAGGCGGGCAAGGGCGGCCCTGAGTTTGCTGGCCTCTTCCTCGTTCAGGGCGAGGTTCGCCTGGGTTTCCTCGATGATTTCTTCAGGCGCCGAGGCCACGAACTTCGGGTTCGAGAGGCGACCTTTCAGGGAGGCCACATCCTTGTCGATCTTCTCCAATGTCTTGGAAAGGCGAGACTTTTCGGCGGCGAGGTCGATGATGCCTTCCAGGGGCAGCGCGAAGGTGCCGCCTTCGACGGGGATGGTGATCGCGCCTTTCGGGGCGGCCCCTTCGCTCAAGCCGTCGATCCGCGCCAGCCGGTCGATGAGGGCGCGGTTGCGGGTCAGCGCCTCGCGGCCCGCATCATCCAGCGCGGTCAGGATCATCGGCAGTTTCAGACCCACGGGCACCCGCATCTGGGTGCGGGCCGAACGGATATCCTCGATCAGGCGGATGACCCAGTTCATTTCGCGGTCGGCTTTTTCATCAATGAGTTCAGCGCCATAGAGGGGCCAATCGCCATGGACCAGCATCTTTTGCCGCGCGCCGGTGAGGCCCCAAAGCTCTTCGGTGAGGAAGGGCATGAACGGGTGGAGAAGGATATAACATTGGTCGAGCACCCAGGCCATCGTGGCGCGGGTTTCCGTGGCATGGTCGCCGTCCATCAGGGGTTTGGCAAACTCAACATACCAGTCGCAGACCTTGCCCCAGACGAACTTGTAAAGGGCGTCGGCGGCGTCGTTGTAGCGGAAGGCTTCAAGCGCCTCGTCCACGGCCAGGCGGGTGCGGGCGGTTTCGCCGATGATCCAGCGGTTGACCGTATGGTTTGCGTCGGGTTTGCGTATGGCATCCGTCCCGACAACGTCCCGACAGAGCGCGCCGTTCATTTCGGCAAAACGGGTGGCGTTCCAGAGCTTGGTGCCGAAGTTGCGGTAGCCGGCGATGCGGCTGGTGTCGAGCTTCAGGACGCCGCCGAGGCTGGCCATCGCCGCATTGGCGAAGCGCAGCGCGTCGGCGCCATATTCGTCGATGATCTCCAGCGGGTCGATGACGTTGCCCAAGCTCTTCGACATCTTCTTGCCCTTGGCGTCGCGGACGAGGCCATGCAGGTAGACGGTGTGGAAGGGGATGTCATCGACAACGGCAAGCTGCATCATCATCATCCGGGCGACCCAGAAGAAGAGGATATCCTGCCCGGTGATCAGGACCGAGGTCGGGAAGTATTTCTGCAGTTCCGGGGTTTGTTCGGGCCAGCCGAGCGTGCCGATCGGCCAGAGGCCGGAGGAGAACCAGGTGTCGAGCACGTCGGGGTCCTGAAAAAGCTCCACGATGATGGTTCGATCATCACCGTCAACAACGTGTGTCGTGCCGGTGGATTGCCCGAACTCTGGGTCAGTTATGCCCACTTCGATTGTCCCGCCGCATTTGCAGTGAGGTTGGTAGAAGGCTTTGACCTGTTTGGTCAGATCACCAATCGACGCCGCACAGAACGGCACCCAGTCGACGCCGACCGCATCTTCGTCTGAAATTGTCGCAGGGTCTGGCCCATACCAAACCGGAATCTGATGCCCCCACCAGAGCTGGCGGCTGATGCACCAGGGCTCGATGTTTTCGAGCCAGTGGTAATAGGTCTTCTCGCCCGAGGGCGGGATGATCTTGGTCTTGCCGGTCCGCACCGCCTCCAGCGCCGGTTCCACGATCTTCGCGGTATCTACGAACCATTGGTCGGTCAGCATCGGCTCGATCACGACTTTCGACCGGTCGCCGAACGGCTGCATGATCGGTTTCGATTCCACGAACGGCACCCGTTCCAGATGTTCGGCGCCGGTTTCCTTGTCGATCGACTTTTGCAGGATCGTGACGGCGTTGCCTTCCGCCGTGATCTGCTCGACCACGCGTTTCCTCGCCTCATACCGATCCAGCCCGCGCAGGTCGTCGGGGACGAGGTTCAGGGCATCCACCTTGGCTTCGGTCAGGGCCGTGGGCTGCTCGGCAAAGCCCGGTTGCAGGAAGCCCTTGCGGATCAGCCAGGCGCGGGAGGCGTTTTGCGCCACGGCGGCAGCCTCGGCATAGGGCAGACCGTCGGCGCGCATCTGGGCGCGCGTATCCATCAGCCGGTAGCAGGGGATGTCATTGCGTTTGGCCACGCCATAATCGTTGAAATCATGCGCGCCGGTGATCTTGACCGCGCCCGAGCCGAAGGTCGGGTCGGGATATTCGTCGGTGATGATCGGGATCAGGCGGCGGTGTTCGCGCGGCCCCACGGGGATTTCGCAGAGCATGCCCACGATGGGCCTGTAGCGTTCGTCGGACGGGTGGACCGCCACCGCGCCGTCGCCCAGCATGGTTTCGGGGCGGGTGGTGGCGATGGAGATATAGTCACGCACCTCGCGCAGCGTGACGTTGCCGTCTTCGTCTTTCTCCACATATTCATAGGTGGCGCCGCCCGCGAGCGGGTATTTGAAATGCCACATATGGCCGGGCACTTCGATATTCTCGACCTCCAGGTCGGAGATCGCGGTTTCAAACTGCGGGTCCCAGTTCACGAGGCGTTTGCCGCGATAGATCAGGCCCTTGTTGTACATATCCACGAAGACCTTGATCACGG
>DAORUY010000167.1:0-6788 GCA_035433445.1 Paracoccaceae bacterium
ATGACTGGGAAAGCCCGACGCTGGGCGCCTGGGGTCTGGGCTGGGAGGTCTGGTGTGACGGGATGGAAGTCAGCCAGTTCACCTATTTCCAGCAGGTTGGCGGGCATGATTGCAAGCCGGTCTCGGGCGAGTTGACCTATGGGCTGGAGCGTCTGGCGATGTATGTGCTGGGCGTGGATCATGTGATGGACATGCCCTTCAATGATCCGCAGTCACCGATCCCGCTGACTTATGGCGACATCTTCCGCCAGACCGAACAGGAATACAGCCGCTGGAACTTCGACCAGGCCGATACGGAGATGCTGTTTCAGCATTTCAAGGATGCCGAGGCGGAATGCGAGCGCATCCTTGGCGCTGACGTGGCCGACAAGGCGGGCCGTCAGATCATCATGGCGCATCCGGCCTATGACCAGTGCATCAAGGCCAGCCATCTGTTCAACCTGCTCGACGCGCGGGGCGTGATTTCGGTGACGGAGCGGCAGGCCTATATCGGGCGCGTGCGCGCGCTGGCCAAGAAATGCGCCGATGCCTTCCGCCTGACCGAGGCCGGTGCCGACGCATGAGCATCGCTTACGAACCGGCTTCGTTCTACGAGCGGGCGTTGCTGGCGGCGCAAAGCTGGCCATGGGGCATCGGGCTTTCGGCGCGGCGCAAGTTGCGCCGCGCCTGGGCACCGCGCACCCTTGCCGCTTTTGACGCCGATGTGGCGCGGCTTGGGCCGGGGGATATCGCGATAGATTTTGGTGCCAATGTCGGGCGCTTCACCCGGATTCTGGCGGCAACCGGGGCAGAGGTTCACGCCTATGAACCCGATCCTTTGACATTCGCGCGCCTGACAACTGCCATGGCCGATCTGCCGAATGTGCATCTGCATCAGGCGGCGGTGGGCGCGACGAGCGGCATGGTCAAACTCCATTGCGCGCCTCAGCATCGCCACGCGGAACATTCGGAAACCTCCTCGGTCGTCTTCCGGTCGTCGCGGCATTATGATCCTGTCGCTGTCGAGGTAGAACAGCGCGCCTTTGGCGATGTGATCAACGGGTTCGACCGGCCGGTGAGCCTGATCAAGATGGATATCGAAGGGGCGGAATTCGACATTCTGCGCGCGATCTTAGCCGCGCCGCAGAATTTTCGGTTCCAGCGGCTTTATGTGGAGACGCATGAAAGCTACGCCCCGCAGGAACTGCCCGACGTTGACCGGATGCGCCGCCATGCGCGTGCGCTGAGCGGCCCGGTCATCAACCTTTACTGGCCATAGGGCGGGGCGCGCGCGGATGTTGGGCAAACTGGTAGTGGGGTTCATCGTGATATCGGCTCTGGTCGCGGGCGCGGCCATCTATTATTTGCAGGAATATGCCTATTATGGGCCGGTGGAGGCCAGCGCCCCCGCCGCGCAGATCCGGCTTCAACCGCTGGACGGCGCTCTGGCCGAACCGATGCTGATGACATCGGAATTCGAAGGGATCGACGCCGACAGTTCCCCCCTGCGGTTTCGCGGCTGTTTCCTGACGCCAATGACCTTGCCGATGCTGACCGAAAACTACCTGATCTACGATCACCCGACGCCCTTGAACGCGCCTTCGTGGTTTTCCTGCTTCAACGCCGACCAGATCGGCGAGGATCTGGAAAGCGGCGCAGCGGTGGCGTTCCTGTCGGAAGCGAATATCCATCCCGGCATTGACCGGGTGGTCGCCATCTATCCCGATGGCCGGGCCTTCGCCTGGCACCAGCTGAATGAAAGCGCGGACCCATAATGCCCGATCTTCTCATCGAACTCTTTTCCGAAGAAATCCCCGCGCGCATGCAGGCCCGGGCGCGCGAGGATCTGAAAAAGCTCGTGACGGACGGGCTGGTGGAGGCCGGTCTGACCTATGCCGGTGCCGCCGCCTTTTCGACGCCGCGCCGCCTGACCCTGGCGATCGAGGGGCTGACGGGCGAAAGTGCCGCGGTGCGCGAGGAACGCAAAGGCCCCGCGACGACCGCCCCGCAACCCGCCATCGACGGTTTTCTGCGCTCGACCGGGCTGACGCTCGATCAGCTTGAGGTGCGCGACGACAAGAAGGGCCAGGTCTATTTTGCCGTGATGACGAAGCCGGGCCGCCCCGCGCCCGTGATCATCGCCGAGGTGCTGGAAGGGGCGATCCGCAATTTCCCCTGGCCGAAGTCGATGCGCTGGGGGAAGGGCAGCCTGCGCTGGGTCAGGCCGCTGCATGGGGTCCTGTGCATCCTGACGTCGGAGGCCGGGGCCGAAGTGGTGGCGATGGAAGTCGACGGCATCCGTGCGGGCAACCAGACTTGGGGTCATCGCTTCTTGTCAAAAGGCGCGATCACCGTTTCGTCCTTCGATGATTACGCGATGAAGCTGAAGCGCGCGCATGTGATCCTCGACAGTGCCGAACGCGAGGCGCACATCTGGGCCGACGCCACCAATGCCGCTTTCGCGGCGGGGCTGGAGGTCGTGGAGGACAAGGGCCTGCTGGCGGAAGTCGCGGGGCTGGTCGAATGGCCCGTGGTGCTGATGGGCCGGATCGGCGAGGATTTCCTCGGCCTGCCGCCGGAGGTTCTGCAAACCTCGATGAAGGAACATCAGAAGTTCTTTTCGGTGAGGAACCCCAGGACCGGGCGGATTGAAGGTTTCGTGACTGTCGCCAATACCGAGGCCGCCGATCAGGGCGCCACGATCCTGAAGGGCAATCAGAAGGTTCTGTCGGCACGGCTGAGTGACGCGAAATTCTTCTGGGAAAACGACCTGCGCGAAGCGAAGGCCGGGATGGGCAAGTGGCTGGACGGGCTGAAGGCGGTCACGTTCCACAACAAGCTCGGGTCGCAGGCCGACCGGATCGAGCGGATCGCCGCACTCGCCCGCGAAATCGCGCCACTGGTGGGCGCGGACGCAGGCAAAGCCGAACGCGCGGCACGGATCGCCAAGGCGGACTTGCGGTCGGGCATGGTCGGCGAATTCCCGGAATTGCAGGGCATCATGGGCCGCTATTACGCGCTTGAGGCAGGCGAGGATGCGGCCGTGGCCGACGCCGTGCGCGACCATTATTCACCGCTCGGGCCGTCAGACGCCGTGCCGACCGAGCCGGTATCGGTGGCCGTGGCGCTGGCTGACAAGATAGACGCGCTCACCGGCTTCTGGGCGATTGACGAAAAACCCACCGGGTCGAAGGACCCGTTCGCGTTGCGGCGGGCGGCGTTGGGGGTGATTAGGTTGGTAATATGCGAGGGCGCGCGCATCAAACTTCTGCAAATAATTCGGAAATCTTACATTCTGGTGTTGCAGTCGCAAAGCTTTGAGAACCTACAGGTCCTGAACGATCACCGGGTCGGGCCAGAATATCGCGGCGCGGCTGTCGCCGCCAAAGCGTTGGCTTCGCAGTCTGCACTGATGGGTTTTACACGAGACCCCCAACAGGTAGCCGACTTAATCGAATCCCTTATCGCGCAATTGGGGCTTCCTGATAACTGGAAGACCGTCGACAAGGCACTAGAGGAACTATTCGGCACCCCTCTCTCGCGGCTAACAGGCTTTGAGTTCCTTTTTGTTGCCGAGCCGAACTGGGGCTACTCTGAAAACGATGATAAAGAACGAAATATTATTTTGGATGAAATAGAGCCGTCGTTCACGCGTCTTGCCCGGGACCTCCTCGCCTTCTTCCACGACCGCCTCAAGGTCTTCCTGAAAGACCAAGGCATCCGCCATGACGTGATCGACGCCTGCCTCGCGATGCCGGGCAACGACGACCTGACGCTCCTTGTCAAACGGGCCGAGGCGCTCAGCGCTTTCCTGAAGTCCGACGATGGCACCAACCTGCTGCAAGGCTTCAAGCGCGCCAACAATATCCTGAGTGCCGAGGAGAAGAAGGATGGCGTCGAATATTCCTACGGCGCCGATGTGAAATTTGCCGAGACGGAGGAGGAACGCGCGCTGTTCGCCGCGCTCGACCGCGCCGACGCCGCCATTCAGCCCGCGATGAAGGCCGAGGATTTCGGTGCCGCCATGCAGGCGATGGCCGCGCTGCGGGCGCCCGCCGATGCTTTCTTCACCGCCGCGCAGGTCAACAGCGACAATCCGGTCGTGCGCCGCAACCGACTGAACCTTCTCAGCCGCATCCGCACCATCTGCCTGTCGGTCGCCGATCTGACCCGGATCGAAGGCTGACGCCAGCGGCTCGAAGGCGGGGAGGCGCTGCCTCCCCGGACCCCTCCGGGATATTTTGGCCAGAATGAAAGGATGTGGGTTTCATTCTGGCTCAAATATCCTCGGGGGTCCGGGGGCAGACAGCCCCCGGCGGATCGGCCGGGCAAAGCCTGGACAAAATATCACTTTCCCTTGCCCCGAATCGCAATCGGCCTATTCTGCGCCCGAAAGGAATCGCTGCGGTGCAGAAATATCAGGACTTCGCGGAATATCTGGAAATAACGCCCGCGACGGCGATCGAGGCGCCGCGCCATGGCTGGCGCGCGAAATGTCTGCAACGCTTGATCCGGCTGGACATGCCGGTGCCGAAAACCGTGGCGCTGTCCTGTGATACGGTGCGTGCGATTGCGGCTGGCACGCTGCCCGCGACGGACCGGCTGGTGGCGCTTTTCGGGGACGCGCCGCTGCTGGCGGTGCGCTCCAGCCCCGCCAACCCGGACTGGGGCGGGCCGGGGACGGTGCTGAATGTCGGCATGAATGCCGCGCGCCATCAGGACATGACCGAAAGCCACGGGGCGGCGACGGCGGACGCGATCTATCTGAAATTCGTGCAATCCTATGCGATCCACGTGGCGCGGCTTGACCCGGATATGTTCGCGGCCGAACCTTCGCCCACCGCGCTTGCCGCAGCACTTGCCGCCTATGAGGCAGAAACCGACGGCGAATTCCCGCAATCGGCGGCGCGCCAGCTGTCCGAAGTGCTCCGCTCGATGGCGCGGGCGTGGGAGGGTACCACCGCCCGGCTGTTGCGTCAGGCCAAGGGCGCGCCACCCGATGCGGCATTGGGCCTTCTGGTGCAGCAAAAGGTGCAGATGGTCGGGCCGGGTCTGGCCGGGTTCGGCACGATGCAGCTGGTGGATGGGGTAACCGGGGCCATGCAGGTCACGGGCCGTTTCAAGGGCCAGTTGCCTGCCAACCGCAAGGCCGAGGCCACGCTCTATCTCGTCAAGGACAAGCGCGGGGCGTCGCTGGAAGAGGCGGAACCAGCGGTTTTTGCCGATCTGCAGCGCCACTGCGCCAATGCACGCGCAAAACTGCGCGAGGAAATGCAGATCGAATTCGCGCTGGAAAATGGCGGGCTGAAGGTGATCGATGCGGTCAAGGTGCCGCGGTCGTCTCGGGCGGCAGTCAGGGTCGCTGTCGGGCTGGCACGCGACGGGATCATCAGCCGCGACGAGGCGCTTTTGAGGGTCGAACCCCGCGCCCTGTCCGAACTGCTGCATTATCAGGTCGATCCGCGCGGTCAGCGTGACATGTTTGTCCGCGGGATAAACGCAAGCCCAGGTGCGGCGTCGGGTCGGATTGTCTTCAATGCCACCGACGCGCAGGCCAGCGCAGCGCGGGGCGAGCCCTGTATTCTGGTGCGCCGCGAAACCTCGCCCGAGGATATCCGGGGCATGCATGCCGCCGTTGCGGTGCTGACCGAACGCGGCGGCATCACCAGCCATGCGGCGGTGATCGCGCGCGGGCTGGGTCTGCCCTGCATTGTCGGCGCGTCCGATCTGAAGCTGAACACCCGCGACAAGACGATGGCCGCACCCGATGGCCGGACGTTCCGCGAGGGCGACATGATCACCGTCGACGGCACTAATGGCGAAGTGCTGGCCGGATCGCCCGCGATGCTGGAACCGGCGCTGGACGAATATTTCACCACGTTGCTGCATTGGGCCGACAATGTGCGCGACATCGGCGTGCGTGCCAATGCCGACACGCCCGACGATGCCCGCACTGCGCGGATGTTCGAGGCGGAGGGCATCGGCCTTTGCCGCACCGAACATATGTTCTTCGACGAAGACCGCCTGACCGTGATGCGCGAGATGATCTTTGCCGACACGGCCCAGGATCGGCGGGTGGCGCTCGACCGGCTGTTGCCGATGCAGCGCGCGGATTTCATCGCGCTTTTCGACATCATGGCGGGATTGCCGGTCTGCATCCGCCTGTTCGACCCGCCCTTGCACGAATTCCTGCCCCATGATCGTGACGGGATGCGCGAACTGGCAGAGGCGCTCGACAAGCCCCTGTCGGATGTGACCCGCCGGGTGGAGGAGCTGTCGGAGTTCAACCCCATGCTGGGCTTGCGCGGCGTGCGGCTTGGCGTGACCGTGCCCGAGATCTACGAAATGCAGGCCCGCGCCATCTTCGAGGCGACGGTGGAGGCCAGTCGTCGCGGCGCTGAGGTGGTGCCCGAGGTGATGATTCCGCTGGTGTCGGCCCGGCGCGAGGTTGAGCTGGTCAAGACCAAGATCGATGCGGTGGCGGCAGCGGTACGTACCGAGCAGGGCGCGGATTTCGACTATAAGCTGGGCGTGATGGTGGAAACCCCGCGCGCGGCGCTGATCGCGGGCGACATTGCGCAACATGCGTCTTTCCTGTCCTTCGGGACGAACGACCTGACCCAGATGACCTATGGCCTGTCACGCGATGATGCGGGGCGATTCATGTCGGCCTATGTCAATCAGGGCGTCTTCCCCGAAGACCCGTTCCATGTGCTCGATCACGACGGCGTGGGGGAGCTTTTGCAGATCGGGTGTGACCGGGCCCGCGCCGCCCGCGCCGATCTGACGCTGTCGGTCTGCGGCGAACA
>DAORUY010000168.1:0-6656 GCA_035433445.1 Paracoccaceae bacterium
TCGTTTCCAGCTTCGCCTGCCACGTCTATTCCCCTTCGCCTCTGGCGGATGCCTCCGCCTCGTTCTTCGCCTGAACCTCGCGCGCCGTGCGCAACATGACATTCACGCCCGCGGCAAAACCCAGCAATGTAAACAGCACCAGGAAGATGGGCATGGTGCCGAACAGGGCATCAAGCCCGTATCCGAAGACGAACCCGACCCCGAGACCGGAGACCAGTTCGATCACCATGCGCCAGCCCTGACTGGCCGCATTGTAATGATCCTCGACCTTTGGTTTCGGGGCGCGAGCCTGCTTGACGGCGTCGATCCGTTCTTCAAGCCGTTTCAGCCTGACCGGATCCGGTCCTTCTTGCATGCCCTGTCCCCCAAAAACCCGGTGGCCGGGAAGTTGCGCGATAGCTACTGGCGGCCACGCCCTGAGTCAATGGGGCTTGTCCGGCCGAGCTTACGCGGTATTACATATATATTTCAATGTGATATGATTTTCAGAACAACCGGAAATCCCCTCACCCTGGGCCCCTTGGGGTGAAAATCTCTACCCGCACATATTCAACCTTTCGGTTGACGATTGAACAGTCCCGCCCGATGAACGGGCAAACGACCCCATCCGCAGGACCGCTCCCATGCCTCATATCTGCCTGATCACCACCGGCGGCACCATAGCCTCGCGAAAGGCGCCTGGCGCCGACCGGCTCGATGTCGGGCTGAGCGGCCAGTCGGTTCTGGGCGCCGTCAGCCGGCTGCCGTCGGGCGTCTCGGTCGCGGTTGATGAATTCGCCAGCATCCTCAGCCCGGCGATGACCCTGCCGCTCGCGTTCGACCTTTGCCAGCGTATCCGCCAACAGCTTGCTGATCCCGGTTGCATCGGCGTGGTCGTCACCCATGGCACCGACACGATGGAGGAAACCGCCTTTCTCGCCGATCTGCTGGTGGGCGGCGACAAGCCCGTGATCTTCGCCGGCGCGCAGAAGGCCGCCGACGACCCCGCCAGCGACGGCCCGCGCAACCTGACCGACGCGCTGACCGCCGCCGCTTCACCCACCTGCCGGGCCATGGGGGTGATGGTCCTCTTCGAGCAGCACCTGCATGCCGCCCGCGACGTGCGCAAGGCCCACACCTCCCGCGTCGATGCCTTCCGCTCCGCCAGTCACGGCAAACTCGGCGAGGTTGACGGCGACACCGTGACCATCGCCCGCCTGCCCGCCCCGCGCCTGACCCTGACCACGACCCGGATCGAACCGTTGGTTGACCTCATCCCGATGGCCATGGGCTGCGACGATCGGCTGATCCGCGCCTCGGCCGCCAGCGGCACCAAGGCGATCGTGCTGGAGGCGTTCGGGCGCGGCAATGTCACCCCCCCGGTGGCCACCGCCGCCGTTGAAATCTGCCAAACCGGGCTGCCCCTGATCATCACCAGCCGCTGCGGCGATGGCCGCGTGCTGCCCGCCTATGGTGGCCCCGGCGGCGGCAAGGTGCTGGCGGACGCGGGCGCGATCTTCGCGGGCGACCTTTGCGGCCGCAAAGCCCGCATCCTCGCCGCCGTCCTCTCCGGCGCCGGTGCCGGACCCGAGGAAATGCGCCAGACCTTCGCCAGCTTCGGCGACCGCCAGCCCAGCAGGCGCCCATGACCGCGCCCGCCGACAAACGCCTCGATCAGATCTTCGCCGCGCTCGCCGATCCCACGCGGCGCGGCATCCTGACGATGCTTTTGGAGGATGACATGGCCGTCACCGACGTGGCCCACCCGTTCGAGATGTCGCTGGCCGCCATTTCGAAACATCTGAAGGTTCTGGCCGAGGCGGGCCTCATCACCCAAGAAAAGCGCGGACGGGTGATCTGGTGCAAACTCGAACCCGACGCGATGCGCGCCGCAACCATCTGGATTGCGGGCTTCGGCATGTTCGAGGAGATGGACCTCGACGCGTTCGAGCGGTTTTTGGAGGGGGAGGTGGGAGAGGAAGGCGTGTAAGTATTTGGGGAGGAAAAATAGATGCCCTGCGCCACAGTGGGCGCTCGCGGGCTTGATCATGCTGTCCAGGAACGCCCGCTCCCGTTCAGATCAGTGTCCCTTTTGTTCGGGTAGTACTTCTTCTTGTGTGGCATGTCATAGAACAGGATGCCGTCGACCCCTCGAACGTCCTTCTTCCGCACAGGCGATTTCCAGAGTTGGTCAAACTGCTGGGCGAATACATCCCCGGGGTGGCGGTCTTGAAAGTCCTGAATGAACTCTATGTCTTGCCCCTCATCCGGGAACAGGACAGCAAAGAACTCATCTGTGGTCTGAAAGTGATCGTATGCGCAGTTTTCGGCACCGTCGATCACAAGTATAGTTTTCATGCGACCTCGCTCCCCGTTTTCGCCTTTGCCCTGACCATATCATATTGGCCGGTATCCGTTCCACGAGCGATCGGCTCGAATTACCCAATCCCCTCACTCCCTGACCAGCATCCCCAGCGCCACCATCGTCGCAGCCACGCCGACCAGCACCAGCGCCCCCGGCAAAGGCTTGCCCAGCGCCACTTCCCACAAGATCACCCAGCTTGGCGTGAGGTAAGTATAGGCCATGACCTTCGACGCGGGCAGCCGCAGTGCTGCATATTGCAGCAGCACGAAGGTCACCGCGCTCGCGAACAGCGCGGTGTAAAGCAGCGTGATCCACACGATCCCCGGCAGCGCCGCCCAGTCGGTCGCGACAATATCGCCCCAACCCCAAACCGTCAGCATGACAAAACCGGTGATCAGCACGCCAAAGGAAAAGACCAAGGGGCTCTCGCCCCGGTTCAGCTTCCTGACCAATGGCGTGTAAAGCGCGTGCGCCACGCAGCCCCAGAAATAGACGACCTCGCCCCGCCCCACCTCGAACCGCATCAGCGCGGCCAGATCGGCGCGGAAGATCACCCAGACCGCCCCCGCGCCGCCGATGGCCAGCGCGGCCGCGATCCGGGCCGTGGTGATCTGGCGCAGCAACAACCAGCCAAACCCCGCCGCCAGGATCGGCGTCAGGGTAAAGACCGCCGCCGTCGCCACCGGCGGCGCGGTCTTCAGCCCCTCGAACATCAAGACGAAATAGGCAGCAAGGCAGAGGCCGAGCAGCCCATACCGCCAGGGCGCCCGCCCGTCGCCGCGCCGGAATGCCCCCATGACCAGCGCCGCGGCGCCCACGAACCCCGCCGCCATGAGGAACCGCAGCGCCGAAAAAGCCACCGGCGAAATCAGGTTCGCGGTCAGACTGCCCAGCGAAAACGATCCCGCGATCAGCGCCGAAAAGGCCAGCATGGCCAGATGGCCACGGGCCGCGGCACTGACCTGCCCACTCACAGGTCCGTCCAGCCTTCCGCCGCCGCCTTGATATGGGTCAGGAACTTCTGCACCTTGATGGTGCGGTGCAGATCGACATGCGTGACCAGCCACAGGGGCGAGGTCCATTCCGGGCGCGGGGGCATGACCTCGATCAGGTTCGGGTCGCGCGCCGCCTCGCGCACCGACAAGAAGCCGATGCCTGCGCCCGCCCTGACCGCCGCCTCGGTCGCCGCCGCCTCCGACGTGCGATAGATCACCCGATCGGCCGGCACATTGGCTCTCAGCCAGATATAGAAGGGCGCGCGGCTTTGCGGATCGTCGGCGCCGATAAAGAAATGTTTGCCCAACTCGGGTTCCGACTTCGGCAGACCATGGCGCGTCGCATAGGATTTCGCCGCATAAAGCGCCTGGCGCATCAGGATGAACTTCTGGACCACATAATCGGGATCTTCGGGCCGTGCCCCGGCGCGGATCGCCACATGCGCCTCGCCTGAGTTCAGCCGGAAAAGCCGCATGTCGGTCAGGAACCGCACGACCAGACCGGGATGTTCAGCCTGAAAAGCGGCGATGGCGGGCGACAAAAGCCCCGGAATGCCGGAAATCGCGGTGATGATCAGCTCGCCCGTCACTGTCTCGCTCTGGCCCTTGATGCGGCTCGCCAACTGATCGAAACGGTCGGCCGCGCCCTGCGCCACTTCCAGCAGCTCGCGCCCCGCGTCGGTCGCGGTGTAGCCTCGTGCATGACGCTGGAAAAGCTTGGTGCCCAGCCGCGCTTCCAGCGCATCGATATGGCGGATGACGGTCGCATGATGGACCCCCATCACCTCGGCAGCGCCCGACACGGTGCCAAGACGCGCCACCTGCCAGGCGGTGCGGATTTCATCCCAGGTTTCGAAACTCATCACGGCCCTCCGACCTTTGGCGGCCATGGTGCCCATCCCCGCCCGGAAGGCAAGGGGGGCGGTGTCGGAGGGGATGGTGGGAAGGCGGCGGAGCATAACATGGCCATCGCGACGTTTGTCCGGAAATGATCTCACACCGCCAATCCCATCCACCGCCCGTTCTCCCAAGCCCCGCCAACCATTGACACTTCTCCCCCGGCAAGCGACGTCTGGGACAAACCACACCCCGAAAGGCCCCTGCCCGATGTTCCTGCGTCCCACCCTGATCTTTGCCCTTCTGATCCCGAATGCCGCCATGGCCGACTGCGCAATCCCCGCCTATGTGCGCAGTGAAGCGCCCGGCGCGCCGGTGATCCTGTCGGCACCCGATGCCGGGGCGGAACAGGTCGGGGTGATGCCGATGGTCAACGATTCCGAACGTGGCATGATGGGCGGCCATGCTCTCATTACCGATATCCGCGATGGCTATGCGGCGGTCACTCAGGTCGCCGGTTGGGACAATCCCGCCCTCACGGCCCCTGACGGCTGGGTCAGCGCCGCCGATCTGGTCTTTGTCGCGCAGACCCAGAAGGGGTTCGCCGCACCCGACGCCGCATCGCAGGTGCTGTGGCAGGGGCAGGACTGGATCTATCCCGACATGATCGCCACGCTTGAGGCCTGCGAGGGCGAATGGGTGGCCTTGCGGCTACTCGACGCCCCCCCCGCCGACCCGATCTGGGTCCGCGGCATCTGCGCCGGGCAAGAAACCACCTGCGACGGGGTGACGGGCGACAACTGACGCGCGCGCCCGCTTTCCTTGACTCTTCCCCGCCCGGGGCGTAAACGCGCCCCAATTCCCCGGAGGCTTGCCGCTTCCGGTCCCTTGGCTTTGCCGGGATCGCCACCTGTCAGCGCGTTGCGCCCACAGGTGCTTTTTCGCTTTGCCTTGGCGCTGACGGCGGCAAACCTATATCTTCCGGGCACCGGCGACGTAGGAGAATGCGATGTTCGAGAACCTGTCAGAACGCCTTGGCGGTGTTTTCGATCGCCTGACCAAACAGGGCGCCCTGTCGGAGGCCGACGTCAAGACCGCGCTGCGCGAAGTGCGCGTGGCGCTCCTGGAGGCCGACGTTTCCCTTGCCGTCGCGCAGGATTTCGTGAAAGCGGTCGAAGCCAAGGCACTGGGTCAGGCCGTCACCAAATCCGTCACCCCCGGCCAGCAGGTCGTCAAGATCGTCCATGACGAACTGGTCCGCACGCTTGCGGGCGACGGCGAACCCGAAGCGCTGAAGATCGACAACCCGCCCTCGCCGATCCTGATGGTCGGCTTGCAAGGCTCGGGCAAGACCACCACGACCGCCAAACTCGCGCGCCGCCTGACCGAAAAGAACGGCAAGCGCATCTTGATGGCGTCGCTCGACACCAACCGCCCTGCGGCCATGGAGCAGCTTCAGATCCTTGGCGCCCAGATCGGCGTCGACACGCTGCCGATCGTGAAGGGTGAAACGGCCGTCCAGATCGCCAAACGCGCCAAGCAACAGGCGACGCTTGGCGGCTATGATGTCTATATGCTCGACACCGCCGGGCGCCTGCACATCGACGAAGTCCTGATGGACGAGGTTCAGGCGGTCCGCGATGCGGTTGCCCCGCGCGAAACGCTTCTGGTGGTCGATGGCCTGACCGGGCAAGACGCAGTGAACGTCGCGACCGAATTCAACGCCAAGGTCGGGATCACCGGCGTCGTCCTGACCCGGATGGACGGCGACGGACGCGGCGGCGCGGCGCTCTCAATGCGCGCCGTCACCGGCAAACCCATCCGTTTCGTCGGCCTGGGCGAAAAGATGGACGCGCTCGAGACGTTCGAAGCCGAGCGCATCGCCGGGCGCATCCTTGGCATGGGCGATATCGTCGCCCTGGTCGAAAAGGCGCAAGAAACCATCGAACTGGCCGAGGCAGAGCGCATGGCCAAGCGCTTTGCCAAGGGCCTCTTCAACATGAACGACCTCAAGGGTCAGCTTGAACAGATGCTCAAGATGGGGGGCATGCAGGGCCTGATGGGCATGATGCCCGGCATGGGCAAGATGGCCAAGCAGGCCGAAGAAGCGGGCTTTGATGACAAGATGCTGCGCCGTCAGATCGCGCTCATCCAGTCGATGACCAAGAAGGAACGCGCCAACCCCGACCTGCTGGCCGCCAGCCGCAAACGCCGCATCGCGGCGGGCGCGGGTATGGACGTGGCTGAACTGAACAAGCTTCTGAAGATGCACCGGCAGATGGCCGATGTGATGAAGAAGATGGGCAAGATGGGCAAGGGCGGCATGCTCAAGCAGGCGATGAAGCAGATGATGGGCAAGGGCGGCGATGCCGGGGGCATGCCCGATCTGGCCAATATGGACCCGGCGCAGATGGAAGCCGCGGCAAAGGCCATGCAGGGCAAGATGCCCGGTGGGCTGGGTGGCATGGGCGGGCTGGGTG
>DAORUY010000169.1:0-6651 GCA_035433445.1 Paracoccaceae bacterium
CGCCAGTACTTTCTGGAGAGCGATCACGAAGAAACTCCCTTTTCCCGTGAACAGCGCGCGCTTGTCTACCGCCGGTCAAAGGGTATCGAAGGGCTGCGCCCCTTCGGCACGCTGCGCAATGTCAATCAAATCGGCCATGAATGGATCAATCATTCGATGAGTCCGACCCACCTGCCGGATGGGCGGTTTTCGACGAACATCGGCAGTGTGCATTGCGCGCAACCCTATCAAAGCTCCGTCCTGAACATCTCCGGCATGTCCTATGGCGCCCTTTCGCCCAATGCGATCGAGGCGCTGAACCGTGGCGCGAAAGAGGGCGGATTTGCCCATACGACCGGCGAAGGTTCGATTTCCCGCTTTCATCGCAAACATGGCGGCGACCTGATCTGGCAGGTTGCCAGCGGCTATTTCGGCTGCCGCGCGGCAGACGGCCGGTTTGACCCCGAAAAGTTCGCGCAAAATGCCGCAAGCGATCAGGTCAAGATGATCGAGCTGAAACTGTCGCAAGGCGCCAAGCCGGGCCATGGCGGCATCCTGCTCGGTGCCAAAGTGACCGAGGCGATTGCCGAAGCCCGTGGCGTGAAGGTGGGCGTGGACTGTATCAGCCCCAGTTCGCACAGCGCCTTTTCAACGCCGCTGGAACTGTGCGGATTTGTGAACCAGCTGCGCGCCCTGTCCGGGGGCAAGCCGGTGGGCATCAAGCTCTGCGTCGGCCATCCTTGGGAATGGTTCGCCATCGCCAAGGCCATGAAGGAAACGGGATACGGGCCGGATTTCATCACCGTCGATGGCGCCGAAGGTGGCACCGGTGCCGCGCCCGTCGAATTTGCTGATCACAAGGGCGCGCCGTTGCGCGAAGGGCTGATGCTTGTCCACAATACGCTTGTGGGCCTCGGCATCCGCGACAAGACCCGCATCGTCGCGTCGGGCAAGCTGATCAGTGCCTTCGATCTTTGCCGGGTCTTTGCGCTCGGGGCCGACAGCTGCAACATTGCCCGTGGCTTCATGTTCGCCATCGGCTGCATTCAAGCCCAGACCTGCCATACCGGCAAATGCCCGACCGGCGTGGCGACGCAAGATCCAAACCGCTACCGCGCGCTGGTCGTCGATGACAAATACAGACGCGTTGCGAACTTCCACAAGAACACCCTGCACGCCCTGAAAGAGGCCGTCGAATCCTCAGGCCTGTCGCACCCGTCCGAATTCACCCCGCATCACCTGATGATCCGGGTGAACAGCCGCGAAGTCCGCTCGGCGGCCAGCCAATATCTGTGGACCGAACCCGGCGACCTGACCAAGGCCCAGATCGACCACCCCGCCTTTGCGAAATACTGGGAACGGGCACGACCGGATTCCTTTGCCATGCAAATCTGACACCGGCAGGCAAGGTGGTCAGACGACAGGGGACCGGCAGACCAATCGCCATGCCGGACAGGCGGCCGATCCTCTCTCCATGATCAAGATCGGGCGGAGCGAACGGCTGTTCACACCACCGGATTCGCTCTCACTGCCAGTTGCCGATCGCCGCGCCGTTGATCAGTTCCAAGACCGATTGACCCAGATCGAAAGATCGGCTGTTGCCCCCATCGATCCATCCGACGTTGTCATACCGTGTCGTCTCGCCCAAAGCCGGGAATTCACCTCTGTAAAACGGCGTCGCCTCGAACTGATCCAGGCTCCAGTCTTCGCCAAGACTTCTGCCGAGTTCGTCAAGGAAGCCTCCATTGCCTTGGCCCTCGCGCACTTCCTCGGAAAGTCCCGTGAATAGGGTCTGCCCGATTTGATACTGGTCCGAGCCCTGCTCGCTGTCGCTTTCCCAAAGCTGCAACGCCAGAACATAGCCTCCCAGCCGGGGGAACTTTACGACGATCTTCTTGCTCTGATCGAGCGCGTGCGTCTCACCATCAACGTGATCCTGAGGTGGTGCGTGTGACACAAGGTGGAACGGCACTACATCGCGCCCGGTAAACGGGTGCAGAACGGCTTTGTCGAAAGCTTCAACGGCAGGATGCGGGACGAGTTCTTGAACGAGACCCTGTTCCACAACCTCACCCATGCCCGCGATCTGATCGGGCACTGGGCTCCGGTCGCCGTTGGAGGAAAGACCCGTGGTAGGTCAGAATCCATTCGACCAGAAGTGCCGCAGCACGAAGCCCTCCTTTCCGTTATCGCATTGGTCTGGCGGGCGCTGTTTTCTCGGGAGCCGTGCCGGGCTGATGATCCGGCTGAACCTCTGCGGCTTGGAATACGTTTGGAATACGTTCAGCATACGTCGAAAACCCGTCTCCGAACGTCGCCCGCCCCTCTCGTCAACGCCGCGGCAATCTGGCGGGCTCTACGCCGAATAAACCGGCGGAACTCATGCAAAGCATCGTCAAACTGCCACCGACCAGCGGCTCCGAACCCTCGGCGGCTGGATCAAGACCGAGGGCAATCCCCAGATGAAAACCTGGGTTCTGCATACGTCCAAAGACGGCGCGATGGTGTCCGGAATTTGGGAATGCAGCCCCGGCAGCTATCATGCCACCTACACGGCTTACGAATATGTCGTTTTGATTCAAGGCCGTATCGTGATCACCCCCGATGGCGGCACGCCCGTGACCGTCAAGGCGGGCGATGCGTTCGTGGTCGAGCATGACTTCAAGTGCACATGGAAGATCGAAGATCCTGTCCGCAAACATTTCGATTTCCGGGTAAAGTGACCCAGATCAGGGGCGCAGATCCCAGGTGAAATAGGTCGATTGCCCGGCTTTTCGGGCATCGACCGCGATCCGGGCTACATCTTGCGGCGGCAAGGCGCGGGTTTTAGTGCGATAAACCCAGTCCAGAACCAGGCCGCTTTCGCCCTCCTTTTGCCCGGAAAACTGATAGAAAAACCCCTCATTCTCAATCACTGACCGGTCAGGCGGGATGAATGAAATCGGCGCATTCGCCACCTTGATCCGCCGCCGGTAATACTCGGCCCCGCCCAGATCCAGCATGGCCAAACGCGTGCTCGGCAGCGAAAGATCCAGATCATCGGCGAAATCTTCGACCTGGAAAGGGAAGTCCTCGCGCAGGCCATTTTCGAAAAGTGCGGGTGCGGGAATGAAATAGATCTCAGTGACGCGAAACCTGTTGATTTTACGATCATCTTCGAAGCGCGGCGGAGCAACCTGCCGGATGCCGGGGTAAAGGCGTCCATAATATTCCAGGTAATCCCGCGCGATTTCATCCACTGGCGTCGTCGCCCAATGATACCGCTGCCAGTTCGCCTCGCGCCCTTCGAAGTCAGTCCGCACACTCAGGGCGACGCCCAACAGGCCAAAGTCGAACGTCTCGGTCCGGTCATTGCGCCAGCCCATGGCCGCGGTCTGCGTCAGAGGTTCCAGATCCTTCTGCTCCGCGCCACTTAGCGGCAGGGCGTAGCCATAATCGGGCGTCACGGCATGATCCAGATCGCCTGCCTCATACGACCCGGTCGGATCCATCCAGAAGGTCTTACCCCTGATCTCCAACCGCACGATCATATGATCAAAGGCCCCGACCCGTGGCACATCGTCGATCAGCGCATGTCCCCGGTCGGTGTCGGCCAGCGCGACCTGAGCCGTGATACCAAGCCGGGTCAGCAAGGTGCGCAGCAACAGGGACTTGTCCTTGCAGTCCCCGAAGCCGTCACTGATCACCTGCTGGGGCAGACGGGCGAAATAGCCGCCCGCACCAATTTCGACGCCGACATAGCGGATCTCGTCCTGGACCAGACGCAGGGCCGCAATCGCGCGGTCATCGGTGCTTTCATGATCCCGCTGCAAGGCGCGCAACTTTTCCTCCCATGCCGCGGTCAGGGGGTAATCCTTCAGATAATAAGGAGAAAGTGCCGCCGCCAGCCCAGACCAATCCTGCCAGCCGCTGACCTTTAGCCTGGCTTCCGGTTCATATCCCGGCGGCGCCATGGGCTCATCCGGGAAGGGCCGGTGCGCCACCCGGACCCATTCGTGACGTACCAAGCCATCCCGCTCGGACGCATGATATTCCACCCGGTCGGGGACGGGCTTAACCATCAGCGCCGCGCCCTTTGGCCAGAACAGAACCCGCCGGGTCAGCGCGACAGGCACCGAAAATTCCAGCGCTGCGGAGCTCGCAATCTGCGCCCCTGGAAAGTAGGGGCGGCTTTCCACGACAAAGCTGTAATCGACAATATCGCCCACCCGCACATCGGGCACCTGAAGGTGAACCGTCTGCGTGCCGTCTATGATCCCCTCGTCCAGCCGGGTTTCACGGCGGAAAACTTCGGCCGGCAGGCTGTCGCGCAGCGAAACCGTCTTGCCCGCGCGGATCAGATCCAGCCGGGTCAGGCGCACGGTTTCAAACACCGGATCGAACGACCAGGTGATGGTTGCAACCTCCTCCAGCCCTGATCGGTCGGTGGCCTGCGTTGCGTAGCGCGAGAATATGCTTTGGCCGTACGGCGCTGGCATGACCTGAGACTCCACCAACAGATAGGCGACCCCGTCGTGGACAAGCGGCAACAGATCGGCAGGCATCGCGGGAACCGGCTGCGCCCCGACCCAGTCAGGTTCCGGTCCACGCGCCAGATCATCGGCCCACAGGCCCGTCGCGCCAGCCACCCAAATAATCAGAATAACAAATAGGCGCATAGCTCAACCAAATCTGCCGCGTCACCGCACAGTGTCGCGCCGGAATTTTTTCTTCAAGCCCGCCCAAGATTTGCAAATCGGTTTGCGTCCTATAGGTGTCATGCTGATGGACACTTCGGACGAAATCCTTGCCGTTCAGGCCGCCGCTGGCGACCGCGATGCCTTTGCGTCGCTTCTGTCGCGTCATTACGACCGTCTCTTTGGTCTGGCCTTCCGCCTAACCGGTATCCGGTCAGAGGCAGAGGACCTGGCCCAGGACATTTGCCTTGCCCTGCCGACGAAACTCGCGACCTATCGGCAGACCGCTCGGTTCACGACCTGGCTCTACCGCGTGACGGTGAACGCCGCCCATGACCGACGCCGACGTGCGGCGACGCGGGCACGGGCCGCGGATGGCTGGGGTGATTGGGAAATCGCCCGCCAGGCCGAAATCGACGAAGCCCGCGCGGCGCAAGATTGGCTGCGGCTGACGATGCAGCGCCTGTCACCCGAACTGCGCGACACAGTGGCGCTGACGCTGGGCGAAGATCTCAGCCAAGCCGAGGCCGCCGAGATTCTGGGCGTTTCCGAAGGGACCGTGGCCTGGCGGATGAGCGAAGTAAAAAAACGTCTGCGCGACGTGGCCCGCGCCGAAGGATTGCTGTGATGGATGAATTCGAAAAACTCCGCACTGCGCTGAAGGACGCGCCACCGCCTGCCGATCCGGCGGCGAAGGCTTCTGCCTTGGCGCGGGCGATGGAAAATTTCGACCGGACCCAAGAAACGGCGCAAGCATCGCGTCCCATGTCGGACCGCCCAGCTCGGGCGGGGTTCCTGACAGGAGTACGCGATATGCTGAACCGTCTGACCACCCGCCCCGCGCTGGCCGCCACCGCCTCTGTCGTGGCGATCTGCGTGGGCCTTGTCGCAAGCCAACCCGGCCTGTTGCGCCGGCCGGACCTGGCCGACACCACGCCGAAGCCGGCGCCGGAACTGGCCGTCGCCGCCGACCCCGCACCCAAGACCGAAGCCGTGCAAAGTGATGAAGCGCAAGATGCGCGGACCCGCAATGCCGCCCCGCCGGCTGCCGTCGCTTCTTCCGTGGCCGAGGCCGCCCCGGCCCCCGCACCGCCCACAGCGCCGATTGTCGCGCAAGAGCCTGCCGCGATGGCACCAGAAATGGAAATGGCCGAAGCGCAATCCGGCGAGATGGACAGCCTCAGCCGCATGACCGGCACGGCCAACTCCGGCCTTGCAGAAGGCACTGTTCTTTACGAAGCCCTGCCAGATGCGACTGCGTCCGATATTGCGACCCTGCCCGCCGAACCCAACACCGAAGCCTTCGCAAACGAAGCCCAGAATCCGGTAAGGATCACCGTCGAAGAGCCCGTTTCCACCTTCTCGATCGACGTGGATACGGCATCATACGCCGTTGTCCGGTCTTCCGTGACCAACGGTTTCCTGCCCCCGGCAGAGGCAGTGCGGATCGAGGAAATGGTGAACTATTTCCCCTATTCCTATCCCGCCCCCGAAGCAGACGGCGCGCCGTTCCGCACCTCTGTCAGCCTGTTTGAGACGCCGTGGAACAAGGACACCCAGCTTCTGCGCATCGGCCTGCAAGGCCGCCTGCCCGCGCTGGAGGAACGCCCGCCGCTCGACCTCGTCTTCCTGATCGACACGTCCGGTTCGATGGAGGATTCAAACAAGCTTCCGCTTCTGATCCAGTCCTTCCGGCTGATGCTGAGCGAGTTGCGCCCCACGGACCGGGTGGCGATCGTCACCTATGCGGGTTCCGCCGGACTGGTTCTGGAACCGACGGAAGCCAAGGACACGGCCCGGATCACCGCCGCGCTCGATCAGCTGATGGCAGGCGGGTCGACCGCCGGGGCGGAAGGGTTGGAACTGGCCTATCAGACCGCCGAGGGGATGCAGGGCGATGGCCGTGTGCGGCGCATCCTTCTGGCCACGGACGGCGATTTCAACGTGGGCGTTTCCGACCCCGACGGGCTGGAGGCTTATGTGGCCAAGAAGCGCG
>DAORUY010000170.1:0-6468 GCA_035433445.1 Paracoccaceae bacterium
CCGCCAGGGACGAAGGGAAATAGACGTGGCAAGCGAAGCTGGAAACGAAGGTCTTGCGTTCCATCCGATGGACCAGTTCCTGGTCAAGCCGCTGTTCGGCGAGGGGCTGAGCGCATTTGCAGTGTCGAACGCGACGCTGTGGATGGCGATCACGGTTCTGTGCGTCATCGTCCTGTTCGTGCTTGGTACCGGCAAACGGTCGGTCATTCCCGGCCGCCTTCAGTCGGTCGCGGAACTGGCCTACGGCTTCGTCTACAAGATGGTCGAGGATGTGGCGGGCCATGACGGGGTGAAATACTTCCCCTATATCTTCACGCTTTTCATCTTCATCGTCTTCTCGAACTTCCTGGGGCTGATCCCCGGCTCGTTCACCACCACCTCGCATATCGCGGTGACGGCGGTGATGGCGGTGATGGTGTTCCTGTTCGTCACGATCCTGGGGTTCGTGAAGAACGGCGCGCATTTCCTCGGCCTCTTCTGGGTGTCGTCGGCGCCCCTGGCGCTGCGTCCGATCCTGGCGCTGATCGAGCTGATTTCCTACTTCGTGCGTCCGGTCAGCCACTCGATCCGACTTGCCGGCAACATGATGGCCGGTCACGCGGTGATCAAGGTGTTCGCGGCCTTCGCGCCGCTGATCCTGATGTCGGGCATCGGTGTCGTCGTGACGCCGCTGTCGATTGTGGCGATTACCGCGATGTACGGCCTCGAAATCCTGGTCTGCTTCATTCAGGCCTATGTCTTCACCATTCTGACCTGTGTGTACCTGAAGGATGCGCTGCATCCGGGCCACTGAGGTTCGATAGACTTCCAAACCAACGCCAAATTCCAACCGTAAGGAGTGACTAATATGCAAGGCGATATCGTTCAAATGGGTGCTTACATCGGCGCTGGCCTTGCCTGCATGGGCATGGGCGGCTCGGCCATCGGTGTGGGCAACGTGGCTGGCAACTTCCTGGCGGGCGCGCTGCGCAATCCGTCGGCAGCCGCTGGCCAGACCGCTACGCTCTTCATCGGCATCGCGTTCGCCGAAGCGCTGGGGATCTTCTCGTTCCTCGTCGCGCTTCTGCTGATGTTCGCCGTCTGATCCTGACCGAACCATCCTTACGGGCGGGCGGGGGCGCTGGTCGCGTCCGCCCGCGAAGTAATCAGGGTTCTTGAGGGGGACGAAATGTCGAACACAACCACCACTGCGGCGGACGCAGCCGAAGGCACGGCGGAAGCCGCTGGTCACGCCGCCGTCGCCGCCGGGCATGCCGCTGAATCGGCGGGTATGCCGCAACTTGATTTCTCGACCTTCCCGAACCAGATCTTCTGGCTTCTGGTGGCGCTCGTCATCATCTACTTCGTCCTGTCGAAGATCGGGATGCCGCGTATCGCGGGCGTTCTGGCCGACCGTCAGGGCCGGATCACGCGCGACATCGAAGCAGCCGAAAAGCTGAAGGCGCAGGCCGTGGACGCCGAGAAGGCCTATAACCAGGCGCTGATCGACGCGCGAACGGAAGCGGGCAAGATCGTCGCCGCCGCCAAGGCGGACATTCAGGCCGACCTCGACAAGGCCACCGCCAAAGCCGACGCAGAGATTGCGGCGCGCGGGGCGGAATCGGCCAAACGGATCGAAGAAGTGCGCGCAGGCGCGGTTGCGTCCGTGGCCGAAGTGGCCCGTGACACGGCCGAGGCCATCATCGCCGCACTGGGCGGCACGGCGGATGCCAAAGCGGTCGCGGCAGCGGTCACGGCACGGATGAAAGGCTGAGATGATGAAAAAACTCTCTCTGGCATTCATGCTGATGGCGGGTCCGGCCTTTGCGGCGTCTGGACCGTTCTTCTCGCTGCGCAATACGAACTTCGTGGTTCTGCTGGCGTTCCTGCTGTTCATCGCGGTGCTTTTGAAGTTCAAGGTGCCGGGTCTTCTGGCCGGGCTTCTGGACAAGCGCGCCGAAGGCATTCAGAGCGATCTGAACACCGCCAAGGCGCTGCGCGAGGAAGCCGAGGCGCTGCTGTCGTCCTACGAGGCCAAGCGCAAGGAAATGCAGGCCCAGGCTGGCGAGATCGTCGAGAACGCCAAGCGCGAGGCGATGGCCGCGGCCGAACAGGCCAAGGTCGATCTGAAGGCCTCCATCGCGCGGCGGCTTCAGGCGGCACAGGACCAGATCGCTTCGGCCGAGGCGGCTGCCGTGCGCGAAGTGCGCGACAGCGCAGTGAATGTCGCGGTTGCAGCGGCGGGCGACCTGATCGGCAAGCAGATGACGGCGGCCGAGCGCGGCAAGCTCGTCGATGCGTCCATCGGTGAAGTCGAAGCCAAGCTGCACTGAAGGCGAAACAAATGAACAAAGGCCCGGTCATCCGACCGGGCCTTTTGTTTTATGCTGTCCGGTCATGGGTTTGCAGACCGGCGAAGCGTCGCGGCGGAGGGCCGGAAGATTCGCCATGTAGATCGGAAAATGGCCCCTGGGCTGCCAGATCAGGCCGCAATGCGAAACAATCGGCCCGCAGGGCGCCGGATAGGCTCGCAAGTGTTGCGGCAGGCGGTATATTTCGCCAGATTGAGCATGTGTTTTCAGTTTGCCGTATATTTGCCGGGTAGACCTGTCAGAACGATCCGGCCGCTTCCGCACGGCCCGGGGGGCGTGACATGATCTGGCGGGTGTAGCAATCCAGGAGGGTGGCGAAAGATGAGCGTGACATCCAGACGTGTCCTCGTGACCGGGGGCGCGGGCTTTCTGGGGTCGCATCTGTGCGAACGGCTGATTGCGGCCGGTCACGATGTGCTGTGCCTGGACAATTATTTCACCGGCCGGCGCGCCAATGTGGCGCATCTGATCGGCAATCCGCGGTTCGAGATCATGCGCCATGACGTGACCTTCCCGCTCTATGTCGAAGTGGACGAGATCTACAACCTCGCCTGCCCGGCGAGCCCGGTGCATTATCAGCACGACCCGGTGCAGACGACGAAGACGAGCGTGCATGGCGCGATCAACATGCTGGGGCTGGCCAAGCGGTTGAGAGCGAAGATCCTTCAGGCCTCGACGTCGGAGGTCTATGGCGATCCGGTGGTGCATCCGCAGACGGAAGATTACTGGGGCAATGTAAACCCGATCGGGTTCCGGTCCTGCTATGACGAAGGCAAGCGCTGCGCCGAGACGCTGTTTTTCGACTATCACCGGCAGCACAAGCTCAGGATCAAGGTCGCGCGCATCTTCAACACCTATGGGCCAAGGATGCATCCGCAGGACGGGCGCGTGGTGTCGAATTTCATCATGCAGGCGTTGCAGGGACAACCGATCACCATCTATGGCGAAGGCCAGCAGACGCGGTCCTTCTGCTATGTTGATGATCTGGTCGAAGGGCTGATCCGGCTGATGAACACCGGCGATGAGATCACCGGACCGATGAACATCGGCAATCCGGTCGAGATGACGATCCGCGAACTGGCGGAACTGGTGATTGAGCTGACCGGGTCGAAGTCGAAACTGATGCACGAGCCGCTGCCCCACGACGATCCGACGCAGCGCCGCCCCGATATCGGTTTTGCGCGCCGCGCGCTGGGCTGGGAACCTCAGGTGGCGCTGAAGGATGGGCTGACCCAGACGATCCGCTATTTCGACGGGCTGCTGACCAGCGGCCAGATCAAGGAGGCGGCTGTATGAAGGGGCAAAGCGGCAGCCGGAACAGGACGTCGGCGGTCCTTTGGCTGGGCCTGGCGGTGCTTGCCGTGGCAAGCGTGCTTATCCTGAATGGCCGTCCTCTGTTCTACTTCGATACGGTGGGTTATGTCGATCAGGGCAAGGTGGCGTTGCAGCAGCTTGGCCTGACAGCCGCGCCGCCTGTCGAACCGTCGGGCGGAACCGTTGCGGCCTCTGCGCTGCGCACCGTCGATGGGTCGCGCTCGCCGTTCTATTCCCTGCTCGCCGGCATTTTCGATGCGCTGCATGCGGTGGACTTGCTGCTTTTGTTCAACGCGTTGGTGCTGGCGCTGGCGCTGTGGCTGACCGGGCGGGTGTTGCGGCGGGTCTATGAACCGGATCAGGCGCTGGCGCCGATGATTGCCGTGCCCGTTCTGGCGGCGGCGCTGGGATCCTTGCCGTTTTACGCGGCCTATCTGATGCCCGACCTGCTGGCGCCGGTCATGCTATTGGTGATTGCGCTGCTGACCGCGTTCGGGCGGGAGATGACGGCGGGGGAACTTCTGCTGGCGTTCCTGATCGCCTCTGTCTCCATCATCTCGCATCTGTCGCACTTCGCCATCGGTGCGGCATTGGTGCCGTTCGTGGCCGCTCTGTCGCGGATGGGGGGGCGGCGGCGCTGGATGATTGCGCCGCTGATCCTGATTGCGGTGGTGGGCGTTGCCTGGATGCAGCAAAAGACATTCCGGGTCATCGCAGCCCATGCCGCGCAGTCCGATGTGGTCATCAAGCCCTTCATCACCGCGCGGCTGATCCAGGACGGGCCGGGCTATGACTGGCTGGAGGCCCATTGCCCAGATGAAACCATTCCGTCCTGTCCGCTTTGGGATGCGCTTCAGCTGTCGCAAGACCCCTATCGGCTGACGGCGTCGCATATTGTCTTTGAGACGAGCAAGCGGCTGGGGTCCTTCCGGTTGATGAGCGAGACGGACCAGAAGCAGGTCGCCGATGCCCAGGTCGGTTTCTTCAAGGATGTGTTGCGGGAAATGCCGCTGGCGGTATCCTGGGCGTTCATCGTCAATACGTTCAAACAATCGGCCATGGTCAGTGTCGACATGACGCTGCCCACCCGCCAGATCGAGGCGCAGAATGTCAGCGTGACCGGAACCTTGAGTGGCCCGCTGACGTTGGGGCGGCTGAGCGAGAGTCGGGCAGACTGGCTGGGCCCGGTGACGCGGTTGCAGAAGACCTATTACGCGGCGGCGCTGGTGATGACCCTGGCGCTTCTTCTGTCGCGCGGGCTGCCGCAGGGGTTGCGTATCTTCGGGATGATGGTGTTGCTGGGCATCCTGGCCAATGCGTTCGTGTGTGGCGGGATTTCGCAGCCCGCGACAAGATATGGGGCGCGGGTCGTATGGCTGGTGCCGCTTCTCGCGGCGCTCTTGCTGCACTGGACGATGCGCGCGGGCGAGGAGCGCGCCTGATGGCGGGGGTGACGATTTCCGCGATCATGCCCGCCTTCCGGGCCGAGGCCCTGTTGCCGCGTGTGCTGGCGCCGTTGATGGCGATGAAGGCGCGGGGGGATCTGGCGGAGGTGATCGTGGTCGACGACCGGTCCCCCGACCGCACGGCGGAGGTCGCGGGCGAAATGGGCGCGCGGGTGCTGGTGACACCGCAGAACGGCGGGCCGGGTGTGGCGCGCAATCTGGCGGCGGGCGAGGCGGTGGGCGAGGTTTTGTGGTTCGTGGACAGCGATGTGATCGTCTGGCCGGACGGGGCGGAGCGGTTGCAGGCGGCCTTTGCCGATCCGACGGTTGCGGCGGTGTTCGGGTCTTACGACAGCGCGCCGGAAGGATCGTGGTTCGCGCGCTACAAGAACCTGATGCACCGCTATTACCATCAGACTGCGCGGCGCACGGCCCGGACGTTCTGGGCCGGGTGCGGGGCGGTTCGGGCCGATATGTTCGCCCGCGTCGGCGGGTTCGATGTGGAAACCTACCGGGTGCCGTCCATCGAAGATATCGAGCTGGGCTACCGGATCCATGCGGCAGGGGGCGTGATCTGCGTGGACCCCGCGCTTTTGGGCAAACATCTGAAACGCTGGACGATCCGCCAGGCCATTCACACCGACATTTTCCGCCGGGCGCTGCCCTGGTCGCGGCTGATGATCGCGCGCGAAGGGTTGGGCGATGATCTGAACACCTCCAAGGGGGAACGGGCACGCGCGGTTCTGGCGGGGCTGTTTTTGCTGTCGGTCGTGATGATGCCCCTGATCGGCTGGGGCTGGACGGCGGGGCTGGCCGTTCTGGCCGTTCTGGCCAACTGGCGGCTTTTTTCCTTTTTCATTGCCCATCTTGGCCTTATGCGGGCCATCTTGGCGCTGTTTTATCATCAGATCTATTACGTCTATTCGGCGGGCGCCTTTGCCTGGTGCCTGTTCGAATATCACGTGCTTGGAATAAGGAACCGTCTGCATGTCCCCTGACGATCAGAGCGCGAAGACCAAGACCCGCGCGGCGGCCAAGCCCCGCATGGTGCCCGAAACGGTTCCGGCGGTCAGGGTAACCGACGGGTTTGAGGGCCTGTCGCTGTCGGTCGTCGTGCCCGCCTTCAACGAGGAAGGCGCGATCTTGCACACGATCGAGGATATCCGTCGCGAGATGGACGCGACCGGCGTGCCCTATGAGATCATCGTGATCGACGACGGGTCCGAGGACAAGACGCTGGAGATCGCCCGCCAGACCGGCGTGGTGGTCGATACCAATCAGGTCAATACCGGCTATGGCGCCAGCCTGAAGCGCGGGATCAGGCACGCGCAATATGAATATGTGGCGATCATCGACGC
>DAORUY010000171.1:0-6429 GCA_035433445.1 Paracoccaceae bacterium
CACGCCGATGGGGCTTTCTAAAACGATCTGGACAAAACCGTCCGAATTCCTGCGTTCGCAACAGCCGGACAATCCGGTGATGTTCTTTGCGCCCACGGTGCTTCAGGCGACGGCGCGTCGGTTCCTGGACGGATTTCCGGGCCTCGTGACCTATGCCGTCAAGTCGAACCCCGACGAGATGGTGATCCAGAATCTTGCCGCTGCGGGCGTGAAGGGGTTCGATGTGGCATCGCCGGCCGAGATCGCGCTGATCAAGCGCCTCGCCCCCGGTGCGGCCATGCATTACAACAACCCGGTGCGTGCCCGCCATGAAATCGCCTATGCCGTTGAAAACGGGGTGATTTCCTATTCGGTGGACAGCCGGTCGGAGCTGGAGAAGCTGATCGAGATCGTGCCCGCCGCAGGCACCGAGATCACCGTGCGCTTCAAGCTGCCGGTCGCGGGCGCGGCCTATAACTTTGGCGCGAAATTCGGCGCGACGGTGGAAGGGGCGGTCGGCCTTCTGCAACGGGTGGCGGAGGCGGGGTTCATCCCGTCGCTGACCTTCCACCCTGGGACGCAATGCACCGACCCGATGACCTGGGACGCCTATATCCGCGCGGCCGCAGACATCTGCCGTCTGGCGGGTGTCAAGGCGCGGCGGCTGAACACCGGGGGCGGCTTCCCCTCGCACCGCGTCAATGGCGAGTTGCCGCAGCTTGAGGCGATCTTCGGGCTGATCGACCGGGTGACGGACGAAGTGTTCGGGCAAGACCGTCCGGCGCTGGTGTGCGAGCCGGGCCGGGGGCTGGTGGCCGAATGCATGGCGAGCGCGTCGCGGGTGAAGGGCGTGCGCGACGGGGCGCATGTGTTCCTGAACGACGGCACCTACGGCTGCATGGACGAGCTGGTCCTGACCGGCGTGATCGACAGGATCAGCATCCTTACGCCGGAAGGGGTGAAGCGCAGCGGCGCGCGCGAGGCGAAGATCGTCTTCGGGCCGACCTGCGATTCCGTCGACCGGCTGCCGGGCGAACTCCTCCTGCCGTCGGACATTGAGGAAGGCGATTATTTCGTGATCGAGGGGATGGGCGCCTATTCGACGGCGACCAATACGCCCTTCAACGGCTTTGGCGCGGTGATCGTCGCCACCGTCCTGTCGCTGACGGTCTGAACCCGGCGCCACTTTCGCCGGGCGGGCCATAAGCCTCAAGCAATCGTGACGGGTGGGGTCAATTGTTGACGACCCCGCCCCTTGCGGCTGGGCAAGCTTCCGTCAATGCTTTGATCCTACTATCTTGAGGGAATGTGGCGGAAGGGATTTCCCCATGGGCCTCTCGTTTACGGATCGTCTGTGGAAATGGATGCGCATTGGCCGACGGGTCGAAGTGCACAATCCTACCCCTGCGCTGGGTGCGCGCCCTCAACGCCGCGCGACCGATCATATCATCTTGCTGGATGGCACCTTGGGCGACCTTGCGCCGGGACATGAAACCAATATCGGGCGCATCTACCGGCTGTTGCGCGCTGCCCCGCATGCGGCGCCTCTGTCGCTTTATTATGAAGCCGGCGTGCAGTGGCACATGTGGTCGGACACCGCCAATGTGGCGATGGGGCGGGGCATCAACCGGCAGATCCGCCGCGCCTATGGCTGGCTGGCCAGCCGCTATCGGCCCGGCGACCGGATCTTCCTGTTCGGCTATTCGCGGGGGGCTTATGCGGTGCGGTCGCTCGCGGGGATCATCGACCAGGTCGGGCTTCTGCGGGCCGATGCCGCGACCGAGCGCAATGTGCTGCTCTCCTATCGCTATTACCAGACAGCCGAAGTGACGGCGGCAGAACGGCAGTTCCGCGAGGTTTTTTGCCATCCGCAGACCGAGATCGAGATGATCGGCGTATTCGATACGGTCAAGGCGCTGGGCGTCCGGCTGCCGTTTCTGTGGATGTGGACCGAGCCGCAGCATGAATTTCACAATCATGCCCTGTCGGGCGTGGTGCGGCACGGATTTCACGCGCTGGCGCTTGATGAGACGCGGGCGGTGTTCGACCCGATCCTGTGGCAGACGACGTCCGGCGATTGGCGGGGGCGGGTGGAACAGGTCTGGTTCCGGGGCGCGCATGGCGATGTGGGCGGTCAGCTTGCGGGATTTGAAGTTGCGCGGCCCCTGGCCAACATTCCGCTCGTCTGGATGCTGGAGCATGCCGAACGTCGTGGGTTGCCGTTGCCGCCGGACTGGCGCGAGAGCCTGCCCACCGATCCGCATGCGCCGAGCGTGGGGACGCTGCGCGGCTGGGGCAAGGCGTTCCTTTTGCGCGCACGGCGCAAGGTCGGCGGAGATCCGTCCGAGACGGTGCATGAGAGCGCGCGGATGACCCGGCGGGCGCGGTTCTGGCTGCGTCAGGATCCGGCGCTGGCAGGGCGCCGGACGGACAGCGCGACGCGCCCATCCTGAGTGCGCCGCGCGGGTGGCCGGGTGTGGATGCCTCCGGCGGGAGTATTTGGGCCAAGATGAACGGGCCGGTTCCATCTTGGTCCAAATACTCAAACGCAACAACTGCGCCCGCGCGCCGATCGTTGGGAAAAAGAACGCGCCCGAAGGCGCGTTTCCCAATGCGGGCAGGGAGAGTTCGAAAGTCTCAGGCAACCTTTTCGAGCGTGACCGACGGTTGCAGGCCGAGGGCATGGCACACATCGCGCGTCATCTGCGGGCGGTTCAGCGTATAGAAGTGCAATTCTTCCACGCCTTCCTCGATCAGCCGTTCGCACAGGACCGAACATTGGGTCAGGCCCAGAAGCTGTTCGCGCCCGTCGCGGATCGCATGGGTAAATGCTTCGTCGAGTTTTGCGGGCACTTTGGCGTTGCAGCGGGCGGCGAAGCGTTTGGCCCCCTCCCACGAGACGATGGGCAGGATGCCGGGGATGATCGGCGCGCTGATCCCGGCCTTGGCGCAGGCATCGCGGAAGCGCAGGAAGGTTTCAGCCTCGAAAAAGAACTGGGTGATGGCGCGGTTTGCGCCTGCGTCGATCTTGCGCTTCAGCCAGTCGATGTCAGCCCAGGGATTGGCAGCTTCGGGATGGGGTTCGGGATAGGCGCCGACCGCAATGTTGAACTTGCCGGTCTTTGCCAGAGCCTCGACCAGCTCGACCGAATTGGCGAACCCGTCGGGGTGTGCGACGAACTTCTCTGCACCCTTTGGCGGGTCACCGCGCAGCGCCACGATGTCGGTCACGCCGACGGCGGCGTAACTTTCGGCGACGGCGAGCGTCTCGGCGCGGGTGGCATCAACGCAGGTCAGGTGTGCGGCGACCTTGAGCCCGTAGTTCTGGCCGATGGTCTTGACCGCCTCATGGGTCAGCGCCCGTGTCGTGCCGCCAGCGCCGTAGGTGACGGAGACATATTCGGGGTTGAGGGGCGCAAGCGTCTGCACGGTTTCCCACAGTTTGAAAGAGGCGTCGAGCGACTGCGGGGGGAAGAACTCGAACGAAATGCGGGGCGCTTTGGTCATGGCAGTGGTCCTTTCTGTTGTCCCCTTGTCTCATGCTGGGTGATGTGAGACAAATTCATAATCTTCAAGTTCAACATGAATGAAATTAAAGGTTCGCCATGCATCTCGACTTTCGGCATCTGCGTACGATCAAGGCTATTCACGATGCGGGCGGCATGGCGCGAGCGGCCGATCAGCTGAACATCACCCAGTCGGCGCTCAGCCATCAGATGAAGGGGCTGGAGGATCAGGCGGGGATCGAGCTGTTTGTGCGCCGGGCCAAGCCGCTGAAACTCTCGTCGGCGGGGATGAAGCTTCTGAGGCTTGCCGACCGGGTACTGCCCGAGATCGAGGCGATGGCCGAGGAGTTCCGCGCGCTGAGGATGGGGCGGTCGGGACGGCTGCATATTACGCTGGAATGCCATGCCTGTTTCGATTGGCTCTTTCCGGTGCTGGAACAGTTCCGCCGCGCCTGGCCGGATGTGGATGTGGACATCCGTCCCGGTCTGGCCTTTGATGCGATGCCCGCGCTGATGCGCGAGGAGGTCGATCTGGTCATCACCTCGGACCCGGACGAGATGAAGGACGTGATCTTCCATCCCTTGTTCGACTATCAGCCGACGCTGATCGCCGCGGCCCAGAACCCGATTGCCGCCAAGGAGTTCGTGGTGGCGGAAGATTTCCGCGATCAGGTGGTGATCACCTATCCGGTGGACCGCTCGAGGCTCGATATCTTCACCACGCTTCTGACGCCCGCACGGGTCGAGCCGCGCGGGCATCGGCAGGTGGAGCTGACGGCGGTGATCTTGATGCTGGTGGCGTCGGATCGGGGCGTGTCGATCCTGCCGGACTGGGTGCTGCGCGAGGTGAAATACCAGCCCGATTACGTGACGCGCCGGGTGACGGAAGCGGGCATCACCAAGCGCATGTATGCGGCCACGCGGGCAGAGGACGCAACCCAGCCCTACATGGCGCATTTCCTGAAGCTGGCGCGGTCGGAACCGGTGAAGCTGCAACGGGTGTGAGGCGCCGTAGGATTTGACGTGGCGTCCCTTTGCGCGCAGCATCCCGGCGACGGCGAGGGAGGGCGCTATGGCGGGACATGAAACCCTGGACCCCGAAGACTGGTCGGGGATGCGGGCGCTCGGCCACCGGATCATGGACGAGGCGATAGATCATCTGGCGGGCCTGCGCGACCGGCCGGTCTGGCAAGACATGCCCGCCGAGGTGCGTGCGGCTTTCGGTGGCCCCCTGCCACGGGAGGGGATCGGGGCAGAGGCGAGCTATGCCGCAATGGTCAGCACGGTGCGGCCCTATCCCATGGGCAATATCCACCCGCGGTTCTGGGCCTGGTATATGGGTGCGGGCAATATCGTGGGCGCCCTGGGCGATTTTCTAGCAGCGATTGACGGGTCGAACCTTGGGGGCGGCAATATCGCGCCTGCGCTGCTTGAACGTCAGGTCATTCGCTGGATGGCCGAAATCGTGGGATTTCCCGAGACCGCTGGCGGCACGCTGACCAGCGGCGGATCGGTTGCGAACCTGATCGGACTGACCGTGGCGCGGAATGTGAAGGCAGGGCACGATGTGCGCGCAGACGGACTGGGGGGCGCGCGCTTGCGCTATTATGCCTCTGACCAGGTGCATTCCTGCCACACGAAGGCGATGGAGATACTTGGGCTGGGTCACAAGGCGCTGAGGCTTATCCCGGCTGACGCAGATGGGCGCTTGCCGCTGGCGGAGCTGGCGCAGGCAGTGGCTGAAGATCGGGTTGTCGGGATAAGACCCGTCGCGGTGATCGGGTCGGCCGGAACGGTCAATACCGGCGCCTTCGATAATCTGGACGCCTTGGCCGATTTCTGTGCCGCCGAAGATCTGTGGTTTCATGTCGATGGCTGCATTGGCGCGGTTCTGAAACTCAGCCCGGCCCACTCTACCATGGCCAATGGGTTGGAGCGGGCGGATTCTGTGGCGCTTGATCCGCACAAATGGCTGCATGCGCCGTTCGAGGCGGGTTGTGCGCTGGTGCGTGACCGAGGCCAGCAATATGCGACCTTCGCCCTTCATCCCGAATATCTGGAAGAGAAGCCGCGGGGTGTGGCGGGGGCTGAATATCTGTTCGACTATGGCATCGACCTGAGCCGGGGGTTCAAGGCGCTGAAGGTCTGGATGGCCCTTTCCGCCTTTGGCGCGGACAAGTTCGGGCGGCTGATCGACCAGAATATCGGACAATGCCAAAGGCTTGCGGCGCGTATTCGGGCTGAACCAATGCTGGAACTTATGGCGCCGGTGACGATCAACATCGTCTGCTTCCGCTATCGACCGCCCGGTGTGGACGAAGCGCAGCTGAAGGAGATCAACTCGGAAATCATGTTTCGCCTGCAAGAGGCGGGGGTGGCGGTGCCGACCGACACGATGCTCAGGGGGCGGCATTCCTTGCGCGTGGCTGTCGTCAATCACCGGACGCGGGACGAAGATCTTGATCTTCTGGTGGCGGAGGTGCTGCGTCTGGGGGCGGAGGTCATGGCCGCGCGTGAACCAGTGGCTTGACAGCGCGGCCCTGCGTGGCAGGATTGCACTACTGGTCCCCCTGAGGTCGTGAGTGAAAACCTTCTTCACCCGAGAGCGCCGTCCTGGCCCTGTTTGTGCCCCGCATCACGTGCGGGGCTGACCGAAGGCGCTTTCCCAACGGTCCGCCCGTCCCGCGGCGCGCTTGTGCGTGCCCGTCAGACCACAGTTCAGGACCGAAAACATGAGCCTTCTTGCCGTCAAATCCCTGTCGCTGACCCTTGGCCAGCCGCTGTTCACCGACCTTTCCTTTACCGTGCAGCCGGGCGACCGGATCAGGCTTGTCGCCGCGAACGGGCGGGGGAAATCCTCGCTTCTCAGGCTTCTGGCCGGGCGGGTTGAGGCCACGGCGGGCGATGTGACCCGCGCGCGGGGGCTGAAGGTCGGGCTGGTGGA
>DAORUY010000172.1:0-6363 GCA_035433445.1 Paracoccaceae bacterium
CATCGTGGCGCATCGCCTTGCCACGGTAAAAAAGGCCGACAGGATCGTAGTGTTCGATCAGGGACGGATCGTCGCCGAGGGGCGGCACGATACGCTGATCGCGGAAGGGGGGCTTTACGCCCGGCTTGCCCGTCTGCAGTTCACCGAAGGGGCCGCCGACTGAGCACCCCACTGGCATGGGCATGCAGGTTTCGCCCCAGCGTCACACTTGCCCCAAAACTCGTTTGCCGCCATCCTTGAGCCCGAGGAGAAGGTCCGGCTGAACGGGCCGCTGGGGAGGAAGCGAGATGGCAAGATTCGCATCAGTTGCGGACCGCGATGCGGTTCAAAATGAAATGCCTTACGGCGAACGCGGCCTGCCCGTCACGCTCTACCAGTTCCTGACCAGGACGAAGATCGCGCATGGTGCGCGCAACGCCTTGTCCTTCCAGCTTCTGTCTGACCCGAAGTCCAAGGCGGAAACCCTGACCTGGAGCCAGCTTCATGGCCGGGTGACGCAGGCCGCAAACCTGTTCCGTAGCCTTGGCATCGGTGAAAAGGACGTTGTGGCCTACCTCTTGCCGAATGCGACCGAAACGGCAGTGGTGCTTTTGGGCGGCGCGGTCGCGGGTATCGTCAACCCGATCAACCCGCTGCTCGAGCCGGAACAGATTGCCGCGATCTTGCGGGAAACCAAGGCCAGCGTTCTGGTCACGCTGAAGCCCTTCCCGCATACTGATCTGCCGCAGAAGGCTGCGGCGGCCCTTGCGTTGGCGCCAAATGTTCATACGGTTCTTGAGGTCGATCTGAACCGCCATCTCAGCCCGCCCAGAAGCTGGATTGTGCCGCTGATCCGCCCGAAAAATCCGGCCACCCATAAGGCGCGGGTGATGGCATTCAGTTCGGCTTGTGCCCACCAGCCTTCCGACCATCTGACCTTCGCCGACAGCGTGGGCGATCGCGTCGCCGCCTTTTTTCACACCGGCGGTACGACCGGGATGCCCAAGGTCGCCCAGCACAAATATTCCGGCATGGTCTATAATGGCTGGCTGGGTGGCACGCTTTTGTTCGATGAACGGGACGTGCTGATCTGTCCGCTACCGCTTTTCCACGTGTTTGCCGCCTATCCGATCCTGATGTCTTGCATCCAGTCCGGCGCTCATATGGTTCTGCCCACGCCGCAAGGCTATCGCGGCGAAGGGGTCTTCGACAATTTCTGGAAACTGATCGAACGCTGGCAGGTGACATTCCTGATCACGGTGCCCACCGCGATTGCTGCTCTGATGCAACGCCCGGTGAATGCCGATGTCTCCAGCCTCCGGACCGCGATTTCGGGTTCGGCACCCTTGCCGATCGAGCTTTACAACCGGTTCAAGGTGGCTACGGGTGTCGAGATATCCGAAGGATACGGGCTGACGGAAGCAACTTGTCTGGTGTCGTGCAACCCGGTCGATGGCACGAAGAAGGTGGGCTCAGTCGGCGTGCCCCTGCCTTACAGCCATGTGCGCATCTTGCACACGGACAGCGCAGGCATCGTGACGAAAGAGTGCGCAGCGGATGAGGTGGGCGAGATTTGCGTGTCGAACCCGGGCGTTTTTGAAGGGTCGACCTACACGGAGGTCGACAAGAACCGCGATCTCTTTACCGAAGGCCGCTATCTGCGTACCGGCGATTTGGGTCGGATCGACGCGGATGGCTATCTTTGGATCACGGGCCGCGCCAAGGACCTGATCATCCGGGGCGGCCATAATATTGACCCCGCCATGATTGAGGAAGCACTGGCGGGTCATCCGGCGGTGGCATTCGCCGGCGCAATCGGTCAGCCGGATGCCTTCGCGGGCGAATTGCCCTGCGTCTATGTCGAACTGACCAAGGGCGCGACTGCGACCGTGGCCGAGCTGCTGGATTTCGCCGCCGAGCGCATCCCCGAACGCGCAGCGGTTCCCAAGCATCTGGAAATCCTGTCAGAGCTGCCCAAGACAGCCGTGGGCAAGATCTTTAAGCCCGATCTGCGGCGTCTGGCAATCCGACGTGTTTTTGATGCATCCCTTGCCGAAGCCGGCATCGCCGCAAGCGTGGCCGAGGTCGTCGAAGACAAGAAGCGCGGGCTGGTCGCACGTCTTACACGCAAAGGTCCGGTTGACGAAGCCGCGGTCGCCAAGCTTCTTGGGCAGTACACCTGCCAATGGGATTGGCGAGACTGAGCCGATGGATTGTCGTCATTGTCGCGGAATTGCCCTCTAATTTTCGTTTGATTGCCGAGATTTGTTCGTCAAAATGGGCCCGATGCACCGGATTGGCGGAAAGGATGTCGGACACCATGCGGCGGGCAATGATTGTAGCACTATTGGTTGGCCTGTCGGCACATACGGCCACAGCTGAGGCAACCTCAGAGACGCTTCTGCGGGTCAAGGACTGGGAAGTGCGTGTGGTGGGGTTTGACGACGGATCCGTCAGCTGTCTTGCGCAGGTCACCCATGGGCCGGTCTCTTTCTCGATGTGGTCCGGGGCCAATGAACTGGTCGAATTGCAGTTCTATGATGAAAGCTGGGATCTCGGGAAAGACCAGACGGCCAACCTGAAGGTTCAGATCGACAATTACGCGGTGTGGAATCTGTCGAATGCCGAACTGCACTTGCAAAGCGTGTTCTTCAACATTCCTGACGGCAACGATGGCGTTGATTTCTTGAATGAGGTCATGCAAGGCGACGCGCTCTATCTTGCCAATGATCAGGGCGATCAGGTGGGCAGCTATTCACTGGCAGGTTCGCGCGCGGCTGTCGGGGCACTGATTGAATGTGTGGCAGGATTGAAAGCCGACACCAACCCGTTCCAGTGATCACTCCAAGGGTTGGGTGCTGACCTCAGCCCAGAGTGGCAGGTGATCAGATGCTATGCGTGCCACTTTGCCGCTCACCACACCCGCGCCTTTCAGATGCAGCCCGTGCGCCAGCGCCAGCCGGTCCAGCCGCGCCAGCGGCCGGGCCGCCGGAAAGCTGAGCCCCGGCGCGTGCAGGCGAAAATCCGGGCCAAGCGCGTCCGCCCCGCCACGGGGCGACCATTCATTGAAGTCGCCGACGATCAGGGTCGGCATATAGGCCCGGTGCGACATGGCCGCCACGATGGCCGCCAACTGCATCCGGCGGTAGCGGCTGAGAAGCGCAAGATGGACGCCGATGACCCGCAATTGCCCCCGCGGGGTTTCAAGTTCGGCCAGGATCGCGCCGCGCGGCTCCAGCCCCGGCAGCGCGATCCGCTTCAGCGCCAGCGGCGTATAGTTGGGGCGGATCAGCATCGTCTGGCCATGCCAGCCCAGACTGACCGTCGACAGGGCGAACGGCAGTAGCGTCAGGCCTGTTGCTTCCTCGACCATTGCGCTTGGCAGGGCGGCCGGGCGCAGGCCAAGGCGATGGTCAACCTCTTGCAGCACCACGATATCGGCCTTGGCATGGGCCAGAACCGAGACGATCCGGTCCGGTCTGCGCCGCCGGTCGAGCCCGATGCACTTGTGGGTGTTGTACGACAGGATGCGGATGGTCATGCGGGTAAGATAGGCACGCACGCGCCGACGTTGAAGAACTGATTGCGCAACACTACCATTGGTTCATGTGGTTTTCGTCCATCAGGTCCCATCCCTACGTAACCCAGATCGTCTGGGCCACCCTGTTGGTGGCCGTCCTCGCCGCTCTCGCCACCGCGCGCTGGTCGCTGGCCTTCGTTTCGCTGGCCACGCTGGCCCTGTCGCTTCTGCCGGTTCTGGCCGAAAACCGCTTTGGCATCCGTCTGCCGGTCCGGTTCGTGGCGGGTGTCGTCATTTTCGTCTTTGCGACGATTTTTCTGGGTGAGGCATTCGATTTCTACAACCGTTTCTGGTGGTGGGATATCGCGCTGCACGGCGGATCCGCCGTGGGCTTTGGCCTGATCGGTTTTCTATTTGTTTTCATGCTGTTCGAGGGCGATCGTTATGCGGCGCCAGCTTGGGCTGTGGCTTTCACGGGGTTTTGTTTCGGCCTGACCATCGGCACGGTCTGGGAAATTTTCGAGTTCGCCATGGATCAGATTTTCGGGCTGAACATGCAAAAGTCGGGCCTGATCGACACTATGGGCGATCTGATCTTGGACATGATCGGCGCTGCAGTAGGGGCCTTTTCCGGCTACCTCTATCTCAAGGGTCGGCATCTGGGCGGGCTGACCGGCGTGTTGCAGGAGTTCGTGCAGAAAAACCGCCGCTTCTTCCGCAGGTTCCGACGCTGACGAGGGTCAGGTACCGCAGAACGTGCGCCGAACTTGCTCGGCTTCGGTCGGACCAAGGGCAAGATCTTCTGCTCCCCGCTGGGTATCATAGGGGCGCGCCAGAACCTGACCCAGCCGGTGAAAAGGCCCGTAGTCGTCCGCAACCGCTGCGCTGATTGCAGCCTCGATCTGGTGATTGCGGGGGATATAGGCCGGGTTGGCAGCGCGCATCATGGCCATCGGATCCGGCTCACGCGCGATGCGGACGCGCCAGTCCCGCGCCCAGCCATCGAAGGCGTCGGGTTCGACGAATTCCGTCGCTGCCCCCCCGTCGACAAGACCACGGAAGGTCCGGGTGAAATCGGCGCGCTGCAGGCTCATGCGGGTCAGAAGGGTTTCGATCAGTTCCGCATCGCCAGCATCGGGGTTTGATATCCCGATCTTGGCCCGGAAAAGCCGCAGCCATTCCTCTTCGTAAAGCGCGGGAAAACGGTTCAGGCATTCCGTCAGCCGTTCGATGGCAGGCGCTTCCTCGCCCATCAGCGGCAGCAGGCACGACGCAAGCTGTGCAAGGTTCCATAGCGCAATATTGGGCTGATTTTCATAGGCATAGCGCCCGTTTTGGTCGATGGAGGAGAAGACTTTCTTCGGATTGTAGCCATCCATGAAAGCGCAAGGGCCATAGTCGATCGTTTCGCCCGATATTGCCATATTGTCGGTGTTCATCACACCATGGATGAAGCCGAGCGCCATCCAGCGGGCGATCAGACGGGCTTGTCGTTCCAGAATTGCAGTGAAAAGCGTCTCGGGGCCGGTCGCTTCGGGATAGTGGCGGGCGATGACGTGATCGGTCAGAAGTCTGAGCGCCTCGGTATCTTCGCGGGCGGCGAAATACTGGAATGTGCCCACGCGGATATGGCTGGCGGCAACCCGCATCAGGACCGCACCGGGGCGGGCCTCCTCGCGCCAGATCACGTCGCCCGTCGTTGCGGCGGCAAGGGCGCGGGTGGTCGGCACGCCAAGGGCAAACATCGTCTCCGACACCAGATATTCCCGGATCACGGGCCCAACCCAGGCCCGCCCGTCACCGCGCCGCGAGAAGGGCGTGGGACCGGACCCTTTGAGGGCGATGTCAAAGCGTTGGCCGCCTTCGGTCAAGACCTCGCCCAGCAACAGCGCCCGCCCGTCGCCCAGTTGCGGCACCCAGCCGCCGAACTGATGACCGGCATAGGCCTGTGCCACCGGCTCTGCCCCTTCGGGCAGGCGGTTGCCGGTCAGAAGATCGGGATGGGCGCGCAGGTCGTCCGGGGCGAACCCGAGCGCGCGTGCGAGAGCGTCATTCACCGCAATCAGCGCGGGACTTGAGGCCGGGGCAGCGGATTGCCGGGCAAAGAAGCGGTCCGGCAAGCGGGCATAGCTGTTGTCGAAGCGAACCGTCATTGGCTGTCCTGTTCAAGGCCAAAGGGCGCGCGGCGCGCGCAGAGGATCATGTGGTCATGGCGGCGGGGCAGGTCAAGCGCCCATCATTTCGCCCGTGAGTTCGACCCTGACCCCAAGCGCTTCACCCAAGGACTGCAGGCGCGCGGCGGCAACTTCGCCGAAAAGTGCGGAGGCGCCCTTTTGCATGTGGAAAGTCAAAACCCCCTGTGCCCGGTCAAGAGACAATGTTCCCGCCTTTTCCGGGGCATGTGCCGACAACATCGCGCCAAACCGCATGGCCTTGCCCAGAATTTCGGCTTCCTGAATCTCGGCCGGCGTCAGGAGCGCAAAGAGCGGCTCAAGCCGTGAACCGGCGCGCGAGTTCTTGTAGCGGTGCAAAAGCGCCAGGCCCAGAAACACCCGTTCCTGATGGGAAAGCCCGCCGAGATTGGCGCGGGTGGCATTGTCAAAACAGACTTCCGCGCGATAGTCGGGGTGGGCACGCCAGGTCGTGTCGTGCAAAAGGCAGGCGGCCTTGACCATCCGCAGCCGTTCTTCCGTGGCCTCTTGATAGAGCGGCAGAAGGAAGGTGAAGAGCTTCTTGCCGAAGCCCGGCATCCGCGCCATCGTCTGTTCAGCGTAGCGGCAGGCTTCGATCAGCGGGTCACGACGGCGCAGCCTTTCGGGCATTTGTTCATAGAGCAGTCCTTCGCGGATCCCGGGGTCGTTCCA
>DAORUY010000173.1:0-6286 GCA_035433445.1 Paracoccaceae bacterium
TCATCGATATAGACGATACCAGTCTGCGCTTTTTCGACGTCGTAATCGCACTTCTGCAGGAGCTTCTGGATGATGTTCTCGACATCTTCGCCCACATAGCCCGCTTCGGTCAGCGTGGTGGCGTCCGCCATGGTGAAGGGCACATCAAGGATCCGCGCGAGCGTCTGCGCCAGCAGCGTCTTGCCGCAGCCCGTCGGGCCGATCAGCAAGATGTTGGACTTCGACAGTTCGATGTCGTTGGACTTCGACGCGTGGTTCAGGCGCTTGTAGTGGTTATGGACCGCCACCGACAGCACCCGCTTGGCATGTTCCTGGCCGATCACATAATCATCCAGCACCTTGCAGATGTCGCGCGGCGTCGGAACGCCGTCCGTGGCTTTCAGCCCGGAGGATTTGGTTTCCTCCCGGATGATATCCATACACAATTCCACGCACTCGTCGCAGATGAAAACCGTTGGGCCTGCGATCAGTTTCCTGACCTCATGCTGGCTTTTGCCGCAGAACGAGCAATAAAGCGTGTTCTTGCTGTCGCTGCCGGTAGTGTTCGCCATCGTCATCCTCTGCGGCCCCGCCCGAAGGCCTGTCGGGCCTATTAAGAGCCACCCTTTTCGTCAAGATTAGGGCAGCAACCGGGTCATCACAATGTTAAAAGTTCCTGCCACATACCCACGCGGCCCACTCTTACTTTCCGTCCGCCTCGGTCTTTGGACGGTTTTCCAGAATTTCGTCGATCAAGCCCCAGTCCTTGGCCTCTTCGGGGGACATGAAATTATCGCGCTCCAGCCCCGCCTCGACCTTTTTCAGCGTATTGCCGGTATGTTTGACATAGATCTGGTTCAGCCGGTCTTTCAGCTTCTGGGTCTCTTGCGCATGGATCATGATATCCGTCGCCTGCCCCTGATAGCCGCCCGAGGGCTGGTGAACCATGATCCGGCTGTTAGGCAGCGAGAACCGCATGCCCTTTTCGCCCGCCGTCAAGAGAAGCGAGCCCATCGAGGCCGCTTGCCCGATCACCAGCGTCGAAACCTTGGGCTTGATGTACTGCATCGTGTCATAGATCGACAGGCCCGAGGTCACGACCCCGCCCGGCGAATTGATATACATCGCGATTTCCTTCGACGGATTTTCCGCCTCAAGAAACAGAAGCTGCGCGCAGATCAATGTCGACATGCCGTCATGGACCGGGCCGGACATGAAGATGATCCGCTCCTTCAGCAGGCGCGAATAGATGTCATAGGCGCGTTCTCCGCGCGAGGTCTGTTCCACCACCATCGGGACGAGGGTGTTCATGTAAAGATCGTAGGGGTCTTTCATCGTCGCCTGCCTGCTGCTGTTCCCAAGGTTCAGTCATATGCACCTTTGCTTACGCAAGTCTTAGTGGTGCGGAACGGGGGCTGCAAGGGCCGGGGGCGCAATTGCCAGCCGCTCGGGGTCTGCCGATCGATGCGCCGAAGGCTAGGGCGCACGGGGCGTTACAGTCTGATCGAATCCTGCGGACAGGCCGCAATAACGCCTTGAGCCTTGACTTCGCGTCACTTCACCATTGCGTCGAATCGGAAATACCTAAAATATGATCAAAATGTGGGGAAACCGGGGAGCCGAAAATTGACCAAAACCGCCGTCGAGGCTCGCACCATCTCTAAACACTTCGGACAAGGTGAAAATGTCGTCAAGGCGCTCGACAACGTCTCGGTGAGTATCGGTCAGGGGGAATTCTTCACGCTGCTCGGCCCATCGGGCTGCGGCAAGACCACGCTTCTGCGCATGATCGCGGGATTCGAAAGCCCGACCTCGGGGCAGATCCTGCTCGACGGACAGGACATTACCGATCTTCCACCGAACAAGCGCCCCGTGAATACGGTCTTTCAAAGCTACGCCCTTTTCCCGCATCTGACCGTTGCGCAGAACATCGCGTTCGGGCTTGAGATGCTGGGCAAACCGCGCGCCGAAGTCTCGGCCACGACCGAACGGATGCTGGCGCTGGTGAAACTTGAAAAGATGGCCGGTCGCAAGATCAGCCAGCTTTCGGGCGGTCAGCAGCAAAGGATCGCGCTGGCGCGCGCCCTTGCGCCGAAACCGAAGGTTCTCCTGCTGGACGAACCGCTTTCCGCGCTCGATCTGAAATTGCGCCAGGAAATGCAGATCGAGCTGAAGCGTTTGCAGCTTGAAACCGGCATCACCTTCATCTTCGTGACCCATGATCAGGAAGAGGCCCTGACCATGTCCGACCGGATCGCCGTCATGTCGGCGGGTCATATCCAGCAGATCGGCGGGGCCCGCGAAATCTACACGCGACCCGTCAACAGGTTCGTGGCCTCCTTCATCGGCGAGACAAACTTCCTGCCCGCGACCGCAGGCAACGGGCGCGTCACGCTGGCCGTCGGCGCGTCGGTCGAGGCTGTCGGGGCGGAAGGCCGCACAGGGGCCGTCACCGTGGCTGTGCGCCCCGAACAGGTGCGCATCGTCAGCAGCGGCGAGCCAGACGCCCTGCCCGCGACGATCCGCAATCTGGTCTATTTCGGCACCGACACCCATTGCCATCTGGAACTGGCGGATGGAACGGAAGTCGTGGCGCGGCTGCAAAGCCCTGCTTCGGGCGATGCGGGGCTTGAACGCGGGGCGCTGGTCGGCCTGCGCTTTGCCCCCGGCGCCGTTCAGGTTCTGGGGGATTGATCATGGCCCAGACGATGGAGGAGCGCCGCGACGCCGAAGATGTCCGACGCAATTGGCTTTTGTCGGCCCCTGCCCTGATCATCTTGATGCTTGCCGCCATCGGACCACTGACGATCATGCTGGTCTATTCCTTCCTTACGCCCGGCGACTACGGCAATGTCGTGTGGAAATTCTCCACCGAAGGCTGGACCAAGATACTGGTGGAAAGGGACATTTTCGACGACACGCTGACATTCGCCGATGCCCATCTGGTGATCCTCTGGCGATCGGTCAAACTGTCGATCATCACCACCATACTGACGCTTATGGTGGGCTTCCCGACTGCATGGTTCATTGCCACCCGCAGTCCGCGCTCCCGCGCCTTCTGGCTGTTCTTGATCACCATTCCCTTCTGGACAAACCTTCTGATCCGCACTTTTGCGATCAATCAGGTGATCCGCAACGAAGGGCTTCTGAACAGCCTTTTGATGAAGCTCGGCATCATCTCGGCGCCGTTGCAGATCACCTACACCGATACCGCACTGCTGGTCGGCATGGTCTATGTCTATCTGCCGCTGATGGTGCTGCCGCTGTTTGGGGCGCTCGACAGGTTCGACATGCGTCTGCTTGAGGCCTCCTACGACCTCTACGCCAGCCGCTGGACCACGCTCAGGCGCGTCATCGCGCCGATCGTGAAGCCCGGCATCGTTGCAGGCTCCATCCTCGTCTTCATCCCCTGCCTTGGCGCCTATGTTACGCCACGGGTTCTGGGCGGCGGCAAGAACATGATGATCGGCAACTTCATCGACCTGCAATTCGGCCAGGGCCGCAACTGGCCACTGGGCGCGGCGCTGTCGATCACCCTTCTGATCATCGTGACCGTCGCGCTGGTCTATTATGTCCGTGCCATCAACGGGGAGCGGAAACATGGTTGACACCCCAGCCACTCGCCAGCGCCGTCCCTTCTCGATCCGTCGCTTGCCCGGCTTCACGACGATCGCGATCATCGTCTTTGTCTTGCTCTATGTGCCGATCATCACGCTGGCGGTCTTTTCGTTCAACTCCGGCACCAGCCCCTCGCAGTGGGAAGGGTTCTCGCTGCAATGGTATGCGCTGGCGTTGCAGAACCAGCAGGTCAAGGACGCGACACTCGTGTCACTGATCGTCGCCAGCTTTGCGGCAATCATCGCGACCACCGTCGCCACCATGGCCGCGCTGGGGACCACCCGGCGCAAAGCCTTCAAAGGGCAAACGCTGATCTATGTGATGATCAACCAGCCCCTCATGGTGCCCGAAATCGTAACCGCCGTCGCGCTGCTGATCGTCTTTGCAGCAATCAAGCAGGCCACCGGCTATACCGGCCTTGGCTATCTGATCCTGGCGCATTCGGCCTTCTGCATCCCTTTCGCCTATCTGCCGATCCGCGCGCGGCTGGAGGGGATGGACCTCACGCTCGAAACCGCGGCTTCCGACCTTTATGCTGACCGCTGGCAGACCTTCCGCCGCGTGACCTTGCCGCTTCTGATGCCCGCGATGCTGGCCGGTGCGATGCTGGCCTTTGTCACCTCGCTCGACGATGTGGTCATCACCGAATTCGTCAAGTCGCCGGGGCAGGACACTTTGCCCACCTATATGCTTGGCCAGTTGCGCCGGGCGATGAAGCCTGATGTGAATGCGATATCGACCATTCTGATGGGCGTTACATTCCTGATTCTGTGCGCCTTTTTCCTACTGAGCCGTAAGAATGACTGACACCAACCAAGGCACCCGCTGAGCGCTGCCAAACCCTGGGAGACGAAGATGAAGAGACTGATTGCCGCAACGGCCCTGCTCTTGGGCACCACCACGCTGGCGCAAGCCGAAGGGGAGCTGTTCCTCTACAACTGGGGCAATTACACCAGCCCCGAGATGATCAAGAAGTTCGAGGAAGCCCACGGCGTCAAGGTAACGATCACCGACTTTGACAGCAACGACACGGCCCTCGCCAAGGTCGAGGCCGGTGGGTCGGGGTTTGACCTCGTCGTGCCGTCGGCCGGTTTCGTCGGCATCTATGCCGAAAAGGGCCTGATCCAGGAGCTGGACATGGCGCGCCTGCCCAACCACAAGAACATCGCCCCTGAATGGGTGAATGTTGACTGGGATCCGGGTCGCAAATGGTCGGTGCCTTACCAGTGGGGCTCGACCGGCGTCTCGGTCAACACCAAGGATTACTCCGGCGACATCAACACATCCTCGATCTTCATGGACCCGCCGGCCGAACTGCAAGGCAAGCTGAATGTCATCCCGGAAATGGGCGACGTGCTGGCGCTGGCCACGATGTGGGCAGGCGGCGAAGTTTGCAGCGAAGATCCCGATGTCATGAAGAAGGTCCGCGATGCGCTGATGGCCGCCAAGCCCAAGTGGATGTCGATGGATTATTCCACCATCGAAAAGATGACCAACCATGACTATGCCGCCTCAGTTGACTGGAACGGCTCGGCCATGAAAGCCCGGATTGCCAACCCCGATGTGGCCTATGGCTATCCCAAGGAAGGCTACGGCCTTTGGATGGACAATGTCGTGCTGCTGGCGGACGCGCCGAATGTCGACAATGCCTATCTGTTCCTCGACTTCATCATGGCCCCGGAAAATGCCGCGATGCTGTCGGCGTTTGCGCGCTATGGCAACGGCATCAGCGGATCAGACGCCTTCATGCCCGAAGACATGAAGACCGCGCCGGAAATTGTGCCTCCGGCAGAGTTCGCCGACAAGGGGCATTTTGTGACGGTCTGCACCGGCAAGGCGCTGGAATATCAGACGGCGATCTGGACGGAATTGCAGAAGTAAAACTTCTGGCGCAGATATGGGACCGCCGCCGGTTTTTCCGGTGGCGGTTTTCTTTTGCCGGAGCCCCCGTTGAACCGCGAAGCCCTGATCGTCGCCCATGGTCAACCGTCTGACCCCGCCCCGGCCGAGGCCGATCTGGACCGCCTGCGCGCCGCCGTCGGGGCCCTTCTGCCCGCTTGGTCCGTGCGCGCCGCAACACTCGCCGCGCCGGGCGTGCTCGACCGCGCGCTGGAGGGCTTGAGGGCGCCGGTTGTCCTGCCGTTCTTCATGGCGGATGGCTGGTTCACGCGCGATGAACTCCCCCGAAGGCTCGCCGGGGCCGGTCGCACTGACCTCATCCTCTTGCCCGCATTTGGCACAACAGAGGCCGCCCTCGACCTCGCGGTTCGCACCGTGGATGCGGCCGTGCGCACCAACGGCTGGGCCCTGCCAAGAACGCGGCTCTTGCTCGCGGCCCATGGATCGGGGCGCAGCAAAGCCCCCGCTCTCGCCGCGGACCGCTTTCGTCAGGTTCTGTCAAACCGCCTGCCTCTCGCCGAGGTCCGCCTAGGCTATATCGAGCAGGACCCGTTCCTGCAAGCGGCCGCAACGGACATGGGCACGCCGACACTTTGCCTGCCGCTTTTCGTCGCCAACTGGGGCCATATGCTCCATGACGTGCCGCAAGCCCTGCAAGCCGCGGGGTTTTCCGGCCCCTGCCTTGCGCCGCTTGGAACCCTGGCCGAGGTGCCGCGACTGATCGCGCAATCCCTCCACGCCACACAGTGACCCGGTCAAAGGCCGATCCTCGCCCCAGTTTCTTCTTTGC
>DAORUY010000174.1:0-6245 GCA_035433445.1 Paracoccaceae bacterium
ATAGACGTGGTCACCCAGCAGGTCGGTCGCGTGCTTGGCCGGGGCGGCGATCAGTTGGCTTATTGCCAAAGTGAGTTCAGTCATCGTCTTTCTCCTCGCGCAAAATTTGGTCCAGGGCACTCAGGCGCAAAGACCAGATGGATCGAAGCCCGGCGAACCAGCGGTCTATCTCGCCAATCGGCCCAAGGTCGATCTCGATCAGATGCTCGCGCCATTCCTTGCGGCGTCGGACAAGACCGACAGCCTCCAACACCTTGATATGTTTCGACACAGCGTTGAGGCTCATGTCGAAACGTCCGGCGATGTCGGTTACCCGCATCGGCCCCTCCTGGGCCAGAAAGGTCAGGATTGCCCTTCTGGTCGGATCAGATGCCGCGCTGAGGATATCCGAAAGTTCGCTGTCGTTTTGTCGTTCAACCATATGGATGAATTAAAGCGATTCTCACAATCAGTCAACCTAAGAGGTGAATGATATGCGATGCCAAACTGCTCTGAGCGTGCGGCGATCGCTTGCGGCCAGTGGCGGTTCATTTTGTTGCCTCAATTCCTGATTATCGAAGTTCTTGAGGTTGATCGTTTAGGGAACTCACATGCGGAGATTGAATCGTTTCGTGGCGGCTGCTCTGACCGTCCTCGCGCTCAGCCATCGGGTGCAAGCGGACGTGCAAGCGCAAGAGCGCGCGCAGGCTCAGTTATCCGCGTGGTCCGACATCGTCATGAAGGATCTCGACAGACTGACCAAGCGCGCCGAAATCTATCACCATCTGCCCGAGGATAAGGCCAAGGGCTATCTTGGTCAGCGGGCCGTTTTCGCACTGTTCGAAAGCAGCCATCCGACAATCTTGGCGCTGAGCGAGCGCTGGGTGAAGGAACAGCCGGACTCTCCCTATGCCCATGCGGCGCGCGGCTGGACGCTTCTCCACATCGGTTTTCTCGCACGGGGCGGTGCAACAATCAGGGACACCTATCCCGATGCGCTTGCCCTTGCGGACCGCTATTTTGATGAGGCGATGGTCGAGGCCGAGCGGGCCTATACCCTTGCTCCCGATCTGGTGGCGGCCTCCGATCTCTTCATCGTCGCGGGCATGGTGGCGACGCGCCCACGCCCGCTCGATGAGGTTTTGGCCGAAGTTATGGCACAGACCCCCAGCCGCGGAACCCTGCAGCGGGCGGCGAATGCTCTGTCGCCGCGTTGGGGTGGATCGATCGAAGCGGTCTTCGCCCTGTGTGATCGCTATGCCGCTACGGTGCCCGACGTGCAGGGCTATACGGTCGATGTCTGCAAGGCGGACCTGCTGCAAGAAACGAACTTCAGCGCCGCAGACCGCAGCGTCGTGGCCGGGATCGTTGCTGCCTCGGATCATCCGCTGCTCAAACCTGCTCGGATCCTCCAGAAGATACAGGCGGCCGACACGAGCGCGGCGTTCCAGGAGGAACTGGAAGCCTATTTGTTCGATACGACCGTGACCGATACCCATGCGGCGCAATATCTCGATCTGACCTTCTATCTTCCGCAGCAGCGGCCGATGATCAGCGTCGGCGTGTGGATGCGTAAGCTGTCGGAAGCCTGGGACAAATTTGATCGCGATCCGGCCAACTACTGGCTGATGTCAGACCTGACCGTCGAAGCGATCGGCGACCAGCCGATCCGGCCCAGGCTAGGCGCCACTGAGCGGTTCGTGATGAACCGGGACGCTCTCGCTTTGGCACCTTACGAGCCGGGCCTGTGGGCGACACTTGCGGGGCTTTCGGGCAACTGGTCTCGGGATCGACTGCGCCAGCGCAACGCGCTTTACGAAAACAGCATCGTCTACTCGAACCATAGCGGTTGGGCGCTGACAGCCTATGCCAATGTGCTGGCCTGGGACTTCAGCCTCCTCAGCATGGCGCGCACGTCAGGCGATGGCAGCTTCGCGGGAATACCTGCCGGGGACTATTCTGACGATGCGGAGGATCTGCTGTGCCCGTTCGCCCGCGCGACGCGGCTTTACGCGCTGCGATGCCAGGCGGGCGAGGCCGATCCAGAACGCTGTACCTATGATTTCGCGTCCAAGGAATGGAGCGGTGCCGCCGATGCCATAAATGCTGGGGGTTTGTGCGCCACCGAACTCCAAGGCGACCCGGAAACGCTGATGTTCCAGGGCCATGCTGTCGACCTGTCCAAGCTTTTAGGTCCCGGCGCGAACTGAAATGGCCCCGCTGGTTCGGCGGATCAGCGGCGAAAGAGCGAACTGATCCGTGTCGCCTCCGCCTCGGTTCCATAGGGTGTGCTGAGGATGAAAAGACCCGATCCGATCATTCCGTGGCCATCGCGGGCCGGGGGGAAGCGCACTTCATGGCGCAGGGCCTTGGGGAAGTCTGCCGCCGCCAGCATCTCGATCATCGGTTTGTGGCGATGATCGGCAAGGATCGGATACCAAAGCGTGATGACCCCGACGTTCCATTTGCGATGCACATCGGCGATCAGCTTGGGGATCGTGGCATAGTCCGATTTCACTTCGTACGACGGGTCGATCAGCATCAGCCCGCGCCGCGGGTCGGGCGGGGTCAGCGCCAGCGCCATAGCAGTGCCGTCCATCTGGCGGCAGGTGACGGGGTAGGGCAGCATCACTTCCGTCAGGGCCGCATATTCCTGGGGGTGAAGCTCGGCCACCGTCGCGCGATCCCCATCCCGCAACCCAAGGGCGGCGATGAGGGGGGATCCGGGATAGGCGGTGGCACCATGGCGGTGGCGGACCTCGGCAAGGGCGCGGTGATAGGGATGGTCGGGCGCGAACCAGCGGCGCGCCTCCGCAACAGCGATGCCTTGCGCCGCCTCGCCGGTCTTGGCGGCCTCCGACGCCGACAGGTCATAAAGACCGCGTCCGGCATGGGTTTCCAGGTAGGTCAGCGGTTTGTCCTTGGCCGTCAGATAGGCCAGCATCACGGACAGCATGGCATGTTTATGCACGTCGGCCAGATTTCCGGCGTGATAGGCGTGCTGATAGGACAGCATGGTAGTTCCTTCCTGCGCGATCCGTCAGCGGTCGGGCGTTTCCCATTCGGCGGGCGGCACATTGCGCCGTCTGAGCCGGATGGCAAGACCAAGCGCCACGCCCACGCCGATGGCCACCGTCAGATCGACGATCAGCGTCAATAGCATGGTCAGGATCAAGAGAACCTTGTCGGCCAGTCTGAGCTTCAGATAGTGCGGCCAGTGATGCGGCTCGCTCATCCCCCAGGCCGTCAGCATCAAAAGCCCGGCAAGGGCGGGCATGGCCAGATAACCGACAAGGGGGGCCGCCAGATAGATGAAGGCCAGCATCGTGAGTGCATGGATGATGCCCGCAACCGGCGTCTGCCCGCCCGCGCGGATGTTGGTGGCGGTGCGGGCAATCGCCCCGGTGGCGGGCAACCCCCCAAAAAACGAGGAGGCAAGATTGGCATAACCTTGGGCCATCAGTTCGGCATTCGGGCGATGGGTGCTGTCGTGCAGCCGATCGGCGACCATGGCCGACAAGAGCGACTCGACCCCTGCCAGAAAGGCGATAATGATCGCAGAGGGCAGGAGTTCGATGAATCGCGCCACATTCAATTCCGGAAAATGCGGCAGGGGCAGGCTGTTGGGCAGTGCGCCGAACCTATCGGCAATGGTTTCAACCGGCAGATCGAACAGCGCCACCGCGCCCGATGTCAGTGCGACAGCCACGATCAGGCCCGGCCAGCGCGGCAGAAGGCGGCGCAGGGTGACGATCAAGACGATGGTGACAAGCCCAACCAGAAGCGCAGCCGGATTCAGCGACCCGCGCGCTGCCCACAGAACCGGCAGCTTTTCCAGAAAGTCCGCAGGCACCTCGGCAATGCTCAGGCCGAACAGATCCTTGATCTGGCTGGTGGCGATGATCGCGGCGATACCGATGGTAAAGCCGTTGACTACGGGCTCTGGCACGAATTCGATCAGATTTCCGGCGCGCAGAAATCCTGCGATCAGCAAGATCAGCCCGGCCAGGAAGGTGGCGATCACCAGCCCATCGTAGCCATGCGCCGCTATGACGCCATAGACCACCACGATGAAGGCGCCGGTCGGCCCGCCGATCTGCACCTTGCTGCCCCCAAGGGCCGAAATGAGGAACCCCGCGACGACCGCCGTCACCAGCCCGTCGATTGGCCGCGCACCCGACGCGATGGCAATGGCCAGGCTCAGCGGCAGCGCCACCATCGCCACGGTTATTCCGGCAAACAGGTCCGCCATGAACAGCCGACGCGAATAACTGCGCACCGTGTGAAGCATCTCCGGGCGCATCTGTCCTCCAAATCTTGGTGTGTTCGCCTAGTGATAGGGCGGAGGCAGGGGGCAAAACAACAAAGAAAAGGCCCCCGCGTGGGCGGGGGCCTTATGTCGCACCGGCCGAACCGATTACTTCGGACCGATCATCATCACCATTTGCCGGCCTTCCATCTTCGGCATCTGTTCGATTTTGCCCGCTTCGCCCACGTCGGCGGCCACACGGTTCAGAAGCTCAAGCCCAAGCTCCTGGTGCGCCATTTCGCGGCCACGGAAGCGCAAAGTGACCTTCACCTTGTCGCCTTCTTCCAGGAACTTGTGAACCGACCGCATCTTGACGTCATAGTCATGCGTATCGGTGCCGGGGCGGAACTTGATTTCCTTGATCTCGATGATCTTCTGTTTCTTGCGCGCTTCGGCTTCGCGTTTCTGGGTTTCGTATTTGTACTTGCCGAAATCCATGATTTTGCAGACCGGCGGTTCGGCGTTGGGCGAAATCTCGACCAGGTCCAGTCCGGCCTCTTCGGCCATCTGCATGGCACGCGAGGGCGTGACGACGCCGACATTCTCTCCGTCCGCGCCGATCAGCCGGATTTCCGGGGCGCGGATACGTTCATTCACGCGGGGCCCCGTTTCGCGTTGCGGCGGGGCGTTGTGCGGTCTGCGGGCTATGGTGGCGTTCCTTCTATGGTTGCCAGTGAAATCGGGTGGAAAATAGACGCGGGCGTGTGTGGTTTCAACCCGTATTCGGCGCAAGGACCGCAGCCGTGCTAACGCGAGGTCGCAGGGTCTGCGAAGGCCAAATCCCTTTCCAATTCAGGTTTTTTCTGTCATAGCAATGCCCGCAGCGCGCGATAAGCGATAAACTGGGCAAGAGCGCGCGGTGAGATGGGAAGGATTACAGGATGAACAGAAACGTTGTTATCGCACTGATCATCGCCATTCTGGCGGGTGGCGGTTACTGGTATTACAGCGGCCAGCAGAAGGCTGCGGAAGAAGCGGCTGCTGTTGCTGCTGCGGCTGAAGAAGCGGCTGCTGCTGCCAAGAAGGCCGAAGAAGAAGCTGCCGCCAAGGCCGCTGAAGAAGCTGCCGCGGCCGCGAAGGCCGCTGAAGAAGCCGCTGCAAAGGCCGCTGAAGAAGCTGCCGCCGCTGCGACCGAAGCTGCAACGACCGCGACCGAGGCTGCAACGGATGCCGCCGAAGCGGCCACCGATGCTGCTGCTGCCGTGACCGACGCCGCCGCCGATCTTTTTGACGCTGCGAAGTTCGACGCGACCAAGGTGATCGCCGCTATCGACGCGTCCACCACGCTCGACGAAGCCACCAAGACCACGCTGAAAACGGCTGTCGAAGCCGCCAAGGCGAACCCGTCGCTGGTGCAAGGCGCGCTGGATCAGGTCAAAGCCGCGCTCGGCATGTGATCAGGCCAAAGCTGAAAACAGAAACGCCGCGCTGGTTCAGCGCGGCGTTTTCATTTGGGACGGGCAGACGATCTCAGATTCCGTCGCCGACGAAGGCCTTCTCGACCACATATTCCTTGGGGTCGGAATTCGCGCCCTCACGCAGGCCGAACCCTTCCAGCACGTCTTTCACATCGACGTTGAAGGCGAGCGAACCGCAGACCATGGCCCGGTCATCTTGGGGATTCATCGGTGCGATCCCGTAATGATCGAAGATCTTGCCACTTTCCAGATTGTCGGTGATGCGGCCCATCAGCGGGCTCTCTTCCCGGGTCGTCGTCGGATAGTAGCGCAACTTGTCGCCCACCAGTTCGCCGATCAGAGGATCATCCTTCAGGCTTTCGACGAGCTGGCGACCATATTCCAGTTCCGCGACCGTCCGACAGGTATGAAGCATGTAGATTTCTTCATACTTTTCATATGTTTCCGGCTCGCGCATCAGGCTGGCGAAGGGCGCAATGCCGGTGCCGGTCGCCAAAAACCACAGACGCTTGCCCGGCATCAGCGCATCATGCACCAAC
>DAORUY010000175.1:0-6173 GCA_035433445.1 Paracoccaceae bacterium
GTATGGCCATCTGAAATTCAAGGGCGCGGCCCTGTCCACTGTGATCCTCGCCAGTTGGGGGATCGCCCTTTTCGAATATGTCCTACAGGTGCCTGCCAATCGCTACGGGCACGGATATTTCAGCGCAGCTCAACTCAAGACAATACAGGAAGTCATAACGCTTTCGGTGTTCGCGATCTTTTCCTGGGCCTATCTGGGCGAAAAGATCACTTGGCAACATGGCGTGGGCTTCGCGCTGATCGCCCTTGGCGCCTGGTTCATTTTTCAGGATTGGGGATAGGCCCTCGACACTGCCGGTCGTCGGGCCTAGCAATCGGGCATGACGCCTGTCCGTTTTCTTGACCGCACCAGCCCGCCGCATGTTGCAACGCTTGTCCTGCTTGCGGGCTTGTCGACGCTGGCGATGAACATCTTCCTGCCGTCGCTGCCCGGAATGGCGCGCTGGTTCGAGGTTGACTATGCGGTGATGCAGCTTTCCGTTTCCAGCTATCTGGCGGGCAGCGCGGTCTTGCAGATCATTGTCGGCCCGCTTTCTGACAGGTTCGGGCGCAGACCCGTGATCTTGGTGGCGCTCGCGCTGTTTGTACTGGCAACCCTGATCGCCCTTTTCGCACCGACCGCCCAGTGGTTTCTGGCCGCGCGGGTCATGCAAGCAGTGGTGGCGACCGGCATGGCGCTGTCACGCGCCGTCATCCGCGACATGGTGCCCGCCGAGCAGGCGGCCTCCATGATCGGCTATGTGACGATGGCCATGTCGGTTGTGCCGATGATCGGCCCGGCCGTGGGCGGAGCGCTCGACGAATGGTTCGGCTGGCAGGCCAGTTTCGTGCTGCTCGCCATCGCGGGGGTGATGATGTTTGCACTGGTCTGGGCGGATCTGGGCGAGACGGCCCACCCTTCGGGCCGCAGCCTGGCAGCCCAGCTTGCCGAATATCCCGAACTTCTGCGCTCGCCGCGGTTCTGGGGATATGCGGGCGTGGCCAGCCTCGCCTCGGGGGCGTTCTTCGCCTATTTGGGTGGCTCGCCCTTTGTCGGCGAAAAGGTCCTTCACCTGTCCCCGGCGATCATCGGCTATTACTTCGCCGCCCCTGCCATCGGCTACGCGGTCGGAAATTTCCTTGCGGGCCGCTATTCCATGCGGGTCGGGCTGGATCGGATGGTGCTGATCGGCACGACCTTCTCGACGGTTACGCTGATCATGGGTGCCACACTTGCTCATCTGTTGCCGGCCCACCCGATGCTCTTCTTCCCCGCCGTCGGCCTGATGGCCATCGGCAACGGCATCACCCTTCCCAATGCCAATGCGGGTCTACTGTCGGTCCGACCGCATCTCGCAGGGTCGGCCTCCGGCCTTGGCGGCGCGCTGATGATCGGCGGCGGCGCGGTTCTGGCGGCGATCACCGGGCCGCTGCTCAGCGAAAAGGCCGGGCACTATGTGCTGCTTGAAGTGATGGCCGCCAGTTCCGCCCTGTCTGTCCTGTGCATCCTGATGGTCATCCGGCGCGCGCGGCGGCTTGCCCGCTGAGGATTGCCAAGCAACTTTGCAAACCCTACGCTGTCTTTAGCAAAGCGGGGGGAGGCATCATGGCCACGCAAAAGCTCTATGCTGGGGTGAAGCTGCGCGAAACCCGCGCCCGTGTGGGCCTGACCCAAAAGGCCTTTGCCGACAAGCTGGGCGTCTCGCTGCCCTATCTCAACCAAATGGAAAACAACCACCGCCCGTTGTCGGCGTCGGTCGTTCTGGCGCTTGCGGGCGATTTCGGCATGGACGTGACCGAACTGGCGACTGGAGACGCCGAAAGGATCGTCTCGGACATGCGCGAGGCTTTGGCCGATCCGGTTTTTGCCGACACGAGCCCGCCTCTGGCTGATCTGCGGCTGGTGGCCTCTAACGCTCCGGCCTTTGCACGCGCCTTTCTGGAGCTGCACCGGGGCTACCGCCAAAGCCATGAACGCCTGGCCTCGCTGGACGAAGCGCTGGGGCGGGACGATGCGCATACGCGGTCCTCGCCCTGGGAAGAGGTCCGGGACTTCTTTCACTATTGCGACAATTACATAGATGCGGTCGACCGCGCGGCGGAACGGTTTTCCGCGCCGGATAACAAGGCCAAGGACCCGGTCGCCCGCGCCACCGAACTGCTGCGCGAAAAAGGTCTGAACTTGTCATTTTCCGACAATGCCGCGATCCGGTCGCGCGAAGGGGCCGACCTGATCCTGTCCACACGAACCGCCGCGCCGACCCAGCGTTTTCAGATCCTGCACCAGCTTGCGCTCCTGACCCAGAACGACCTTCTGGAGGCGACGCTTGATCTCGCGCGGTTTCAGTCCGACACCGCGCGGGCCATCGCCAAGATCGGACTGGCGAATTATTTCGCGGGCGCCGCGCTCATGCCCTACCGCGCCTTTCAGGCCGCCGCGATCGAACTGCGCCACGACCTGGAGCGCCTGGCCGACCGCTTCGGCGCCTCGATCGAGCAGGTGGCACACCGGCTGTCGACCCTGCAAAGGCCGGGCCTGAAGGGCATCCCCTTCTTCTTCGTCCGGGTCGATCAGGCTGGCACGATCACCAAACGCCACTCTGCCACGCGCCTGCAATTCGCGCGCTTCGGCGGGGCCTGCCCGCTGTGGAACGTCTACCGCGCGTTCGAAACCCCGGGACGTTTCCTGCGCCAGCTGGCCGAAACACCCGATGGCGTGCGCTATCTCTGCCTTGCGCGGGACGTGTCCAAGCCCGGCGGGGCCTTCAACGCCCCGGTACGACGCTACGCGATCGCCCTTGGCTGCGAAGTAAGTCACGCCAAGGGCCTCGTTTATGCCGATGACCTCGACCTCACCAATGCCCGCGCCTACGAGCCGATCGGAATCTCCTGCCGCATCTGCGAAAGGCCGAACTGCCACCAGCGGTCGGTGCCACCGCTGGAACGCAAGCTGCGCGTCGATCCCGACCGGCGTGGGCTATTGCCTTATGAGATCTCCTGACCGGTCATGCTTTGGCAAGGATATGGGCAATCTGATCCTTCAGTGCTGCCCGCTTCTTGCGCAGCGCCGTTTCGGCCAATTGCTCCATCGGTTCGACATTGGTCTCGGCCCGGTGGATGCGACGGTTCAGGTCGTGATATTCCTCAGCCAGCCGGGCAAAATGGTGATCGCTCTCCTTCAGGGCATGGATCTTCTCCGCCGCCTGCGGGAACTCCTCGACCAATTCGTGATGCGTGTGTGACATGTGAATCTCCTGTTCTGTGAGGCCCCTTTCTGGGGCACGCGCACGATCCCCACCTTGACCCTTGTCAAATACCGCCCATGACGGAAACGACCATCGCATCGCCGGGTGCGGCGCTTGCGCCGGACTGTGGAAAATCCGACTGTTGCGGGCGATTCTCCTCCTGCGTGGACCCTGCTGAGTTTTCTGATGATCATCCTGGAACATGGCCCTGGCGGCGCGTCCGCGCTTTTCCGCGCCCCGCGTCGGATGATCCGCGCCGACAGCATGGCCGAGGTCGACGCGGCGCTTGACGCACTGGACCGCGCGCGCGCCGATGGTCACTGGCTTGCCGGCTTTGCCAGCTACGAGCTTGGCTATGCGCTCGAACCACGCCTTTCGGGCCTGATGCCAGGCGGGCGCACCCTGCCACTTTTGCAATTCGGGGTCTTCGATGCCCCTGAACCGGCAGACGGCTTTCTGGCCGAAGCGGCGGCTGACGCGAGCGAAGCCCGTCTCAGCCCCGCCGTCGCAGAATGGGGCGCGCAGGATCACGCCGTCGCAATCGCCCGCATTCTTGACTATATTGCCGCGGGCGACATCTATCAGACCAATCTCACCATGCGGATGCGCGCGGTGGCACAGGGCAGCGCTGCGGGCCTTTACAGCGCGCTCAGGGCCCGCCAACCGGTGGCGCATGGTGCATATGTCGCCTTCCCGGACTGCGCGCCGATCCTATCGCGCTCGCCGGAACTTTTCTTCGCCACCACGGCGGACGGTCGCATCGAAACCCGCCCGATGAAGGGGACCGCGCCGCGCGCCAGCAATCCCGCCCATGATGCGGCCTTGCGGATGGAGTTACAGCAAAGCATTAAAAACCGCGCTGAAAACCTTATGATCGTTGACCTTTTGCGCAATGACATATCGCGCATCTGCAAAGCTGGCACGGTCAAGGTGCCGCAACTTTTCGCCATCGAATCCTATGTGACCGTGCATCAGATGGTCAGTCATGTAGTGGGTGAACTGCTTCCAGACACGTCCCCCTCGGCCATATTCCGCGCCCTCTTTCCCTGCGGCTCCATCACCGGCGCGCCAAAAATCCGCGCGATGGAGATCATCCGGGAACTCGAAGCCGGGCCACGCGACGTCTATTGCGGGGCGATCGGCTGGATGGGGCCGGACGGGGCGGCCAGCTTCAACGTGGCGATCCGCACCATCACACTCGACGGATCAACGGCGCGCTTTGGCGTCGGGGGCGGCATCGTCGCCGATTCCACCGCCCCCGGAGAATATGAGGAGGCCCTGTGGAAAGCCCGTTTCGCGACCCTGACCTGAAGCTGATCGAAACCTTCGGCTGGAATGGCCAAGGCTTTGTCCGGCTGGACCGTCACAGATCGCGGCTTGCCCGCAGCGCATCCGTCCTTGGCTTTCCCTTCTCCGACACAGCCTTCCGAGCTGCTCTGCCCGCCGATCCGGGCGAAGCCGCCCTGCGCCTGCGCCTTACGCTCGACCGGCAGGGACGGTTTGACCTTACCAGCGGCCCTTTGGCTCCGAACCCGGCGGTCTGGCGGATCGCTATCGCCCCGGACCGCGTTGCCTCAACCGATCCGCGCTTGGCGCACAAGACCACCGACCGCGGCCTTTACGACCGGACCCGCGCCCGCCTGCCCGGTGGGATCGACGAAATGATCTTCCTCAATGAAAGGGACGAGGTCGCGGAAGGCACGATTACCAACCTCTTTTTCGATCGGGGCCGGGGGTTGAAGACCCCGCCCCTGTCCTCTGGCTGCCTGCCCGGTTGCCTCCGGGGTGAACTGATCGCGGCCGGACAGGTGCAGGAAGCGGCGCTGACGGTTGGCGATCTGACGCTCGCCCGGCTGTGGGTCGGCAATTCGCTGCGCGGCCTTATTCCAGCTTTGCTTCGATAGACTTCAGCCGCTGTTCCAGCTTTTGGAAATGACCTTCCAGCTGGTGTTGGCGCAGATCGTCAAGTTTTTCATGCAGGCTCATGATCTCCAGCTCGGCCTTGAGGTTCACCTCATAGTCGTGGCCGGCCGCCTCGCGATCCTTCTCAGCCTGGCGGTTCTGGCTCATCATGATGACGGGTGCCTGAACGGCGGCGATCATCGAAAGGATCAGATTGAGGAAGATGAAGGGATAGGGGTCGGCAGGATGGGCCAGCGCCCAGCCGTTCAGAATGACCCAAACCGCTATCACTCCGGCAAAGATCAGGATGAAGCCCCACGATCCGCCGAAAGCCGCCACGCGGTCGGCCACGCGGTCGCCGAAACTGGTATCGCTGCGCGAAGCATCGGCCAGATTTCGAGAGATAGCAGCCCTGGCCGCGATGCGCCGCAAGACGCGCTGTTCGCGTTCGGGCAGTTCATCGTAGCCCGTGCTGAGCAGCTTAGTGGCAAGCTCCCTTACCCGTTGGTCCACGGTTTCCTCCGGCTGCCCCGCGAGCGCTTTGCCCCCGCAACCACAAGATACGTGACGACAGGGAACGACAGTAGTTCCATTTTCGTCCCGGCCGCTTTCCCGGTTGGGATGTCACGGCGACGATAAGTGCCGCCGTCCTTACCTTTGTGCCGAAGCCCAGCGCGGACTGTTCCAGGGGGCCGAATTGGCCGGCGCCAGCATGCCCCTGCCCAGAATATGATCGGCCGCCTTTTCGCCGGTCATGATCGAGGGCGCGTTCAGATTGCCGTTGGTCACCCTGGGAAAGATCGAACTGTCGGCCACGCGCAGCCCTTCGAACGCGCCCTTGCCGGGCAGGTAGCCGGTGATCCGCCAGCCGCCGCCGAGCGCGACCCGCGGCGCAGCCTGCCAGGTCTTCCAGGCGCGCGCGTCGAGCGCGAAGTCGCGCGCCAGCGCGGCGGCGACCTCGTTCACCGCGAGCTGGAACCACTGCCGGTCGCGCGCCAGCGAGTGGAACTCGAGGGTCGGGTTGAGGCCGATGTGCGTGTGCATCAGC
>DAORUY010000176.1:0-6152 GCA_035433445.1 Paracoccaceae bacterium
CGGGCGCAGGCCTTGCAGGCGCTGGCTTGCGGGCTGGAGCCGCACACCGATATGAACCCCGTGCTGTTGAAGCCCGAAAGTGATGTGGGCGCGCAGGTCGTGGTGCAGGGGCGGCGGCTCACAACGGTAAAGGCGCGGGACTATGCCGCGCTGAAGCCCACCTTGCTGGACGCGGTTCTGGAAAGTTTCGCACGCCTCAGGACGGCACATGAGCTGGTCATCGTCGAAGGCGCGGGCAGCCCGGCGGAGGTCAACCTGCGCGCGGGCGACATTGCGAACATGGGTTTTGCGCAAGCGGCCGATGTGCCTGTCGTGTTGGCGGGCGATATCGACCGGGGCGGCGTGATTGCCCAGATCGTCGGCACGCAGGCGGTGCTCGACCCCGCCGATGCGGCCCAGGTCGCGGGATTTCTGATCAACAAGTTCCGCGGCGATCCGCAGCTTTTCGACGATGGCTATCGCATGATCGAAGCGCGCACCGGCTGGCGCGGGTTCGGGGTCTTGCCCTGGTTTGCGGATGCCGGGCATCTGCCGGCAGAAGATGCGCTGGACTTGCGGTCCGGCCCGGGCGGAGGCCGCCTGAAGGTTGCCTGTCTGGCCTTGTCGCGCATTGCCAATTTTGACGATCTCGATCCCCTGAAGCTCGAGCCTGCCCTCAGCCTGACCATGGTCCGCGCCGGGCAGGTGGTGCCGGGTGATACGGATCTGCTGATTTTGCCCGGTTCGAAGTCCACGCGGGGCGATCTGGCTTTCCTCAGGGCGCAGGGGTGGGATGTCGATATTCGCGCCCATGTCCGGCGCGGCGGTCATGTGCTGGGTATTTGTGGCGGCTATCAGATGCTGGGGAGGGTGGTGCGTGACCCCGATGGGATAGAGGGTGCGCCCGGCGAAACGGCCGGCCTGGGTCTTCTGGACGTGGAAACGCTGATGACCCCCGACAAACGCCTGACCCGCACCCGCGCCGTCCACGCGCCAACTGGCGCCGCGATGGAGGGCTACGAGATTCACATCGGCCAGACGGACGGGCCGGACCGCGCCCGCCCCTTCGCTTTTGTCGAGGGCCAGCCCGAAGGGGCGATGTCGGCCGACGGGCGGATCATGGGATCCTATCTGCACGGGATGTTCTCGGGCGATGCCTTCCGTTCGGCTTTTCTGAATGGGTTCGGCGCGACCTCTGCCCTGTCTTATGGCGCCGGGCTCGAGGCGGTTCTGAACCGGCTTGCCGACCATCTTGAGGCCCATCTGGATGTGACGGGGCTTCTGCAACTGGCCCGGTGATCAACCGCGCAAAGCGTGTGCCAGTGCGCCGATCATGTCGGTCCGGGTGACAAGGCCCCGCAAATGCCCGTCCTCAAGCACCGGGACTGACTGTTGCACGCCATCGGCCAAGAGCGCCAGCAGCGGCGCGAGCGGGGTCTTGGGCGTCACCGTGTGATATTCGTTCGACAGGATCTGTCCCGCCTCCAGCCGCCTGTCGGGGCGGCCCAGAAGGTCGGTCTGGGTCACCAGTCCAAGATAGCGACCGTCCGCCGTCACCACAGGCAGGCTCTTAAAACGTCGGGCGCGGAAGAGGTCTGCCAGCGCATCGACGGCCAAGTCCGGCGCGACCGTGACCAGATCATGCGACATCACTTCGCCTGCCGTCAGGCCGCCGAGATGCCGAGAGGTCGCTTCGGCTTCTGCCGCGCCAATCAGGCGGGCGAGGTCTTCGGTCCCGATGTTTGCGGCCAAGTTCATCTGGCTGAGGATCGTCGCCAGATCATCCGCGGACAGGCCTAGCCGCCGATCGGGCCTTGTGTCGCGTGTGCCATGAGGGCTTTCCTCCGGTGGCTGGCGGAAGGGATATTTCCGGCCCGTAGCGCGATTGAATGCAATCGCCAAAAGAACGAGCAGAAAAGTATCAAGGAAAACCGGCGCCAGTGCGAAATCAAAACCCGTTGGATTGTCGGGCCGGGCGTTCAGGGCGATCAGTAGGGCGACCGCTCCGCCCGGTGGATGCATCGCCCGTGCCGCTGTCATCAGCAGCACCGCGCCGGCAACCGACAGGGGGGCGGCAAGGCGAACATCCGGGAACAGCCGGATCACGCAAAGCGCCAGAAGCGCCGAAAGAGTATTGCCGACGATGGCCGACCAGGGCTGCGCCAGCGGGCTGTTTGGCACAGCAAAAAGGAGAAAGGCGGTGGCCCCAAGCGGCGCTACCAGAAACGGCATCGCTTCGGCCCCACCCCATGGCAGATGTCGGGCCAGAAGCCCGGTGGCCAAAAGCCCCACGCCCGCGCCGGTCGCCGCGCGCAGGATCTCAGCCAGCTTCGGCCGGGCAACCACCGGACCAAAGGCCCGCGCAATCCCGTGCAGAAGCTTCATCTTTTCATCATCGCCAGCCGGATCAGCGTTCGCTCCATCACAGCCATGCCCGGTGCGCGAGAGGTGGAGCGTAGGGTCAGATCGGTCTCGATCAGCATCTGCAACGCGCTTTCCAGCCGATGCATGCCCCATCCCTGTGCCTGTTTCAGCATCCGGTCACGGCGCGGGCCAAAGACCGGGGGCCGCATCCGCGCGATACCCGATGACGGCCCGCCGGGATCGGACGCCGCCGCATGCAGCGCCCGGAAATGCCGAAGTGCACCGATACACAGTGTCACGGGGTTGACGCCCTGCCCTTCCAGCCGCCGCATCAGGGTGCCGACCGTGCTTGCCTGCCATTCGGCCACTGCATGCAGCACATCGTCCACCTCTGCCTCGATCGTCAGGGGCGCACAGGCGGCCACATCGGCGGGTGACAGGGGCGTGCTGTCGCCCCATTTATACAGCGCAATCTTCTCGATCGTCTGGCGGAAATCGCCTGGGTCGAGGTCGCGCGACAGGGCGATCAGGTCGGTCATCGCCGCGCCACCGATGTCTTTCAAACCGGCCTTTTGCAAGGTCGCCTCGATCTCTTCACGGGTGGGCGGATCGTCATAGATGCCAGCCGCATAGGCGTTCGGGTGATCTTCGAAAAGCTTCTTCAGGGCCGACGCCTTGGTCAGGTTGCCTGCCGTGACGATCAGGCTTGCGTCGCCCTTCCTCCAGTCGGCCAGCGCTGCCGCCAGCGTCGGCGCCAGATTGTCGTTCGCTTCCTCGATGAAGGCCACGCGCGGCCCGGGGAAGAACCCCTGCGCTTTCAACGCATCTTGCACCAGCGCTGGATCCTTGCGCAGATCGCCGCCCGAAATGCGCGCCAGCCGCATCTCCGCCTCGCCTGTCGGACCGACCAACGCCGCGATCACTTCCTGACGTTTCAGCGCCACACGCATCGCATCTGCACCAAAGATCAGAAGCCCTGCACGGTCCGGTTCGGGCCGAGCGAAATAGCGGCTTGCCGCAACGCCCGACAGTTTCACGGGCTGGCCCAGCCGCTTGAGCTTGCCACAAGATCGGTGATCATCTGATCGGCCAAAATCCGCATCAGCCGCCGGTAGGCGTCTTTTTCCGACGCCGCCGTCGACACTACCGTGCCCGATGCGGAGTAGGAGGTGAAATTCTGCACCTGCCCCGACGCAACCGTCGCACCCGTATCGATGCGCCTGAGCGCATAGTTCGCCTTGCCCACGATATTGTAGCGCGTGATCGCGTTCGACGATGTGATGCCCAGCGCCACGCTTTCGGTCGTCACCGAAAAGCCCAGCCGCCAGACCGGCGCCTCGCCCCGCCCCAGCCGTTCCTCCAGCCGCCCGACCAGATCGAAGGCGGTCCGGCTGTCGGGATCGTCGAGGGCCACCCGGCCCATCATCGCGCGGGCGGGTCCGCTCGGCCCGTAGGCGGGCGTGAAACCGCAAGCGGCGGGCAGGGCCGCCACAAGCAGGCTCAGAAAGGCGCGGCGATCAGACGACGACATTGATGATGCGACCCGGAACCACGATCAGCTTCCTGACCGGCTGCCCGGCCAAGAATTTGACCACAGCTTCGTCTGCGAGCGCGATCTTTTCAACCTCGGATGCGGGCATATCCTTCGGCACAGTGATTTCCGCGCGCCGCTTGCCGTTGATCTGCACGGGCAGGATGATTGTGTCGTCTTCCAGCATCGCCGGATCAGCCTTGGGCCAGGGCGCATTGACGATCAACCCCGCCCCACCCTGATGCGCCCAAATATCTTCGGCAAGATGCGGGGTCATCGGCGACATGAGCTGCGCCAGAACCGTCACCGCCTGCCGCTGGGTGGCCTTTGACGCATCCGATTTCTGGATCGCATTCGCCAGTTCGTAAAGCTTCGCGATGGCCTTGTTGAAGGCGAAACCGTCGATGGATTTCGTCACATCGGCAATTGCGCGGTGCATGGCGCGCAACAGGTCATCGTCGCCCTTGCCCGGCTTGTCGTCGGACAGGGTGCTGATCCGGTCACAGAGCAGCCAGACGCGGTTCAGGTGCTTGAAGGCCGCTTCCGCGCCACTGGCCGTCCATTCCACATCGCGATCGGGCGGGCTGTCGGACATTACGAACCAGCGCGCCGTGTCGGCCCCAAAGACCGCAATGATGTTCATCGGATCGACGACATTCTTCTTCGACTTCGACATCTTGGCCGAAGGAATGATCTCGACGGCGGTGCCGTCCTTCAGCTTTCCGTCCGTCACATCTTCGGGCAGATGATAAACGGGGCGGCCACTAGCGTCGGTCGTCTTGTATATCTCGTGCGTGACCATGCCTTGGGTGAAGAGCGCATTGAACGGCTCGATCGCCTTCTTCGGCAGATGGCCGGTCTTGTGCATCGCGCGGGCAAAGAAGCGGGAGTAGAGAAGATGCAAGATCGCATGTTCGATACCGCCGATATACTGGTCGACGTTCATCCAGTAATCGACATCCTCGGCCACGGTCGGGGTCTTGGCCCGCGGCGCCGTGAAGCGTGCGTAATACCAGGACGAATCGACGAACGTATCCATCGTGTCCGTCTCGCGCCGGGCCTTCGCGCCGCATCTCGGGCAGGCGCAGTCCCGCCAGGTCGGATGCCGGTCCAGAGGGTTGCCCGGCACGTCGAAAGACACGTCATAGGGAAGCTCGACCGGCAGGTTTTCCTTCTTCTCCGGCACCACGCCGCAGGTGGCGCAGTGGACGACCGGGATCGGACAGCCCCAATAGCGCTGGCGGCTGATCCCCCAGTCGCGCAGGCGGTATTTGGTCACGCCCTGGCCATAGCCTTTGGCCTCGGCATCGGCGATGGCGGCGGCCACACCTTCGTCGCCGGTCTGAACTTCTGGCCCGGCGAAGCAACGAACATAATGCACGCGCTCGGACTTCATTGGCACGAAGGCTTCTTTCAGCGTTGCGTCCTCCGCCCCATCCGCCACGAAAACTGCCTCGATCGGCAGGCCGTATTTGGTCGCGAAATCAAAGTCGCGCTGGTCATGTGCCGGGCAACCGAAAATCGCGCCGGTGCCATAATCCATCAAGATGAAGTTCGCGATCCAGACCGGAAGTTCCCATGTGGGATCAAGGGGATGCTTCACCCTGATGCCGGTGTCATACCCGATCTTCTCGGCGGTCTCGATCTCTTCGGCGGAAGTGCCGCCCTTGCGGCATTCGGCGACAAAAGCCGCAACCTTCGGATCACCCTCCAGCGCTTTTGCCAGAGGATGATCGGGGGAAATCGCGGCAAAGGACGCGCCCATCAGCGTATCGGGCCGCGTCGTATAGACCTCAAGCTGCGCAAAGCCCGCAGGCGCGCCCACGGTTTCGAACGCAAACTGCAAGCCGCGCGACTTGCCGATCCAGTTGGCCTGCATCAGGCGCACCTTTTCGGGCCAGTCCTTCAGCCCGTCGATGGCGGTCAGCAATTCCTCCGAATAGTCGGAGATCTTGAAAAACCATTGCGTCAGCTCGCGCCGCTCCACCGCCGCGCCCGACCGCCAACCTTTGCCGTCGATCACCTGTTCGTTGGCCAGAACCGTCATGTCGACCGGGTCCCAGTTCACGGTGGCCGCCTTGCGATAGACAAGGCCCGCCTCCAGCATGTCCAGGAACATCGCCTGCTGCTGGCCGTAATATTCCGGGTCGCAGGTCGCGAGTTCGCGCGACCAGTCGATCGACAGCCCCAAGGGTTTCATCTGCGCCCGCATGTCGGCGATATTGCCGTAGGTCCAGTCTTTCGGATGGCCGCCACGCTCCATCGCCGCGTTTTCGGC
>DAORUY010000177.1:0-6115 GCA_035433445.1 Paracoccaceae bacterium
AGAACATCGTGATCGGCGGTGCCGCCGGGGCCTTCCCGCCGATGATCGGCTGGGCTTGCGCCACGGGCGGCATCAGCATCGATTCCGTCCTGATGTTTGCGCTGATCTTCATGTGGACTCCGCCGCACTTTTGGGCGCTGGCGCTGTTCATGAAGGATGACTATTCCAACGCGGGCGTGCCGATGCTGACGGTGACCCACGGGCGCGCGGCAACCCGCAGGCATATCCTGATCTATACGCTGCTTCTGGCGCCTGTTGCCCTTGCGCTGGGTTTCACGTCCATCGGCGGACCAGTCTATCTGGCGGTTTCAGTCCTCCTGAACGGCTGGTTCATTCTGGGTGCGCTGCGTATTGCGGGCCGCCACGAACCTGCGGCGGAGGCGGACAAATATCAGGTTGAAAAGGCCTTTTTCCGGTTCTCGCTTGCCTATCTCTTCCTGCATTTCGGTGCGCTTCTCGCAGAAGATTCGCTGCGCAGCTTTGGTTACGGGGGCTGGTGATGGCGATCACGAAGGAGCATGAACTCCATACGCGCCGCTGGGGCCGCAACTTGGGCCTCGGGCTGGCGCTTGGGATTTTCGTGGCGCTGGTGTTCGGGCTGACCATCGTGAAGGTGTCGCGCCAGGACGCGCATGGCAATCCCCCCACGACGGTGGCCGCGCCATGAGTGCCACTTCCAACCCCAATGGCAGGCTTGCGGCCAAACTTCTGGCCATCGTGATCACGATGGTTGGCTTGAGTTTTGCGGCCGTGCCCTTCTACAGCTGGTTCTGCCAGGTGACAGGGTTTGCCGGCACGCCCCAGACAGCGGCCGGAGCGACGGGTGAAATCCTCGACCAGACCATCACCATCCGCTTTGACGCCAACACCGACCGAAGCTTGCCTTGGGAATTCAAACCCGTCGAGAACGAGGTGACGCTGCGCATCGGCGAAACCGGCATGGCTTTTTACGAGGCCTACAACAGTTCAGACCGGACGATCGCCGGAACGGCAAGCTTCAATGTCTCGCCCGACATTGCCGGGGCCTATTTCACCAAGATCGACTGTTTTTGCTTTACCGAGCAGGTCTTGAAGCCCGGAGAGCGGGTGCAGATGCCTGTCACCTTCTATGTCGATCCCGAAATCACCCGTGACGGCGACACCGCCCGTGTCCGTCATATCACGCTGTCTTACACTTTCTTCGAAACCAAGCTGCCCGAGGCGCAGGCGGAGCTTTCGCCCGCGCCAAAGGCTGCCTATAACTGAGGCCAAAGCAGGGAAACCGACATGGCGCACGCAAAAAACCACGACTACCATATTCTGAAACCTTCGCTCTGGCCGCTCTTGGGTGCTGTCGGTGCCTTTGTGATGCTCTTCGGGGCCGTCATGTGGATGAAGGGGGTGACACCCTGGATGTTCCTGATCGGTCTGGTCCTGGTGCTTTATGTGATGTTCGGCTGGTGGTCGGAAGTGGTTCACGAAGGCAACACCGGCGATCATACGCCTGTCGTCCGCATCGGCCTGCGCTATGGCTTCATCTTGTTCATCATGTCGGAAGTCATGTTCTTCTCGGCCTGGTTCTGGACCTTCTTCAAGCACGCGCTTTACCCGATGGGGCCGAATTCGCCCGCCATCGATGGCATCTGGCCGCCGGAAGGCATCGTGCCGTTTGATCCTTGGCACCTGCCGCTGATCAATACGCTGATCTTGCTCTGTTCCGGCGCCGCCTGCACCTGGGCGCACCATGCGCTGGCGCATGAAAACAACCGCAAGGACATGATCAACGGCCTGGCGCTTGCCTGTGCTCTTGGTGCGCTTTTTACCTTCTTCCAGGCCTATGAATACGGCCATGCGGCATTTGGATTTGCGGGCAATATCTATGGTGCGTCCTTCTTCATGGCGACGGGCTTCCACGGTGCGCATGTGATCATCGGCACGATCTTCCTGCTGGTTTGCATGGTCCGGGCGATGAAGGGCCACTTCACCCCCGAACAGCATGTGGGCTTCGAGGCTGCCGCCTGGTACTGGCACTTCGTCGATGTGGTCTGGCTCTTCCTCTTCGCCGCGATCTACATCTGGGGCAGTCACGGCGCGCTGGTCCACTGAGCCGCCCGAAACCGAAGCGCAGCGCGGGGGACCATTCCCCGCGCTTTGCTTTTGAAGAAGGCGTTTCAGGCAAGTTTGTCCGACCCCGCCGACCGCAAGGATGCCGCTATGCGTCGCTATCTTTTTCCGCTGATCCTGGGCCTTGCGGGATGTGCCATCCTTCTGTCGCTTGGCACATGGCAACTGCGCAGGCTGGCCTGGAAGCAGGAAATCCTCGCGCAGATCGAAGCCCGTATTGGTGACACCCCGGTGGACCTTGCCGAAATCGTGGCGCCCGACCCCGTTGCGGACCGTTACCGCCCGGTGCGCCTGGCCGGCCAGACGGGCGATGATCTTCTGGTTCTGTCCGGTCGCAAAGACGAAGGCCCGGGGTATGAGGTGATCACGACCTTCACTCTGCCAGATGGGCGCAGGATCCTGCTCGATCGCGGGTTCATCCCCGAAGCCGCGCAAAAGGCGCTGCGTCCGCCCATCGCCCTGACCGTGACCGGCAACCTTCTTTGGCCCAATGAGACCGACAGCTACACGCCGCCGCCGGACCCTGCCGCGCGCCTGTGGTTCGCCCGAGATGTGACCAGCATGTCGGAATTCCTCAAAACCGAGCCGATCCTTGTCGTGGCAAGATCAGCACAGGGACAGGAGCCCACTATTGTGCCGGTGCCGGTCGATACGGCGGGCATCCCCAACGATCATTTGAACTATGCGATCACATGGTTTTCGCTGGCGGCGGTCTGGGCGGGGATGACAGTCTATCTTCTGTGGCGTATCAGACAAAGAACGCACTGAGGTTAACGGAATGCGCTATATATCGACCCGGGGTGCGGCCCCGGTCCTGACTTTCGGCGAGGCGATGCTGACCGGGCTCGCCCGGGATGGCGGCCTGTATGTGCCGCAATCCATTCCCACGCTGACCCAGGACGAGATCACCGCACTGGCCGGTCTGTCCTACGAGGAGGCCGCCTTCCGCGTGATGCGGCCTTTTGTCGGCGATACGTTTAGCGATGCAGAATTCCGCAGTGGCATCGACAAGGCCTATGGCGGCTTTGGTCATGCTGCCCGTGCGCCTTTGGTGCAGCTGGCGCCCAACCATTTCCTGCTCGAACTGTTCCACGGTCCTACGCTTGCGTTCAAGGACTTCGCCATGCAGCTGATCGGGCAATTGTTCCAGATCGCGTTGGCGCGCGACGGGCGGCGCGTCACCATCGTGGGCGCAACTTCGGGCGATACCGGATCGGCGGCGATGGAGGCCTTTCGCGGGCTGGCCAATGTCGATGTCTTCATCCTTTACCCGCATGGCCGGGTCTCAGATGTGCAGCGCCGGCAGATGACTACACCGTCAGAGGCGAATGTGCATGCGCTGGCCCTCGATGGCGACTTCGACGACTGCCAGTCGCGCCTGAAGGACATGTTCAATGACTTCACCTTCCGGGATGAAGTGGGTTTGGCGGGTGTCAATTCGATCAACTGGGCACGGGTGCTGGCGCAGGTCGTCTATTACTTCACCTCGGCCGTCAGTCTGGGCGCCCCCCACCGCAAGGTCAGCTTTACTGTCCCCACCGGGAATTTCGGTGACATTTTCGCCGCCTACATCGCCAAGCGCATGGGCTTGCCGATTGAAGAGCTGGTGATCGCCACCAACCAGAACGACATCCTTCACCGTTGCCTGACCACGGGCCGCTATCAGATGGACGGGGTCAAACCCTCCATCAGCCCGTCGATGGATATCCAGATTTCGTCGAATTTCGAACGCGCGCTCTTTGATGCCTATGGTCGCGACGGCAAGGCCGTGGCGCAACTGATGGACGAGATGAAGGCCAACGGCGGCTTCACCGTCAGCCAGGGCGCATTGCAGGCCTTGCGCGACCTTTTCGCGTCAGGCCGGGTGTCGGAGGACGAAACCAGCGCCGCGATCCGTACGGAGCTTGCCGCCTCGGGCGAATTGCTCTGCCCCCATTCCGCGGTGGGGGTGAAGGTTGCGTCCGACCATCTGGGCACCGTTCCGATGATCACGCTTGCCACGGCCCATCCCGCCAAGTTCCCCGACGCGGTCGAAGCGGCCAGTGGCATTCGCCCCGACCTGCCGCCCCGCATGGCCGACCTCTTTGACCGGCCCGAAAGGGTGACCCGCGTGGCCAATGATCTGGCCGCCATCGAAAAAATCGTCCGCGAAAGGCGCCGCATTTGAAGACCGACCTGACCACGCTGCCCAATGGCCTGCGGATCGTGACCGAAAACATGCCCGGCCTCGCTTCGGCGGCGGTGGGCCTGTGGGTGACGGCGGGTGGGCGGCACGAGCGGCCCGACCAGAATGGGATCGCGCATTTTCTGGAACATATGGCCTTCAAGGGCACCAAGCGGCGCACAGCCCTTCAGATCGCCGAGCAGATCGAGGATGTGGGCGGCTATATCAACGCCTATACCTCGCGCGAGATGACGGCCTATTACGCCCGCGTGCTTGAGGCGGATGTGCCTTTGGCGATGGATGTGATTGCCGACATCGTCTTGAATCCGAAGTTCGAGAAGAAGGAAATCGAGGTCGAGCGCCATGTGATCTTGCAAGAGATCGGCCAGGCGCTCGATACGCCCGACGACATCATCTTCGACTGGCTGCAAGAAGCGGCCTATCCCGATCAGGCGATGGGGCGCACTATCCTTGGCCCGGCGGAACGGGTTTCTGCGTTTCAGCGCAAGGATCTGCAGGCGTTCGTCGCCGATCATTATGGCCCGGAGCGGATGATCCTGTCCGGGGCGGGGGCGGTCGATCATGCGACGCTTGTCAAGATTGCCGAGGATCTCTTCGGTCATCTGAAGCCGCGCGCCCGCCCGGAACCCGAACCGGCCCGCTGGCAGGGCGCTGAACGGCGCGAGGTGAAGGATCTGGAGCAGGTCCATTTCGCCATGGGCTTTCGTGGCCCGGCCTACCGCGACGCCGATATGCATACCGCGCAGGTCTATGCGACGGCGGTTGGTGGCGGCATGTCTTCGCGGCTTTTCCAGAAGATCCGCGAAGAGCGGGGGCTGTGTTATTCGATCTATGCGCAGGCGGGCAGTTATGACGACACCGGTATGCTGACCATCTATGCCGGAACCTCCGTCGAGGAGATCGGCGATCTGGGCAGCCTGACGATGGACGAATTGAAACGTGCCGCCGACGACATGAGCGAGGCAGAGGTCGCGCGGGCCAAGGCGCAGTTGAAGGCCGGGCTTTTGATGGGGCTGGAAAGCCCCTCGGCGCGGGCTGAACGGATGGCGCGTTATCTGGCGATCTGGGGCCGCGTGCCGGGCCTGCAAGAGGCGACGGCCGAAATCGAAGGCGTCTCGACCGAAGATGTCCGCAGCTTCGGCGCGAAGATTGTGACCGAGGGTGCTGCCGCTTTGGCGCTTTACGGGCCGGTTGCAGATGCGCCGGGTCTTCAGGCGCTAAAGGAAAGGCTTGCAGCCTGATGGGCCTTCTCAGGCGAAAGATTCGTCTGGAAACCGAGCGTATGACGCTCAGGTTGCCGACCCATTCCGACTACCGTGCATGGGCTGCACTGCGCGATACCAGCCGTGAATTTCTGACCCCTTGGGATCCGGTCTGGGCCGAAGATTCGCTGTCGCGCAAGGCCTTCACCAACCGGGTTTATTGGGCGGCCCGCGCTGAAGCCGCAGGAACCGCAGTGCCGCTGTTCCTGATCCGCCGGGCGGATGCGGCGCTTCTGGGGGCGGTCACGCTCGACAATATCCGGCGGGGACCGGCGCAGGCAGCGGGTAGTCGCCGATCCAGCGCACCGAGGCGAGCTCGCGGCTCGCGGCCTGGAAGAGGTGACGGTCGCCCGTCCAGAGGTCGGCGCGGAGCTGGAGCGCGAGCGCCACGTAGGCGGCGTCGTACGCGGCGATGTCGAAGCGGCGGCAGAGGCGGAGGATGCGCGGCGGGTCGGGCGGGAACAGCTCGATGCCGGCGGCGACGAGGTTCGCGAGCGCCTCGTCGGCGACGTCGGCGGCGACACGCGCGCGCTTTGCGGCCATGCCGATGGCGTTCGTGACCTCG
>DAORUY010000178.1:0-6090 GCA_035433445.1 Paracoccaceae bacterium
CACGGGCTTTCGCCCCGCGCCATCGCCCGGCAGATCCTCACCGGCATCCTGTCTAACCCGCTGGTGATCGGGCTGGGCCTTGGCTTTGCGGTCAATCTCGCTGGAAACCCCCTGCCGGAACCGATCTGGGCGGCGATCGGCATGATGGCCCGCGCAGGCCTGCCTGCCGCTCTCTTCGGGCTCGGCGGGGTGATGGTCCGCTACCGGATCGAGGGCGACCTGAGGCTGGTGGCGATGATCGTTGCCTGTTCGCTCGTGCTGCATCCCGGTCTTGCTTGGCTCCTTGGCACGAAGGTCTTCGTGCTGACCGATGCGGAACTGCGCTCCGCCGTTGTGACCGCCGCCATGGCGCCCGGCATCAACGCTTATCTTTTCGCCAATATGTATGGCGTCGCCAAACGTGTTGCGGCTTCTGCCGTGCTGATCGCCACGGCCACCTCTGTACTGTCGGTCTGGTTCTGGCTGCATCTCTTGGGCTGACAAATTGACCTAAGGTCAGGTATCCCCGCCTTGCCCCGTCCGGCACTTCGGGTAGCATCGGTCCAGACGAAGCGAGGACCGCCATGAAAAGCTATCCCAAGACCATCGTCATTCTGTGCGATGGCACGTCGAACCAGATTTCCGGCCACCGCAGCAATGTCCTGCGCCTTTATGGCACGCTCGCGAAGGACGCCGACCAACTGGTCTATTACGACCCCGGTGTCGGCACGTTCGAGGCAGCGAACGCCTGGTCGGGATTTTACCGGAAATTCCACCTCGTTTGGGGGATGGCGACCGGCTGGGGCATCGACCGCAATGTGCTGGAGGCTTACGAATTCATCGTGCGCAACCTCGATGGCCTGCCGGAAGATAAGTTGAAGGACGTGCAGCTCTATTTCGGCGGATTCAGCCGTGGCGCCTATACGGTGCGGGTGCTGGCCGGGTTCCTGACCGCCTTCGGCCTTCTGAAGCCGGAAAACCTGAACCTGCTGCCCTATGCCTATGACGCCTACAAACGCCTTGGCCTTGCCATCGGCGGCCCGTTCGAAGGCACCCGCAAGGCGTTCGAAGGCGTGGCCTTCTTCCGCCGCATGACCCAGCCACGCCTGATGCCCGTTGCCGGATTGGCGCTGTTCGATACGGTCAGTTCGGTCGTGGAACCGAACGGGTTCCGCCTTGTCCTGCGCAAACATGCCTATACCGCGTCGAACCCCGGCGTCCGGTCCGTGCGCCACGCTGTTGCCGTCGATGAATGCCGCCGCCACTATCGCCCGCGCCTGTGGGACAGATGCGACTTCCGCCCGGAAAAAGGCCCGCGCATTCCCCAGGACGTCAAGGAAGTCTGGTTCACGGGGGCCCATGGCGACGTAGGTGGCGGTTATGACGAAGCGCAAAGCGCGCTCGCCAAGATCCCGCTCTTGTGGATGATCGAGGAACTGGGTGCCCTGGGCGTGCGGTTCAAATCCGATCTTGTCGACCAGTTGGCGCGCGGCAAGGGCAAGCGCAAGTATTCCGCCCCCGATCCACTTGGCCCCGCGCATGACGAACTGCGCGGCATCTTCCGTGCGCTCGAATATCTGCCGCAGCGCGTGGGCGCGTCAGAGCCGGTGCGCCTGCGCCTGCCCTTTGGCCTTGCCATCCCGAAACCGGCACCCCGGACCATTCCACCGCGCGCGACGATCCACGACAGCGTCCGGTTGCGGATGGCCGGGCTGCCGGACTATCGCCCGCCCAACCTGCCCTGAAACAGCGCAAGTGCGTCCGGCCGGGATCTTTGGGAACAGAACCTGTCGCCCACCCGCCGCTGGCCAGTGTGAGCCTGCGCTCAGCGGGGCGTGACGCCGCGCAGCCGCTCGGATCGCCGCCTGAGCAGTTCAACCATCGTCAGAAGCCCGACCGACACGATCACCAGGATCGTCGCAACCGCCAGGATCGCCGGGCTGATCGCCTCGCGAATGCCGTTGAACATCTGGCGGGGAATGGTCTGCTGTTCCGGTCCGGCGATGAACAGGACCGCCACCACCTCGTCAAACGAAGTGACGAAGGCGAAGAGCGCGCCTGAGATGATCCCCGGCAGGATCAGCGGCATCACCACCTTGAAGAAGGTGGTACGCGGATTGGCCCCAAGGCTGGCGGAGGCGCGCATCAGCGACTGGTCAAACCCGGTCAGCGTCGCCGTCACCGTGATGATGACGAAGGGAATGCCCAAGATCGCATGGGCCATGATGACCCCCAGATGCGAATTGGCGAGGCATCCTTTGGTCGACAGCACCGCCGCCAGAGCCATTCCGATGGCACTGTCAGGGGCCACACAAGCCTTGGCGAAGAAGAAGCTCATGCCAACCGCGATGATGATGATCGGCACGATCATCGGCGAAATCAGCAGCGCCATGATCAGCCGACGATAAGGCATTTCCGGGCGGCTGAGACCCAGCGCCGCCAGCGTGCCCAGGGTCGTCGCCAGGATCGTGGCCCAAAGCCCGATCCAGAAGGAGTTCTTCGCCGCCTTCACCCACGTGGCATTTTCCCAGACCGATGCCCACCAGCCGCTGTCGCGGGGCGCGTCACCCGTAGGATGGCCGAGCGTCAGCAGCGTATCGTACCAGCGCAGGGAATATCCTTCGGGATCGAAGGTCAGCATTTTCTCGGTGAAGCTGAAATAGGGCTCGGCGTTGAAGGACAGCGGGATCACGATCAGGATCGGCGCGATCAGGAAGAGGAATATCAGCCCGCAGATCACCAGATAGCTGTAGTGCCAGATCCGTTCGAGCGGCGAGGCGTAGATGGGAAGTGCCATGTGTCTCTCCTCAGCCGAGTTTCAGACGGTCGATGCCGATCAGCCGGTCATAGAGCCAGTAGAGCAACAGGATCGCGACCAGAAGGATCGCGGCCAATGCTGCCGCCAGTGACCAGTTCGACTTCGACATATGGAAGCTGATCAGGTTCGAGATGAGCTGCCCATCCGCGCCACCGACCAACGCCGGCGTGATGTAATAGCCCACCGCAAGGATGAAGACGAGCAGCGAGCCTGCCGCGATCCCCGGCAAAGTCTGCGGCAGATAGACCCGCCGAAACGTCGTCCAGCTTGTCGCGCCAAGGCTGCGCGCGGCCCGCGCGTAGCTCGGTGGAATGACCCGCATCACCGAATAGAGCGGCAAGATCATGAAGGGCAACAGGACGTGCGTCATCGCCACAATCGTGCCGGTCATATTGTACATGGCCGCAATCCGGTTGTCGTCGGACACCAGCCCCAGCCACACCAGGCTGTCGTTCACGATGCCCTGCTCTTGCAACAGCGCAATCCACGACGTCGTGCGCACCAGAAGCGATGTCCAGAACGGCAACAGCACCATGATCATCAGAAGCGAGGATTTGGACATCGGCAGGACGGCCAGGAGATGCGCCACCGGAAAGGCCAGAAGCAGGCAGATGAAGGTAATCGCCGCAGACACAACCAGCGTCTTGCCGAAAAGGTAAAGATAGATCCGGTCCTTGTCGCCACCCTTTGCCCAGCCTTCGTCGCCCAGCTTGCGGTCAGCCGCGACATAATAGAACTCGGACGTATAGGGGTTCGATGCTGCGGCCATCCCGCGCCAAAGCCGGGGCTGACCCCAGTTGGGATCGAGCTGCAACAGCGCCTCCTTGTAGGGCGGGGCCAGATCCTTGGCGGCGCGCGCGCCTGCCTTGAAGAGGCTGATGGACCCCGGCACGGTATAATTGATGCGCGTGCCGGCAAGGCCAGTCGTCTTGTCGGTCTGCATCAGCGCCAGATCGCTCACGAGTGCTGCGAACGCCGCTTCGGGCGGATCGGCGGGATCGAAGTCGGAATTCGCGTCGAACCATGCCGAAAGGCTCGGGGCGGCGGCCGAAAAGCCGTCATGCTCCACCGAGCGTTTGAGCATGTAGACAATGGGAATGAGGAAACTCAGCAATACAAACAGCAACAGCGGCGCGACCAGCAGGAAGGCCCGGCGTCTGGCCCGCGACTGCGCGGTTGCCAGCGCAGCTTTCAGCGGGCGCCCGTCCGCCGTCAGCAACAGTTCGGTCTTAGCGGCTTCGGCCATGCCAGATCCTCATCGGTAAAGGCCGGGCGCGGGAATATCCCGCGCCCGGAAATTTGTTCATCGGGCGTCGATTACTGCGACAGCCAGGCCTGGAAGCGCTCGTTCAGCTCTGCGTCATGGTCCACCCAGAACGCCGAGGAGGTTTCCAGCGCGTTGGTCAGGTTTTCCGGCGCGGTCGGCAGATGCGGCGCCATGACGGTTTTGCCGTCCTTGAAGATCAGCTCTTCCTTCATGGCCGACTTGCGGGCCGGACCGTAGGAGATCTGCTGTGCCGAAGCGCGCAGACCTTCGGTCGAGGTCGCATATTTCACGAACTCCATGGCGTCAGCGAGGTTCGGAGCACCCTTCGGCACGACGAACATTTCGTTTTCGTAGATCTGGCCGTCCCAGACGATCTGGAAGGGTTTGCCTTCGTTCTGGGCGGCAGCGAAGATACGGCCGTTGTAGGCGGTGGTCATCACGACTTCGCCGTCAGCCAGCAACTGCGGGGCCTGCGAACCGGCTTCCCACCACACCACTTCCGACTTGATAGTGTCGAGCTTGGCGAACGCACGATCCACACCCTCGGGCGTACCCAGAGTCGCATAGACTTCTGCCGCCGGAACACCGTCGCCCATCAGAGCAAGTTCCAGAACCGCTTTGGCGCCCTTGCGCAAGCCGCGCTTGCCGGGGAATTTCTCCAGATCGAAGAAGTCCGCGACCGCCTTCGGCCCTTCCGGGAACTTCGAGGTGTCATAGGCGAAAACGTTGGCCCAGATGTCGGTCGAGACGCCGCATTCAGTCACCGCGCCGGCGAGGAAGTCATCGGCAGCCGGGGTGCCGTCGGCACCTGCGGGCAGCGAGGCGGCATCGATCGGCTCCAGCACGCCCTCGTCGCACAGACGGATCGCGTCGGCATATTCCACCGAAGCCACGTCAACCGTCACGTTGCCAGCTTCGACCATGGCCTTGATCGCCGGGGCCGGGTTATCGCTGTCCACCATGATCGTGGCTTTGCCGGTCGCTGCGATGAACGGCTTCACGAAGGCTTCGGTCTGGGCTTCGCCATAGGCGCCGCCCCAGGACATGACCGTGACATCCGCATTGGCGGCGAAACCGATCGCCGTCAGCGCGGTGGTCAAAACGAGAAGTTTCTTCATTCCTATCTCCCTGGTTGGTTCGTAGGCCTTTTCCCGGCCTGTTCTTGTTGCCCCGCTTGCACTAGGGCGTTCCCCTTTCGGGGGTCACATCGGATCAAGCGCGCGGGCATCTTGCGGATGCCAGCCCACCTTGATCTTCTGTCCGGAGCTGAGGCGTGTCTGCCCCAGCGTATTTCGCATCTTCATCACGAAGTCATCATTGCCTGCAACTCGCAGGATCGCCCGCAGAATGTCGCCCATGTAGATGACATCCAGCACCTCGGCATCGATCATGTGGGCTCCGGCGGGCATCATCTCGGGTTTGAACTCCACCCGTTCGGGACGGATCGACACAAGGGTCTTCTGTCCCTTTTCCCGCACGTTGACGGGCGTCGCGTCGATCAGTTCGCCCGTACCCAGCCGCACCAGACACTTCTGGCCGTCAAGCTCCTCGATCACACCCGGCAACTTGTTGTTTTCGCCGATGAACTGCGCAACGAAACTGTTCTTGGGGCGTTCGTAAAGCTCGCTCGGCGCATCAAGCTGCTGGATCACGCCATCGTTGAACACCGCGACCCGGTCGCTCATCGTCAACGCTTCGCCCTGGTCATGCGTCACATAGACGACGGTGACGCCAAGCCGGTCATGCAGCGCCTTGATTTCGAACTGCATATGTTCGCGCAACTGCTTGTCGAGCGCGCCGAGCGGTTCGTCCATCAAAACCAGCTCGGGGTCGAACACCAGCGCACGGGCCAACGCGATACGCTGCTGCTGACCGCCCGAAAGCTGGGCGGGCCGACGGTTCACGAACTTGCCCATCTGCACCATGTCAAGCGCGCGCATGATCTTGGTTTCACGTTCGGCCTTGGACATGCCGCGCACTTCCAGCGGGAAGGACAGGTTTTCCCCCACCGTCATATGCGGGAACA
>DAORUY010000179.1:0-6078 GCA_035433445.1 Paracoccaceae bacterium
TCATCCGCGATCAGCAGTTCCGGCCCGTTGGCCAGCGCCATCGCGATCATCACCCTTTGCCTTTGCCCGCCCGAAAGCTGGTGGGGATAGGCGCCAAGGCGGCTTGCGGGGTCGCGTATCCCGACCTTCTCCAGAAGCTCGATCACCCTTGTCCGCGCCGCCGCGCCGGACAACCCCTGATGCAACGCCAGGCTTTCCGTCAGCTGCCGCTCGATCGTATGCAGCGGGTTGAGCGAGGTCATCGGCTCCTGAAAGATGAAGCTGATGTCATTGCCACGCACTGCGCGCAGGGTCGCCTCGTCCGCGCCGATCAGTTCGCGTTCGCCATAACGCGCGGAACCTTCAACCAATGCATTGCGACCCAGCAGCCCCACCGTCGACAATGCCGTCACCGACTTGCCCGATCCGCTCTCGCCCACAATCGCAAGTGTCTCGCCTTTGCCGACGGAAAAGCTGACCCCTTTGACCGCCGGGATCATGCGCCCGTCCTGACGGAAGCCGACGCGCAGGTTTTCGACCTTCAGAACGTCACTCATTCAAAGGTCTTTCTGGGGTCGAACGCATCGCGCACGCCTTCAAAGATGAAGACCAGAAGCGCCAGCATGATGGCAAAGGTGAAGAAGGCGGAAAAGGCGAGCCAGGGCGCCTGAAGGTTCTGTTTGGCCTGCTGGGTCAACTCGCCCAGCGAGGGCAGGTTCGATGGCAGCCCGAACCCCAGAAGATCAAGCGCGGCAAGGCTGCCGATGGCGCCGGTCACGATGAAGGGTAGAAGCGTCAGCGTCGCCACCATCGCATTGGGCAGAATATGGCGGAACATGATCACCCGGTCCGACACGCCGAGCGCCCGCGCGGCGCGCACATATTCAAAGTTTCGCGCCCTGAGGAATTCCGCGCGGACGACCCCCACAAGCGAGGGCCAACCGAAAAGGATCGAGATGCCGACGAGAAGCCAGAAGCTGCGTCCCAGGATCGCGAACAGGATGATGATCACGTAAAGCGTCGGCGTGCCGCCCCAGATCTCGATGACGCGCTGAAAGATGAGGTCGGTGCGCCCGCCGAAATAGCCCTGGACCGCGCCCGCGATGATGCCCAGGACACTCGCGCCCGCTGTGACCAGAAGCGCATAAAAGATCGACAGGCGGAAGCCGTAGATGATCCGCGCCAGCACGTCGCGCGCCGTATCGTCAGTGCCAAGCCAGTGCTTGCGGTCCGGGGCTGAAGGGGCAGCGCCTACATTGTTGATGGTACGGTAGCTGTAGGGGATGGGGGGCCAAAGGATGCGGCCCGCCGAGACCGCCTGTCCCTGAACCTCCCCGTCCGCCGCGCCGGCGATCACGCCTGCCGGATCGTCCCAGCATTCGGCCAGACCGCCGGTCAGGATCAGGCACTGCACGCCTTCATCCTTGTAGTCGGCCTCGGTCTTGAAGTCGCCGCCAAAGGCGGTTTCGGGATAAAACCGATAGACCGGCATGAACCAGTCGCCCCGGTAGCTTACGAAGATCGGTTTGTCATTGGCCAGAAGCTCGGCGAAAAGCGACAGGCCGAAGGCAATCAAGAAGATCCACAGCGACCAGTAAGCCCGACGATTGGCCGTGAAGTTCCGCCAGCGGCGCTGGTTCAGGGGGGAAAGTGCCATTACCCCTCGCGCTTTTCAAAGTCGATGCGCGGATCGACCAGGACATACATCAGGTCCGACAGAATCCCGACGACCAGCCCCAGCAGGCCAAAAGTGTAAAGCGTACCGAAGACGATGGGATAATCGCGCTGCACTGCGGCCTCAAACCCCATGCGGCCCAATCCGTCGAGCGAAAAGATAACTTCAATCAAGAGACCGCCACCAAATAGCACCGACAAGAGAAGGCCGGGGAAACCCGCAATCACGATCAGCATCGCATTGCGGAACACATGGCCATAAAGGACCTTGCGTTCGCTAAGGCCTTTGGCGCGCGCGGTCATCACATATTGTTTGCCGATTTCATCCAGAAAGCTGTTTTTGGTCAGCAGCGTCAGCGTGGCAAAACTCGCGATGGTCGAGGCAAGGACCGGCAGGGCGATATGCCAGAAATAGTCGATCACCTTGCCGATCAGACTCAGATCCTCCCACCCGTCCGAGGTCAGCCCCCGAAGCGGAAAGATCTTCCAGTAGCTGCCGCCCGCGAACAAAACGATCAGCATCACCGCGAACAGAAACCCCGGTATCGCGTAAGCCACGATGATCACGCCCGATGTCCAGGTGTCAAAGCCCGATCCGTCGCGCACCGCCTTGCGGATGCCAAGCGGGATCGACACGATATAAGCGATCAGCGTCGACCAAAGGCCCAGCGTGATCGACACCGGCAGTTTTTCGATGACCAGATCCACGACCGAAATCGACCGGAAGTAACTTTCGCCGAAGTCGAAGCGCAGGTAATCCCACATCATCTTCAGGAACCGCTCATGCGGGGGCCGGTCAAATCCGAACTGTTTTTCCAGCTTCTTGATGAATTCTGGCGACAGGCCGCGCGCGCCGGCATATTCGCTTTCGCCCGCCGTCTCATCTTGCACCCCGGCGTCGCCACCACTGCCGGTGATCGACTGAAGCACATCGCCCTGGCCTTCGATCTTGGCGATCATCGCCTCAATCGGGCCACCGGGCACGAATTGAGTCAGGGCGAAATTCACCAGCATGATCCCGATCAGAGTCGGAATCGTCAAAAGCAACCTGCGCAGGATGTAAGCGCCCATAAACGGTCCGCTGCCCTTTTCCCCAATGCACCGTTTGCCGGTGCTTTTACTTGATGGCCCCCGCCGCTTTCAGCGCTTCGGCCTTGTCGGCGTTGTACCACCAGAAGTCCAATTGTCCCAGCGCGTAGGGCGGCATTTTTTCCGGGTGTTCATACATGTCGTAATAGGCGACCCAGTACTTGTCATTGTACCAGGTCGGCACCATGAAATAGTCGTGCCGCATGATCCGGTCGATCGCCCGCACGCCCGCTGCCATTTCGGCGTTCGACTTCGCGTTCACCACCCCGTCAATCAGCTTGTCGACGGCGACATTGCCATAACCAGCCGGGTTGAAGATATCGTTGCGTTCTTTGGTTCCGTACCGCTGGCTGAGGCCAAGCCCCTCTTCCAGCCCATTCACGTAGCCATCGTAGATCATGTCATAGTCGAAGGACTGGGTGCGCGCCTGATATTGCGCCGGATCAACGCGGTTATAGGCAATGTCCACCCCAAGCTTTCTGAGGTTCTCGACATAGGGCGCGATGATCCTGTCGAAACTCGGCCGGGTTTCAAGAAACTCGATCTTCAACACTTCACCCTTGGCATTGCGCAGCATGCCGTCGTCGCCTGTCGTGTAGCCCGCTTTTTCCATCAGCGCGAGTGCTGCGCGCAGATTGCCCCGGTCCAGTTGGCTCTCGCTCGAGACATGCGGCAGGAAAACGTCTTCTGTCAGGATTGCAGGCTCGGTCAGGTCTGCGACCGATTGCAGCAACTCCAGTTCCAGCCCTTCGGGCTTGCCTTGGGCCTGAAGGGTTGAGCCTGCCAAAAACTCTCGCGCTGACGGAAAAGACCATATTGCAAGGTCTTGTTCGTGAAAGTGAAATTGAACATTCTTCCAAGCGCAAGGCGCAAATCACGGTTCTGGAACAATTCCCTGCGGACATTGAACACAAAACCGCTGGCCCCGGGCAAGTTGCCGTTTGCCAGTTCATCCTTCTTGATCCAGCCCTTCTGCACCGCCGGTATGTCATAGGCGGTTGCCCAATTGATCGAACTGTTCTCCTGCCGGAAGGTGAACTCCCCTGCGGAGAACCCCTGGAAAGCCGCATCCGAATCCGCGAAATATTCGACCCGGATCGTATCGAAGTTGGATCGCCCCTGATTGATCGGCAGATCCTTCCCCCAATATTCGGGGTTGCGGCGATAGACGATATTCTTGCCCACGTCGAAGGACGCAAGAAGATAGGGGCCGGATCCCGGCGAGGTTTCAAGCCGCGCCTTGTCAAGTCGCGCGCCGGTCTTTTCAAACCAGGCCTTTGACCAGACCGGCGTCCCGCCCGCCTGTTCGATCAGACCCATCCTGGGGACGTCTGGCGCGAAGGTGAACTTCACCCGCAAATCATCCAGCGCCTCGACCTTGGGGATCAGGCGTCCGACTTCGGCGGCATAGGACGGCGTCCCTTGGGTGATCAGAAGGTTGTGGGAAAAGGCGACGTCATGCGCGGTCAGAGGTGTTCCGTCGGAAAAAAGCACATCAGGACGCAGGTGGAAGATGACCCAGTCCTTTGACTTTGGATATTCCATCTGGGTGCACAGAAGGCAGTAGCTCGAACCGACCTCGTCAGCTACCCCGGTAAGGATGGATTCGTACATCGACGACGAAAGTGCGCCCGGCGTCCCGTCCAATGTTGCGTAGGGGTTGAGACTGTCAAACGAACCTTCGGCCGAGAAAGAGATTTCTCCTCCCTTGGGGGCATCGGGGTTCACATAGTCCAGATGCGCGAAATCGGCAGGATATTTCGGCGGATCGCCAAAAGTGGTGATCGCATGGGATACGATGATATCTTCCTGCGCGGACAACACGGGCGCATGGGCCAACACTGCCACCAGCGCCAGTGCCGCCAGCCTGCCGACCCGCGTGGATGACGGTGCGGCCCGGCTTTCTCCTGCCAGTGCGTTTGCCATTGCCCGCATGAATCCCTCTCCCTTGCACGCCGCTTCCGGCTGGTCGGGCCAAAGCTAATGCTCCGCACTGCCCGCAGACAAGTTGCGAATGCGTGAACGCACGAAAAAGGCCGCCCGGTGGGCGGCCCATTCGCACGGCGCTGTGCCGTTCTCAGCCGCCAAGCGACTGGAGATAGGCGATCAGGTTGGCCCGGTCTTCGGGTTTGGGCAAACCCGCGAAGGACATTTTCGTTCCGGCGGCATAGGCTTTCGGGCTGGTCAGGAACTCATTCAGACGTTCCGGTTCCCAGTTGCCGCCAAGGCCTTTCAGCGCATCGGAATATCCGAAGCTGCCGCTGCTCGCGATTGCACGTCCGACCACACCATTCAGATGCGGGCCGGTGCCGTCGGCGCCGTCAAGCTTATGGCAGGCCTTGCACTTGCCAAAGATCTTTTCGCCCGCGGCCGCATCGGCGGCTGCCAGAAGCGTTGCGAAATCCGGGCCTTCCTCGGCCGCTGCCTCGCCACCTTCGGCCGCTCCGGTGTCAACCGAATAGGCCTGTGCGACCTCTTCGCCGCCATGCGATGCGGGCTCGGTGTTATAAAGCGACTCCGCCGCCCATTTGCCCAGAAGGAAGATCAGAAAGGCACCGCACAGCGCGCCGCCCGCCTTCGTTACTGTCATCGTGTCGAACATGTCGCGCCCCGGTTATGGCATAGGTTTGCGGCGTATCTATCCGCTTCCCCCCGCAAGGATCAAGGTATAGTTAGCGCGACGTATTGCCCTTTTTCGGGCCGTTGCCCAGCGGAGAAGTGAAATGTCCGGTCGCATCGCCTTTCAGGGGGAACCCGGGGCCTATTCCCATCAGGCCTGCCGGCAGTCCCGGCCCGACCTGGAGGCCGTGCCCTGTGCGACCTTTGAAGATGTGATCGAGGCCTGCCGGCGCGGCGATGTTGATCTGGCGATGCTGCCGGTCGAAAATTCGACCTACGGCCGGGTCGCGGACATTCACCATCTTCTGCCCGAAAGCGGCCTGCATATCATCGACGAAGCGTTCGTGCGGGTTCACATCAATCTTCTGGCCGTTCCCGGAACCAAGCTGGATGAGATCGAAGCCACGATGAGCCACACTGTGCTTTTGGGCCAGTGCCGGGGGTTCTTGCGCCAGCATGGGCTGAAGCCGGTGACCGGGGCAGACACTGCCGGTTCGGCCCGCCATGTGGCACAGGTAGGCGATCCGAAGCTTGCCGCTCTCGCCTCCGAACTCGCGGGGGAGATTTATGGTCTCGATGTTATCGCCCGCCATATCGAAGACAAGTCGAACAATACGACCCGCTTTCTGGTCATGTCGCGCGAGCCCGACCTGAAACGCCGCGGCGCGGACGGGATGATGACCAGTTTTGTGTTCCGCGTCCGCAATATTCCGGCGG
>DAORUY010000180.1:0-6076 GCA_035433445.1 Paracoccaceae bacterium
GCCGCTGTCACCGAAGTGGATGTCGAGAAAGAGCGTATCTCGCTCTCGATCAAGGGTCTGGATGCCGACACGTTCTCGGACGCGGTTGACGGCGTGAAGCGTGGCTCGGTCATCACGACCACGGTCACTGCGGTCGAAGAGGGCGGCATCGAGGTGGAGTATAACGGCATGAAGTCGTTCATCCGCCGGTCCGACCTGTCGCGCGACCGCGCCGACCAGCGCCCCGAGCGTTTCCAGAAGGGCGACCATGTGGATGCCCGCGTGACCAACGTCGACAGCAAGACCCGCAAACTGGGTCTGTCGATCAAGGCGCGCGAGATCGCCGAAGAGAAAGAAGCCGTCGAACAGTATGGCTCGTCGGACTCGGGCGCGTCGCTGGGCGACATCCTGGGCGCGGCGCTCAAGGGCAACAAGTAATCGCGGGCTCAGGCCCGACGACCCCAACCCCGCCCGAAAGGGCGGGGTTTTTTCTTGTCTGGCCGATTCGGGCCGCAGACCTTTGGTCGGATTTTCTGCGCAGCGGCATAAGGTTGCTGCGCTGCGTCACACATCTGGCGCGGGTTTCTGCCGGACAGGTGGGCAAAATCACGGGGAAAATCGCGCCATTACAATGGCTTTCCTGTTTGTCGGGCGGCGATTTGGTCCTATAGTCCCCCTGAAGAACATGAGGGTGGCACAATAGAGGCCATCACAGGGGGGGTGATGATCCGGTCTGAACTGATCCAGAAACTGTCTGAAGAAAACCCGCATCTTTTTCAGCGGGATGTCGAACGGATCGTCAATACGATCTTCGATGAGATCATCGAAGCGATGGCGCGGGGCGACCGGGTCGAGCTGCGCGGTTTCGGGGCCTTTTCGGTGAAAAAGCGCGATGCGCGCGCGGGCCGCAACCCCCGCACCGGGGAATCGGTCAGCGTCGATCAAAAACATGTACCGTTCTTCAAGACGGGGAAGCTGTTGCGTGACCGGCTGAACGGAGACTGAGTTTAGACCAATGATCAGGGCGTTACGCTATCTTGTGCTGGGGGCTCTGGCGCTGATGTTGTTGGCCGTCGCCTCGGCCAACCGTGCGTCGGTGACATTGCGCCTGATCCCCGAAGACATGGATATGTTCCTTGGCCTTGGCTGGGTGATGGACGTGCCGCTTTTCGTCGTCATCTTCGGCGGGGTGCTGATCGGTCTGGCGCTGGGCTTCGTCTGGGAATGGGTCCGCAGCGCCAGCGTGCGCGGCGAGGCGGTGCGCCACCGCCAGAAGGTCGGCCAGCTGGAACGGGAGCTGACCCGCCTGAAAGGCGATGCGCCCGGCGCCGAGGATGACGTGCTGGCGCTCCTGGAGGCGAAAAAGACCTGACCCCGCGCGGAGACCGGCGGTTTTCTTTCGGCCCGGTCCCGGCTAAAGCAAGATCATGAACACACGGGTGAAAATCTGCGGCCTGCGCGAGCCGGCCCATGTCGAGGCTGCGGCCGCAGCGGGTGCGGCCTACGTGGGGTTCGTGTTCTTTGCAAAATCGCCCCGGCATCTTGCCCTGTCGGACGCAGCAGCGCTGGCGATGCTTGCCCCGGCCGGTGTGGCCAAGGTCGCGCTGACGGTGAATGCGACTGATGCAGAACTGGATGCGATCACGAAGGCCGTTCCGCTCGACATGCTTCAACTGCACGGTGCCGAAAGCCCCGAGCGCGTGGCCGCAGTGAAGGCGCGCTATGGTCTTCCGGTGATGAAGGCGGTGGGTGTCGCGGACCGCGCCGACCTCGCGACGCTCGACCTTTACCAGAATGTTGCCGACCAGATCCTTGTCGATGCCAAGCCGCCAAAGAATGCGGCCCTGCCAGGCGGCAATGGCCTCGCCTTCGATTGGACGCTGCTTTTGGGCCGGGTCTGGCGGCGGCCCTGGATGCTGGCGGGCGGGCTGACGCCCGAAAATGTGGCGCTGGCCGTCCGGTCGACCAATGCCCGCCAGGTCGACGTGTCTTCGGGGGTAGAGACAGCGCCGGGCGTGAAGGACGAGAGCCTGATCCGGGCCTTCATTGCGGCAGCACAGGGATGATCCGGTTCCGCCCGGCCAACGCCGAGGATGTGCCAGCCGTCGTGGCACTTCTGACGGACGATGTGCTGGGTGCGGGCCGCGAGCGGCAGGCCGACGCGGCCTATCTTGCCGCCTTTCACCGGATGCGGGACGAGGGCCACAATCATCTGATCGTTGGCGAGGATGGGGACCGGATTGTCGCCACCTATCAGATCACCTTCATCTCTGGCCTGTCGCTGCGCGCCGCGCGCCGCGCGCAAGTGGAATCGGTGCGCGTGGCCTCTGACCTGCGGGGCAGGGGGATCGGTGCCGCGCTGATGGCGGACGCGGAAGAACGCGCCCGCGCGGCGGGGTGCGGCCTTATGCAGTTGACGACAAACCGCAGCCGCGCCGATGCCCATCGTTTCTATGAGCGGCTCGGCTTTACCCCGTCCCACATAGGCTATAAACGCGAACTGTCTTGAGTGGAGGCGCCAGATGGCCGAAGACCTGATCAACAGCTTCATGACCGGACCCGACGAACAGGGCAGGTTCGGCGATTTCGGCGGGCGCTTCGTGTCCGAGACACTGATGCCGCTGATCCTCGATCTTGAGGAACGCTATGAGTTCGCCAAGACCGACCCGACCTTCTGGGCCGAGATGGACGATCTGTGGAAGCACTACGTGGGCCGCCCCAGCCCGCTTTATCATGCGTCACGGCTGACCGCGCATCTGGGCGGTGCCAAGATCTACATGAAGCGCGACGAGCTGAACCATACCGGCGCGCACAAGATCAACAATGTGCTGGGCCAGATCATCCTCGCACGCCGCATGGGCAAGACCCGGATCATCGCCGAAACCGGTGCGGGTCAGCACGGGGTGGCAACCGCCACCGTCTGCGCGAAGTTTGGGCTGAAATGCGTGGTCTATATGGGCGCGCATGATGTGGAACGGCAGGCGCCGAACGTCTTCCGCATGCGGCTTCTGGGGGCCGAGGTGCATCCGGTGACATCGGGGCGCGGCACGCTGAAAGACGCGATGAATGACGCGCTGCGCGATTGGGTGACGAACGTGCGCGACACGTTCTATTGCATCGGTACGGTGGCGGGGCCGCATCCTTATCCGGCGATGGTGCGCGATTTCCAGTCGATCATCGGCAAGGAAGTGCGTTGGCAGTTGGCGGAGCAGGAAGGCGAAGGCCGCCTGCCCGATACGGTGGTGGCCGCGATTGGCGGCGGGTCGAACGCGATGGGGCTTTTCTACCCGTTCCTTGACGACAAGTCGGTGCGCATCATCGGTGTGGAGGCGGGCGGCAAGGGTGTGGACGACCGGATGCAGCATTGCGCATCCCTGACCGGCGGGCGCCCCGGCGTCCTGCATGGCAACCGCACCTATCTGCTGCAAGATCCCGATGGGCAGATCCTCGAAGGGTTCTCGATCTCGGCGGGGCTGGACTATCCCGGCATCGGGCCGGAACATGCCTGGCTGCATGACACGGGCCGCGCGCAATATGTCTCCATCACCGACGCGGAGGCGCTTGAGGCCTTCCAGCTGTCTTGCCAGATGGAAGGGATCATCCCGGCGCTGGAGCCGAGCCATGCGCTGGCCCATGTGATGAAGATCGCGCCGACGCTGCCGCGCGACCATATCATCGTGATGAACATGTGTGGACGCGGTGACAAGGATATTTTCACCGTCGCCAAGCACCTCGGATTCGACATGAAGGTCTGAGTGACGCGCCTGTCGGCTTAAACTTTTTGCCTACCGCCATAAACCGGCCCCGACGACTGACTCGGGGCCGGTTTTTCGTTCGCCCTATCTGACAAGGGCAGGTCCCTAAACCCGAGTTTAGGACGTTTGGTCTGAGGTTTAGAGACCGGGCCTTAAACTTCAGGCAAATTTATCCTGTCGCCCGGTTCGCGTTGATCTGGGGCTGCGCCGACCAGTGGCGCGGACATCAGGGAGTTACGATCATGAAACGTACAGTCTTTATCGCCGGATGCGCTATCGCCCTCGCAGGTAGCGCCGGGGCTGCCGTTGATCAGGCGCAAGAGCCGTATGTGATGAGTTTCAACGAGTTTGCGGCGGTCAGCGACATGGCGGGTTGGACCCTGCCGGTGGCGGATGAGTTCAGCCGCCGCGGCCGGGGCCGCGATGACGCGCCCGGCGATGACCACGGCGAACATGGCCCGGGCCATACGATGAACGGCGTTTTTGAATCGCCCCTGATGCAGCTGGCGCGCCGGGGCGCTGACGATGGTCCGGGCGACGACAATGATGGTCGTGGCGGGGACTCTGACGATTCCTCGGACGATGATGACAGCAGCGATGATGATGGTTCGGGGTCGGGGCGTGATCGCCCGCGGATCCCCGGCGGATCGGGCTGCGATGACGCAGGCGATGTGCAGGAACATGCCGAGTGCCAGGGGTGAGCCTCTGATAGAAATGGCCCCTCCGGCGATGCCGGGGCGGCCTTCATGAGCGCCGAATGTTTTGACGCAGATGGCGGACACAAACCGAAAGGCAGGAGATACAGATGAAACGCACAACCTTCATGGCCGCCGTCTTTGCGCTGGCCGCAAGCGTGGCGCTTGCGCAGGATGCGACACAAGCCGCCGTCGATCAGTTCAAGGCTGACGGATACACGCGGATCGAGGTCAAGGTCGGCCCGACCCAGACCAAGATCGAAGCGATCAAGGGCGATACCAAGACCGAGGTGGTGATCGATAACGCAACCGGCGCCGTGCTGAAGCGTGAAACCGAAGCGGTCCGTCCGGGCGAAAATGTCACGCCAGGCGTGATCGTCGACACCGACAATGACGATTTTGTCGACGGCTCCGACGACGACGACGACGACAGCGATGATGACAGCGATGATGACAGCGACGACGATGACAGCGACGATGACGACGACAATTCCGGTTCGGGCAACGACGATGACGACGACAACGACAATTCCGGCTCCGGCGGAAATTCCGGTTCGGGCAGTGACGACGACTGATCGAAAGTGACGAAGGCTTGCCCGGGTCCCGCTTCACGACGATACTCGACGAATGCGGGGCCCGTGGCCATGGTAGACAAATGAAACACAGACTTATCGGTGCAAGCCTTTTGGCCCTGGCGCTTTCCGCCGGGGCCGCGTTCGCGAATGCGATCGTAGACACGATCGTCGGCGATCTGCGCGCCCAAGGCTATGTGCAGATCGACGTCAGCCGCACGCTTTTGGGCCGGACGCGGATCGAGGCAACCAGCACCGCTTTCCATCGCGAGATCATCCTTGATCCGCGCACCGGCGAAATCCTGCGCGATTACTGGGAAGTGTTGCTGGATGCTTCGGGCGAGCCGGTTGCCGGAAGTCCGCAATCGCCTTCGCTGGTGGGATCCGGTTCTTCTGGTAGCGGAACATCCGGCTCCGGATCCGGCAGCGATGACGATGACGATGACGACGATGACGACGATGACGACAATTCCGGGTCCGGCAGTTCGGGATCCGGATCGGGTAGCAATTCCGGCAGCGGAGGCAGTTCCGGTAGCGGTGGTGGTTCCAGTGATGACGATGATGATTGATCGGCCGCCCGCCCTTGCGATCCACAATCCCGGAGCTTGCCCATGCGCGGGCGTTTGATCATTGGTCTGATCCTGTCCGCGCAGGCACTTTGCGCGCTGTTTTTCGTGTCCGACATCCTCTTTTCGGTCCTTGGCATCTATGCCCGCCCGCTGGCATGGCAAACCCGCGAATTCCTGGAACTCGGCGCGGCACTGGGCCTGATCCTTGGGGTCGTTCTGGGCGGCGTGGCGCTGCGGCGCATGGCGCGCGACCGCCGCCTCGCCGAGGAGAAGCTTCGCCGCGCTTCGGGCGTCTTCATGGACCTTCTGGAAGAACGGTTCGAGGATTGGGGGCTAACAGCCTCTGAACGCGATGTGGCGCTTTTTGCGATCAAGGGAATGAGCACCGCCGAAATCGCCACCCTGCGGAAGACCGCCGAAGGCACGGTCAAGGCGCAGACCAATGCGATCTACCGAAAGGCCGGGGTCAGCGGCCGCCCGCAGCTTCTGAGCTTGTTCATCGAAGA
>DAORUY010000181.1:0-5958 GCA_035433445.1 Paracoccaceae bacterium
ATATCACGATTACGACAGCGAAATCAGCGACTTACTTGGAGAATGTGGGGTTAAGAATAAGTATCTTTGACCACTTCTTAGCGGATATTCCCTTAAATAATCATGACTTATCGCCAACAATTAGCCGCAATTCCACCACAGGATTTGCATGCTGGGTGCGACTGAAACATTGCGGGATCCTCGGGAAGGGGTTTGTCATGCCACTACGCTGTTTGCGGGCGCGTCGGGACTTTGCATCCGACGAAGACGGTGCCGCCACGATCGAGGCTGTGCTGTGGCTACCGATGTTCTTTTACATCCTCAGCCTGTCGGTTGACGTCACCATGATCTTCCACTCCTACAGCCGCATCGTGCGCGCGGTGGAGGACGTGAACCGCGGCCTGTCGGTCGGGCGTATCCCGTCGATTGAGGCCGGCAAGTCAAAACTCGCCGCCAGCCTCACAAACTATGACGGCATGACCAGCAGCATCTCGATCGTCGATGGCGTTGTCGTCACCAACGTGTCGGTCCCGGTTTCGAGCCTTGTGGTCACTGGCGCGGCCTCGCTCCTCATGAGCAATTCCGTCCAGGTTCGGACCCAACAGTATGTGGAGTTCTGACATGATCAGTTCACGCGCGCGGAGCTTCCTGTACGGCACTGACGGTGCCTTGGGCGTCTATGGTTTCATCCTGTTCCTGACGATCTGCATAGTCAGCGGCCTGTCGCTTGACGTGGCGAATGCCTACAAAGTGCGCAGTATCATTCAGGTCGCGGCTGACAATGCCGGTCATACGGCGCTGGTGACACGTCTTGACGCCGGTAAGGAGCAGGCGATCCAGAACGCGGTCGCTGTGGCTTCCGAGAACCTCGGCAGTAACGAAGTCGGCGATGTCGTCGCCGCGGAGGACATAGAATTCGGCACGTGGGACCCCGCCACGCGCGTCTTCACCCCTGACCCCGACTCGATCAGCGCCGTCAAGGTCGTGGCCCACCGCGACCGTTCGCGCGGCAATGGCGTCACGACCTTCCTTCTGTCGGCCGCCGGACTTGCGGCTTGGGATGTGGCCACGGTTTCGGTCTATGAAACCTATCGCCCGAGCTGCCTGCGCGAAGGCTTCGTCGGCGATAAACAGGTGGATATCCAAAGCAACAACGGGTTCGAGAATGGATTTTGCATGCATTCCAACGCCTCGATCTCGATCAACAACAACAACTATTTCGAGGCGGGAACCATCGTTTCGATGCCGAATGTAGATGATCTGGATGTCTCGGCTTCCGGTTTTGTGAGGAATGAGGGCCTTCTCGAGGCGCTGCGTGAATCCTTCTACAACATCCGCGTCATCAAGCGGATCGAGGACATCATCGCGGCGCTGCAGACGGGTGACCTGACCACACTGAAACAGTTGGCCGCCGGCGGACCAGAAAATGCCTTCAGCTACATCACCAATTCGACGCCGATTGATGTCGCGAGCTGTGATCTCGATGCGGCCGACCTGACCGTGGGGCGGATCCACAGGATAGAATGTGGCGGCACGCTGAAGATCACGGGCACGATCACGCAGGTAGCGTTGGTCACCAGTGCGCCGATCCAGTTCGAGAAGGAAGGGCAATTCGAGGACGTGATCATCGCCACGACCAATACTGGTGATATGTCGCTGAAGGGCCCCGCCGGCAGCGGCGGCAAGAAAGGCAGCGGCCTTGACAACATCTCGTTCGGCAAGAACGACGATTGTGCCGTCGGCGGCGGTGTTCAGCTTGTGACCATGGGCGGTGTGCATATGGCGGCGGGGCTGAACATGTTCGGCTCGCAGATTCTGGCGGTGAAAGAGATTGAATTCACTGCCAACGCCGACGGGATCCAAGGCGTGTCGATGATCTCGGCCGACACCGTGTCCGGCACCTCGAACATGCAGATGGGCTTCTGCGGCGCCGGCATGGAGAACAATTTTGAAGTCGATTACTACCGCCTTGCCTACTGACCGGGCAGAGCAGGTGTGAACCAGCAATCGCGCCATACAGCAGTGTGGCGCGATTGCGTTGCGCGGCCTCAGGCGCTCCGTTTGGCGGCGGATCGGTCGGCGGGATCGTCGATATTGATCTGATAACTGCCCGGAGCAAGGGGGCGTCCGCCGGGGGCGGGCAGAATGATCGTATGGGCTTCAATGGTGCCAGGCGGGAAGAACTTCTCCGCATGCTTGAATTTTGGGCCGGGGGCGAAGCGGAATGCCTCCATATATTGGCCTTCTAGTCCGGTCGCCTGTTTGCCACGACGGGCCGCCAGTTCCAGAGCCGCCAGCACATAGCGGCGTGGCTTTTGGCTATGATGCTGGCGCAGGCACTCGAACTTCCTGTCTTGATGACGGCCGATATCGACGAAATGGGTAGGCTGAAAATGTGCGCCTTTCATCGTGTCGACATGGATGATCGGGAAATCGTCGCCAGCCGCAAGTCCTACCACCCCAGATAGCGCCCGATGGTCGATGTGATAGTCGTTCGGGCTGTGGGTAATGATCACATCGGGCTGTTCGGAATGAGCGACCGTTTGCAGGTGGTTTGCCAGCCGGAAGCGGTTTGGAGCGATGCCAAGGTCGGTCAGGCCAGCGGTGACAAGCTTCGCGCCGATCATCGCGGCCGAACGTTCTGCTTCAGCGCGCCGGACCTCCGACAGGTCGCGTCCTGCGGTCCGGTCCTTGGTGCCCATATTTCCCTGTGCGGCGATAAAGATCGTCACCGACGCCCCCGCCTCGCGCCAGGCAAGAAGGGTGCCGAATGCGTAGATTTCGGCATCGTCCGGATGGGCGCCGCAAAAGAGGATTTTCATCTGCTTTCCATTCCGAAGGGCCGATCCTTGCTGAGGGTCTTGCTTGAGAATGTGATCTAACACATTTCAATATCTAGTTTTTTCTGTAGAGCAGAGAGAACAGTCGCGCGCGCACTCTCGATCTCTTCTGCGGTCATTGGCCCGCGCCCTTTGCTGTGCGGATAGGCCCTGAGCGTGGAACCCCACAGCTGGCGCGCATAGATCCGGTCCGGCCCGCTGTAGCTTTCGCCCTTGTAATGTTCGGGGATGAAATAGTGCGAAGGGAAGACCGTAATCTTGGCCCGCAGGTCGCGGTTGGCATGAAAGAACCGTCTGAGGAACCCGTTGCCGGTCGTGGTCCAGGGGTTGTTCATTTCATCAGGCTTCAGGTGCGACAGTTCCTCGATCACCCGCCCGATCACGGGATTGCCCGGTTCTGACGCCAAGAAGGGCGACATCATGCCGGTGCGGCCTTCGGGAAATTCATAGACCGTATAGGCGCGGGCTTCGCACAACAGCGCGTCGACCGGGTGAAGGCAGATCGAATCCGCCTCGGGCAGGAAGCCGCCTTGCTCGAAAAGGATCTCGTAGCGCATCAGGTCAGAGACGCCCGCATATTTGCCCCGGCGGAAATATTCGTTGATCTGCACCTGATTGCGAAAACGGCGGCTGCACAGATAGTCATTGTCGTAAAGCCGGTAAGTCCAAGCGGGATGGGCGTCTTTCCAGCTTTGCATCCAGTCTTTCGGTGCGGGATGCGGGCCGATCCAGATATGGCCGATTGTGCGGGGAACCACGTCACGCCTCTCATAGGGAACCGGGGCAAGGTAGGGGGGGGGCTGCGCCAAGTAAAGTGCCGCGATAGCGTGCCCTGCCGCCATCGGGCCAGCCTTTTGCGACAAACTTTGTCGTGGACTGTGCAGGAAACACCCGACTTCTCTTGAATAAATGCCACTAACCCGGTTCAGTGCCGGGCAGGGCAGGAGGCATTCGGCATGCGGTATTCGGGCTTCAGAGTGTTCACCGAAGGGCTATTCGGTAACAAGGGCTGGAAGCCGGTCTGGCGCGAGCCTGAACCGAAGACGGAATATGATGTGGTGATCATCGGTGGCGGCGGGCATGGGCTGGCAACGGCCTATTATCTGGCCAAGAACCACGGGATCACCAATATCGCGGTCTTGGAGAAGGGCTATATCGGCGGCGGCAATGTGGGGCGCAATACAACGATTGTACGCGCGAACTATTTCATGCCGGGCAATTCCGAATTCTACAGCCATTCGCTGCGGCTTTGGGAAAAGCTTGAGGGCGAGCTGAACTACAACGTCATGCATTCCCAGCGCGGCCAAATCATCCTGTTCCATTCCGATGGTCAGCGCGATGCGGCGGCGCGCCGTGGCAATGCCATCGTCAATCAGGGCGACGACGCCGAACTTCTGAGCCGCGATCAGCTGAAACGGATGTTGCCTTATCTCGACTATGAACAGACCCGTTTTCCGATCTATGGCGGGCTGATCCAGCGTCGGGCGGGCACGGCGCGCCATGATGCGGTGGCCTGGGGGTATGCGCGGGGTGCCGACAGTCGCGGTGTCGATCTGATCCAGAATTGCGAAGTGACAGGCATCGACGTTCTGGGCGGCAAGGTTACGGGGGTGCAGACCACCCGCGGCCCGATCCGTGCCAAGAAGGTCGCGATCATTGCCGCGGGCCGCTCAAGCCAGGTGGCGGCGATGGCGGGGATGCGCCTGCCGATTGAATCCCACGTGCTGCAGGCCTTTGTCACCGAGGGGCTGAAGCCGGTGATCGACCATGTGGTCAGCTTCGGTATGGGACATTTCTACATCAGCCAGTCCGACAAGGGCGGGTTGGTCTTCGGCGGAGATCTGGATTTCTACGCCTCTTACGCGGCGCGGGGGAACCTGCCGATGCTCGAACATGTGATGGAGGCGGGCATGACGCTGATGCCGATGATCGGCAAGGCCAAGATCCTGCGCGGCTGGGGCGGCATTGTCGACATGACGCCCGACGGCAGCCCGATCATCGACAAGAGCCCCATTGACGGGCTGTTCCTCGATTGCGGATGGAACTACGGCGGGTTCAAGGCTACCCCGGCCTCGGGCTGGTGCATGGCGCATCTGATGGCGACGGGCGAAAGCCATGACGTCGCCCGCCGCTTCCGTCTTGATCGTTTCGCGACCGGCCATCTTCTGGATGAAGAAGGCACGGGTTCACAGCACAACCTGCACTGAAAGGGACCAAAGATGCGCATTCCCTGTCCCCTGTGCGGCCCGCGCGACCGGCGCGAATTTTACTACTACGGGTCTGACGATTACCTGCGGCGGCCCGGCCCTGATGCGCCGATGTCCGCGTGGGACGATCATCTGCATCTGCGCGACAACCCCGCCGGACCGACCCGCGACCTTTGGTATCACGAGACGGGCTGTTCGGCCTGGATCGAGGTCACGCGCAATACCGTCACCCATGAAATCCTGTCGGCGCGGCTGTTGGCCGGGGCGGCAGATGCCCCCGGCGGCGACAGTCCGGCAAAGAAGAAACCGCGCACAAAGAAGGGCGAGGCATCGGCATGAGGATCGCAGGCAAGGGGATCATCGATCGGGGCCGGACCGTGGGGTTCCGGTTCGACGGGAAAGAATACACCGGGTTTGAGGGCGATACGCTCGCCTCTGCCCTCTTGGCAGGCGATGTTCGGCTGATGGGCAGGTCCTTCAAATACCACCGGCCGCGCGGGGTGGTGACTGCGGGGTCCGAGGAGCCTTCGGCGCTGGTGACGGTCGGGCAGGGGGCGGCGCAGGTGCCGAACGTGCGGGCCACGACGCAGGAGATCTTCTCCGGGCTCGAAGCGCGCAGCCAGAACCGCTGGCCGTCGCTCGCCTTCGACGTGATGGAGGTCAATGACCTCATGGCGCCGTTTTTCAGCGCGGGATTCTATTACAAGACCTTCATGTGGCCGCGCAGTTTCTGGGAAAAGCTCTACGAACCGGCGATCCGCCGCGCGGCAGGGCTGGGCGCGCTTTCTGGCCAGAAGAATGAAGACGCCTACGAGAAAGCCTGGGCCTTCTGTGACCTTCTGGTGATCGGCTCCGGCCCGGCCGGGCTGATGGCAGCACTTCTGGCGGCACGGGCGGGGGGCGAGGTGATCCTGGCCGAGGAAGACGCGCTT